>NZ_JANIID010000055.1:0-31343 GCF_024519335.1 Streptomyces telluris
GCAATCTGGCTCCGAACATGATCCGAGAAACAGCGCCTAGTCAAACTCGGGCCTGAGAAGTGGAACCGCTCAGCAGCGAGAACGCCAGACGACGCCGTAAGTCGCGCACACCCAAGTCCGCACAATTCAACGTGAGTGTGGAGTGGGCCATCCTCTACATCGAAAACGTCGCCGACGGACTCGCCGACGGGCGCCACTGACAGTAACGGGACCGGCGAAGCTGATGGGCGCCCGGCGCCGACGCCTGGTCAGTCCTCTGGGGCGATGTGGTTCTTGAGGTCGCCCTCGGCCAGATCGGGATCGCCTCACGGGCGGTACTTCCCCAGCACCTCCGCCGCCTGGGCGACGAGCGCAGCCTCCATGCCGGGGCGGCTTGCCGACGGACCCGGTAGCGGTAGTACGCCACCGCCAAGTCGCTGAGCACGGTCGGCGTGCCCAACGGGTCCAGCCAGCGCGTGGGCAGACCGGTACAGGCGAAGGTCGCGGGCAGTTGGACCGGCACCCCCTCAATGCGCAGCGCTCGATGACCCAAACGGCAGCCCCTGGCTATTTGCCATTCAAGTGTGTGGTCAGGCGTGATAGCAGAGGCAGCGCCGCCTCAAGCGTCTTTCGTTCATCGGAACTGAGGACATCGTTGATTGCGGTGCCGAGCCAGTCCACACGCCTTCGGCGCTCCTCGGCCAGACGGCCATTTCCCGTCGGCGTGAGGTGAAGCAACAGCTTGCGCCCGTCGCTGGGGTGCGCCTCGGCATACACAAGCCCCTGAGCCAGGAGTTCTTTGACCGCCTTGGCGGTCGACTGGTGAGTGACTCCTCGCTGTTGTGCGATATCGGTGCGGTGGTCAGCGGGCCGCCGCGGTCCAGGTAGCCCAGGACGGCGGCTTCGCCGGGCGGCATCTGGTCGGCAGTGCGCACGGTGCGTACGAGCTGTCCGATGGTCAGGCGAAGTTCTTCAGCCAGCTGATCCTCGTCCATGATGCCAGCTTACCCACACCCATCAACCAAACTGTACACCTTAGTACTCCAGCAGCGATTCGTGTCCTGAGCTGCGTTTTTGGTAGTGGCAGTGGCGGGCTATGGCTTGGTGGTGTCTTCTCCAGGCTGACCAGTTCAGTGTGTGGGTGATGGGGTTGCGGTCGGCTTGTGGGTGGGGCAGGAGAGTGTCCAGGAGTCGCCGGATCTCTGCCACGGTGAGGGGGACGAGGGCCGATCCGTTTCTGCAGCCCCCTTTGCGGCGTCGCCGGCCTGGGCTGCGAGTGCGCCCAGGAAAGCGTGGGCCAGCATGGCCAGGGTGATGTGCCGATACCAGCCGATGTAGCGGCGGACCTCGTACTCATCCAGGCCGCACTCGTTCTTCGCCGCCTGGAAGCATTCCTCGATCGCCCAGCGGGAGCCGGCGATCCGGACCAGCTCGGCCAGCTCGATGCCCACGGGTGCGTAGGCGAGGTAGTAGGCGAGCTCGCCGGGATCGGACAGGCTGCGGCGGGCCATGACCCAGCGGTGGTGCGTCGGCGGATCGGGGTCGAAGATCAGGTTGGCAGGCAGTTTGGCTGCGGCCCAGTCGTAGACGCGCGGGCCCTTCGCCCCGTCCCCGCAGGACAGTCGCTGCCAGGCACTGCCGGGTGCTTCTTCGATGAGCTGGTCGATGCGCCAGATCCCGGCCAGGAACGGACTGCCCCTCGTCGTCGGTGTCTCCGCCGCCAACACCCACGACAGTGAAGCCATGAAACCCATGGTGGCCGGTCACCAAACGAGACACGACCCCCAGCGCCTCCACGCCGACAAGGCCTACGACGTTCCTCACCTGCGGAAATGGCCCCGCGGCAAGCACATCGGTGTCCGCATCGCCCGCAAGGGAATCGAGTCCGGCGAACACCTCGGCCGCCGCAGGGTGGGTGATCGAGCGCACCATGTCGCGGCTGACCGGCTACCGCCGGCTCTCACCCCGCTACGAACGCAACCCCCGCAACTACCTGGCATTCCTCGGACTGGCCGCCGCGATCTGCTGCTACAAACGACTAATCCGCCTCACCACATAGGACACGGTCTTATGCGTTGAAACGAGATGCCTTCCTGGCGGAGCAGGACCCGCAGGCCCTCGTGGCTGATGTCGTCGACCACCCCCTCGGCGACCAGGAAGTCGGCCAGCTTGGCCAGGCTCAAGGTCGAAAACGGCAGGCCGTGCTCGATCGGCTTCGACTTGGCGATCTTCTTGATCTCACGCCGCTCGGGCAGGGTGAAGGTCTTGGGCCGACCGCCTTTGTACTTCAGGTAGAGAGAGTCGAAGCCGTCGGCGTTGAAGTTGTGGATCACATCCCGGACCCGGTCGTCGCTGGTGATAGTCACCCCGGCGATCTTCGCCACGGGCATGCCCTGCGGACAGCAGCACCATCTGGGCCCGCCGCCAGGTCACCACCGAGCCGGTGCCCCTGCGGATGATCCGCAGCAGGTGCTGCCCCTCATCGCTGTCGCTCTCGCGGACCCGTACTGGCTCTGCCACCCCCGCAGTCTGTCGGGAAGAGGAGGCGTCCGGGTTCAGAACGGGCCAGGTGCCTGCCGATGCGGTGTCAGGCCAGCACCTTGCGAAGCCAGGACCTTTCCGCATGGCTGGTGGCGCGGGCGATGGTAAGCATGCCGCGCCGGTAGGGGTCGTCGGTGTCGTCGGCGCCCAGCGGGCGGTCTTTGTCGTGGAAGAAGCTCGCGGGCTGTTCCAGGAATTCCAGCCGCCGGCGTAGTACCGCGTGCTGGTCGGCGGTGTCGGGCAGGTGGGAGAGGAAGGCCAGGACCGTGAAGTACCGGGTGCTGTCGCTGATGTCCAGGCCGCCTGCGTCCTGCAGCCGGCGCAGCAGCTCGCAGTGGCCGGTGTCGGTCAGGCTCAGGGTGTGCCGCTGGGCGGCCGAGGCGCCCGGTTCGGTCCGCCGGTCGAGCAGCCCGGCGTTGACCAGCCGGTTGATCGCCGGGTAGAGGCTGCCGTCGCTGACCGGCTGGGTATGGCCGGACAAGTGCGCTATCCGGTGGCGCAGTTGATAGCCGTGCAGCGGGCCCTCGGCCAGGAATCCCAGAATCGCGAGTTCGAGCATGCTGCTACTCTCGCACATCGAAACGAGGTACCTCGAATCGATATAGGGGTGGGGATGATGTACACCGAGGAATGGGTCACCGCGCGGGCGCGCAACGCCTACGAGCGCGGCCTGGCATCGTTCGACATACGGCCCGAACGGGCGGCGCTGCTGGTCATCGACATGCAGGACGAGTTCATCCGGCCCGGCTGGAGCCCCTACTGGGTGCCCGCGGCCACCCGGATGGCACCCCGGCTGCACCAACTGGTCGAAGAATGCCGGGCCGCCTCCGTCCCGGTGATCTGGACCATCTTCGACGACACCCACCTCGGACTGGACCGGCCGCACGCTTTGCAGTTCCTCCCGCATGCCGACACCGACTGTCGCCGACCGGGCCCCGCCGAGGTGTGGGCCCCGATGGGCTGCCGACCCGACGAGGCCGTGATCCGCAAGCCCTCCTACGGAGCGTTCTACGACACCCCGCTCGACACGATGCTCCGCAACCTCGGCCGCGACACGGTCATCGTCACGGGAAGGCTCACCAACTACTGCTGTGGCACCACGGCCCGGCAGGCATACGAACGCGGCTACAAGGTCGTCTTCGGATCCGACGTCACGGCCACCGACGACCAGTCCCGACAAGCACCCGAACTCGCTGTCCAACGCAAGGGTTTCGCGCTCGTGCTGACCGCCGAAGAGATCACCAACCGACTGACCACAGCCACCCCACCATCAGAGGATGAGGAACGGGCGAACGTTGCCTGATGCGGCACTAGCGATCGTGACCCTCTTCACGGACGACACCACCGAGCCGACCGGCTGACGGCGGAGCGCCGGAGGCGCTACTGTGAGCGGTGAAGTGGTCCCCGCCTGGGACCGGCAAAATCGCGGGCGAGGACCGACCGGTGTTGCTTATACGGGCGCCCTCAATCTCTCTGAGGGCGGCCGTCACCGGCCCCACATCCACCTCCAGAATTCGCGGACCACCGCGGCGATCCGCTCGTGCAGAGGCTTCCTGCGGTGACGCGCCATCGCACGCTCCCCTCCAACGGGTTGCGGCCGTTGCCGGCGACCGCACCGGAGGAGGCCCGGATCGGACCCCCTGGGCGAGAAGCCCGATCAGCTGGAGAGCTCCTCGTGGAGGGGAGCGCACAGGTGCGCCTTGCCCAGGACCCTACCGCCCCGCCGGGCGCGTCCTCGGCGAATCAGCACATGAACCACACCGAGGGATGGCACCGTCTCAGCCACGTTCGGTCTGCGCCATTTTCCGCACGAAATTGGCCTGTTGACTGCTCTACGATCGCAATCGGTCCCGCTGCGTACCAGAACCAGCAGCAATGACATGACCGGTTTGACAGCAGGCACAGGCATCAGCAGGACGGGCGGGGAGCAGACGCGGTGTTGTGGATCATCCGCACAGGCGAGGTCAAGAGCTACGGCGTCACGGTGGGCTCCAGCCCGGACGGCCGGAGCATCATCAGGCCGGAGATCGCACTCGAGGCCGTCTACCAGTTCCGCAGCGGAGACGCGGCCACGGCGTGGTTCGGGTGGACGCCCGAGGTGCTCGGCAAGGCCATGGTCTCGCCTGGCATCCGGTGCGTGGACCTGGGCCGCTTCTACTGGTACACCGTCGCGCACGAGATGCCCGCGAAAGCGATGGCCTCCGCCACCGGGCCGTTCGACCTGTACCTCCATGACGACACCACGGGCGAGGACGTCGTCAAGCGCTTCTCCATGCCACCGGGCGTCGCAGAGCTGAGCGCCATCGAGAAGGGCGAGTTCGCCTAGGGCACTGGGCAGCAGCCTGCCGCGACGACGCGAAGCCGGCCAACGCGTCCTGTTCAGGCGAGCAGCTTCTCGACGAATTCCCTGGGATGTCCTTCGCCGAGGGCAGGTCGAAGGGACAGGTGGCCTTGGCAAGGATGGGGGCGCCGTGCTGCGCGACGCCGAGATCACCCATCTGCTGACCGGGCCGCGTCACCGCCACGACGGCTCTCCCTCTGGGTGGCCAGGAGGTCGGTGCGGTGCTGTTCGAGGTCGGTGACGCCGTCGAGGTCCACCGTGACCGTGTATCGGGTGTACGCCCCGGGAGATGGCTCATGCGTCAGGTTCTTGTAGTTCGCGAAGCCCCAGCTGCCGCCTGTGTAAACGCCCTTGATCCTGCCGTCCACCGTCCCGACGGCGTCGAAGGGGCCGCGCTGCCAGTAGAATGTCCAGTGAGTCCGGTACCAGGCGTCCAACTGCTCCGGGGCGGCCAAGAAGCGCCCGGCGTCCGGATCCCGGGGATCGGCGACGAGATTCTCAGGCCGATCGTCCCCGGTGGTCAGCGCAATGAGGCCCGAAGCGTCGGCCTCGGCAGCAGCCGGATACGTCCGGCCGCGGTGAACCGCATAAGCCTTGGGGCGGAAATGGTCGACCTCGGGAAGACGTCGCACCAGGGCATGTAGAGGCTGCAGCAGATCCTCACGGTGCAGCTTCAGCTCGGTAACGTCGTCGCGCGGGAAAACGCCGCGGTAGCCGATGACCCGGCGCTTGAGGTGCTCCTTGGCGAAGTCCTCGTCGGAGCCGAGGTAGTTGCCCGAGAATGTGGTAGGCGTGGCGGCGGTGCATTCGAAAAGCTCGCCGCGCCAGCGGAACGTCCACGTGACGGCATCCCAGGCGTCCAGGCGCTCCGGCGCAACCGGGTATCCCACCGATCCGTCGGCGGCCTCGCGCGGCGCGAGTCCGTCGGGTGCGGGGCGGCCTGGCCCGGGCAGCAGCTCGGCGCACGGCCACAGACCCACGGCGCCACGGGCACGGTAGTGGCCGCCGCGGAAGACCGCGACCTCGCCCTTGACCGGGAAGCGGAAACGGACAGGGTCAGTCATAGAATTTTCCATAGCCTTTCATTCTTGTCGAATAAACCGACGGGTTCTTCGGTGCCGTTGGCGTGCATGTAGGCGGGCCGTCCAGCGTGCAGGAAGGTCGTTCTTCACCGCCTCCCACAGTGCCGCAACGCACATGATCGAGCGAGCGCGGAGGCCCGCCTGGCTTGAGGCCTGCCACGTTGTAACCTCTCGGGATCGAGGCGGCCGGGTGGGCAGCGAGGAGGGGGAGCGGTGAGCCAGTACTACGACATGGGCGACCGGTCTCTGTGGAATGCGGCCACCGGGGTCTCCCGGTTGTTTATGGGCCAGGTGAGCGTCTACGAAGCCGAAGTGGGGATGCCGTCCGGTATCGGTCCGATGCGCGAGGATGAGTGTCAGGTCGACCCCGCCGTTTTCAAGGTTTTCGCCGAGGCGCTCCTCGCCTGGCACTGCAGAGCGATTCATCCCGTCACGGCCGCCTTGTCCGAAGGGTTCGTCGTTACCGTGCTGGCGCTGGCCGGCAGAGCGGCCATCGAGGTGAACTGGCATCCGATCGGCGGCGCCGAGGACACCCTCCCGGATGGACAGGCCTCGGCTATTTCAGATTCCTCGATGCAGGCGCGGGCAGCGGCGCTGCAGGTGAAGTCGCGCCAGCTGGTCCGGTTCATGTCGAGGTGAAGGCCTCTGCGTCAGCCTCGGCCCTGCTCGACCCATGCCGTCTGTTCGGCGAGGGGGTTCAGGGGGTATGCATCCGCGTCCTCCAAGCGTACGTCCGGCTGATTCTCGGCGATGCCGGCCCGGAATTCCGCGGCCCACTGGGGGTTGAGACGGTCCAGCACTTCGAGCTGCTTGGCCAGACGGTCGATGCTCAGACGCTGGTGAGGGAAGTGCTGCCGCATGTGCAGCTCCCAGTCGGAGGCCGCGTCCTGTGCAGTGTCGAGGGCGACCCAGTGCAGGAGCTCTTCAAGCATGCCGCGCGCCTTCCACCCGTCCAGCTTGGCGGCCGTGTCCTCGACAGCAGCTACGACACCCCTAACCATTATCGTCATGTAGACGATTATTGCATGGGGTGACGCCCGGGACCAGCCATCCCCGAGACCTCACGTGCTCGCCCGCAGGCCGAACCGTGACCGCCGTCAAGGCGCACAGCGCACGTGCGATGTGCCTGCATCGCGCAGGCACAGGCCGGTGCGCCGAAAGAGGCCCAGGGGTGGTTGCCGCGCGGCATAGTGCAGGGGGTGACCACGACACCGAACTGCCGGATCCTGTCCGCCCGCCGACGCCGCCACGCGCATCTGATCGCCGCTTCTCTGGGGTTTCGAGCCGTTCGCGTCAGGCGAGGTTCAGGTCGATGCAGCTCATTAGCGGTGTTGTTGAGGCTATCCACCGCAACATGTGTGGTGCCATCCCTCGATCCGGTGGTGTTTCAGACTTCACCGGTGACCGTTCCGGCCGCTTAGCATCAGCCAGGAGGAAGCCGCGCGGATCACCATCATGGGAGCTGAAGGCGATCATGTCGCGCGCCCGCGCAAACAACCGGCGGCGTACCGGGCCCCGCGCACCCGCTCGACTTCGACACCACCTATGCCCCCACCCCCGCCATCGCCGCTTTCCTGCTCACCTATCAAGCCGGATTCGGTGCCGCCCTGCTCGGGGCGTGCTGGGCCTGCCGCCGCCACGCACGTGAACTCGCGACTCGCCAACCTGACCGCATAGCCCTGCGGACGGGCGTACGGCTGATTGCCATCGGATGCGTGGTAGCACTCGGCTACGTCGCCTGCAAGGTCGCCGCTATCATCGCGGCCGCCGCCGGCAATTACGGACTGAACTGGGACATGCTGTCCACTGAGGTCGGCCCCCTGTTCGCCAGTGCGGGGGCGATGCTGATCAGCTCAGGGTTCGTCTACCCCGCAGCGCACGCGTGGTACAAGCGCCGACGCGACTACCTGGCGCTCCGCCCTCTGTGGCTCGCTGCCGCGGAAGCCGACGGCAACGTCCTGCTCGACCCGATGCCCACACGCGTTCAGCACCACTTGGCCGTGCGCGACCTGAAGTGGCGGCTCACCCGCTGCCTGGCCGAAATCCGGGACGCCCAGCTGGCCATGCGCGTCTGGGAAGACCCATCGGTCACGGCGCTTGCCGAACAGCGTGCACGGGCGGCCGGCCTGTCGGTGGAGGAGACCGAAGCCACGGCGGCAGCGGCCACCTTCCGCGCCGCTCTGCGCACCCGGACCGCGGTGATCGACCGCGCGGCGCGGGCTGCTGTCGCACAGGGCCTGCCCCTGCCAGAGGTCCGGGAAATCGTCGCGGCAGTCGCCCTGAAGGGGCTCCACGGCGACGATCCGATCACCACAGCCGTTCCCTCTCAACCGGGGACTCCCACCGACCAGATCAAGGAACGCCACAACCTGGTACGCATCTCGCGCGCTCTCGCGAGCCCGTTGGTCGAGGACGTCCTCCAGGCCACAGCGCCGCCGAAGGCGTCACGCCCATGACCACACAGGACCAGCACCAGGCCACGCCGCCTACCGGAATCTCGCGCTCGTCTGCTTCCCCGACGACCTGCGCCTGGGGCTCAACCTCGGCTTCTACCGAACCTTCGCTGTGCCCTCCATTGCCCGGGTGCTGGCCGGCACCGGAAAGATGACGGCGCAGCCGAAGGCCCGTGCGAAGGCCACCGGTGAGCTGGTGTACACCCTCATCGAGCACGGCCTGGCCTCGGCAGAGGGAGAGGTGGCGGTCGCGGTCCTTCGCCGCTTGCACGCCAGCCTGCCCGCAGGCGACCAGGAGTACCTCTACGTACTCGCCGCCTTCTGTGTCGCTCCGCTGCGGTGGATCGACGCGCACAGCTGGCGGGCCACCACCCGCGCAGAGAAGGCGGCGGCGTTCCGGTTCTACGCCGGTCTCGCTGACCGGATGGACATCGCGGGCCTGCCAGGATCGTATGACGAGTTCGCCGTGTGGATGGACGACTTCGAGCAGCGGCACTTCGCGGTGACGCCGGAGAGTCAAGCCTTGTACGACGCCAATAGGGCACTGCTGGCCGACCGGTTCCCCGCTCCGCTCGGGGTCCTGGTCCGGGCGCTGTCGGACGCCCTGCTCGACGAGCGGTTACGGGCCCGGCGCCCTGCCCGCCCCGTGGGAGCGCTTGTGACCGCTGGGTTGCGGTGGCGGGCCTGGTCGCTGAATCGACGTCGGCCCCGGCCGGAGGCCCCCTGACGGGGGTTCCGGCCGGGGGCAACGGCTCCCATTTTCATGCTGCTCAACAGCCCCAGTCAACAGCCCCAGCTGCTCCACGGCTGCAGCAGCCCCGGCCGTCAGCTGGGTCCCGATGTCCCGGCCGCGCCCGATGTCAGGAGTGTCACGGCCTGTGGTGGAGCATCGACGCCACGCTCTCGTCGCTGGGCACGTACGAGATGCCCCGCAGCACGGCGACCGGGGCGCCGCGTCCGCGCTGGCCGAGAATGATCCCGGCCGCTGCGGCAACGAGGTCGGTGAAGGTCTCCTCCTGCTTTTTCCCGCCATGCTCCGATGTCCGCAGTGGTGTCACGCCTGCCGCGCCAATGGAGATGACGGTGGCCCCGCGCCGGTCGGCGCGGCCGTCGGAGTCCGCGATGACGACGGCGACGTCTGAGCCGGTGCAGGTGATCAGGGCGTCGCGCAGGGCACGGGCGGAGGCGTCCGGGTCCGCAGGCAGCAGCCAGGCGCCTTCGGTGCCGGCGCGGTCGATCCCGGCCGAAGTGAGCTGGTAGCCGAGGGTGTGCCGGCCGATGATCGGGCCGCGTTCGGTGGCCAGGAAGTAGCTGTCGCTGGAGTCCAGGATCAGTTGCGCGCTCTCGGCGGGCTTTCCCGTCTTGGCGGACAGCTCCAGAGCCTCAGGTCCCGGGGTGACGCTGGCCAGGTCGACATACCGCTTCTCCGCAACAGACACGACCTTGCTGGCAACGACAACAATGTCCCCGTCGCGCAGTGCGGTGCTGGTGCGGGTGAGGACATCGGTGATGGTACCCGTCAGGTCGTCGCCCGGCTGGAGCTCGGGGAAGGGCTCCAGGGCGAAGGCGGAGAAGCCGGAGGTCGGGGCGGCGGTCATCGTCGGGCTCCTGCTGGGGTGAGGACGGCAGCCATCCGCGACTTCTACCCCGGCGAGTACTACAACGCCGAACCCGACAGCCTGATCGTCCTCGGCGCCCCCGACCGCAACACCGCCTATGCCGAGGTCGGCCCCCACCTGCCCTACCGCTTCACCCCGCCGCCGGACCCCGCCATCGAATTCCCCGGCCACGGCGACATCCGCCTGGCGCCCCTGTGGGCGCCCGAAGGCGAGCTGCTGGCGGACCTGACTGTCATCACCCGTCTGATACTCGGCCAGGGCACTACCGTGGTCCTGCGGCGGCTGCCTGGCCCTCGGCGTCCTCGGCGCCGCAAAGTGCCTCCTCAACGGCGAACGCGGCCGACGCAACACCGCCTACCTCAACAGTCTGGCGCCGGACGGCGACTTCATCGTGGTGTCCGCAACCCACAAGATCGGCGGCATCACCGGCACCCCCGACTTCACCGCCGTCGAACCACTGCTGCTGCTCACCCGCGACACTGCGGGCGGCTTCACCACCCGCCTGGACAACACCACCCACCACAACGGCCCGTGACCGGACCTCGGGACACGTCGCCTGGGCCCGCGTGACAACCGAGCCCTCCCGCCCGTCAGCCCCACCGCAGCACCGCGGCGGCTCCTTCGTGACAATCAGCTGGTGGCTGCCGGGGACGCCCGCCTCGTGGCCTGATGGTGAATCCCTGCTGCTGCAGGACCCTGGCGAGCGAGGCGGCCATCGCGACCGCGGTCTTGTCCTGCCGCCGGGCTGGCCGGGTGCTCATCCTCGCCCTGGTCAAGCGCCAAAGCCGCTCGCTTGATCAATTCTGCCCTGCAGACCCAGCCCACGATGACCGCGCCCGGCTCCCGGGCCTCGACGACATCGACGCTGCCCCCGTGGCGCCCGGCATCGCCCGCGGGCAGCGACGGGGGGGGGTAGCTCAGGGAAGTCCGGTCAGCTGCTGCGCACGGTAGACCTCTATTCGCAGACCCTCGACGTCCACCACTGGCTTCCCCGTTTCTCGCCCCCCCCGCGCCCGCCGCCGCGATCTTCACGGAAACGCTGCGGGCCACCAGGTCCTCGCCACAGCGCCCCTACCTCTGACCGACCGCAGGAACCAGCCACGAATCGCCGCCGTGACGGCGAAGGGGGGGCGGCCACCGCCGTGACGGGTCCGTACCGCGCGCGAGCGAATCGCCGACAGCGCGGAGCCTATTCCTGGCCCACCGCCTGCAGCGCTCCGTTCCCACGCCCGGGTTTGACCACTGAACGGGAAGACCCTGCGGCAGGGGTGTGGGCCACCTCGCCGCCGCAGGTGGCTTCGGTCACCTGCGGTGTGCCCCAGGCGTCTTCCGCGTCCGCTGCAGCTGCGGCAGACTGCGCCCCGTCCACCGGTCTCACCGACACGAGAGGGGCGCACCATGGCGGGCAAGCACGGCGGCGGTAACGCCAAGCAGGAAGACTGGGACCCCGACAAGCACGGCGGCGGCAACGGCGAGCCGGCCTCTGACGGCAGCACTCCGCAAGGCAGTGGCGATCACCGTAAGGACGACAACAAGTGACGGAGTCCTTCGCCGCGCGTCGGTCCGTATGCGCGGACGAGCTCGCCGCGACGGGCTGCTTCGACCGCGCACCGTGGGCGCTCGAGGCGGTCTTGAAGGTCGAGCGTGAGCGGTTCGTCCCGCGTGACGTCTGGATGTGGACCAAGGACGGTTACCGCGTCCTCTCCTGCAGCAAGGAGCCGGAGGAGTGGGCGAAGACCGTCTACGACCCGGTGAAGGCGGTCGTGACCCAGATCAACGACGGCCAGGATGGCCCTCTCACCACGAACGGGTTCGTGCGGGGCTCTGCAACCTCGTCCGTGTCCGCGCTGGATATCGTGTGCATCAAGCTCGGGTACCTCGACCTTGAACCTGGGCAGAAGGTGTTGGACATCGGTGCCGGCTCG
Organism: Streptomyces telluris; assembly: GCF_024519335.1. Taxonomy (NCBI): domain Bacteria; kingdom Bacillati; phylum Actinomycetota; class Actinomycetes; order Kitasatosporales; family Streptomycetaceae; genus Streptomyces; species Streptomyces telluris. The sequence goes on from NZ_JANIID010000055.1 coordinate 11,941, forward strand.
GGCGTGAACGCGGCCCTGATGGAGGAGCGGACGGGCCCGGGGAACGTGTTCACGATCGAAGTCGACGAGGCCCTGGCTAGGCAGGCCACGCACAACCTGAGCACCGCCGGGTACACGGCCCGGGTGGTCTGCGGCGACGGCGAGAGCGGCTACGCCGACGGGGCCCCTTACGACCGGTTGATCTGCACCGCGTCGGCCCGGTCCATCCCCGGCGCGTGGCGGGAGCAGGTAAGGCCCGGCGGGATCATCCTGACCCCGTACGGAACGTGGTTCTCCTCCAGTGGGCTCCTGCGCCTGACGGTGGGCGAGGATGGCGCAGCCGAGGGCCGGTTCGTGCACACCGCCGCGTACATGTGGCTGCGCGCGCACCGGGAGCCCGGCGGCCGTCCGCCGCGCGAGAGCGAGGAGCGGCTGTCGGCGTCGGCGGCCGAACCGGACAAGATCCTGGACGGTGACTGGCACGCCGACTTTGCCATCGGTCATCTGGTGCCTGGTCTGACGATGAGGCGCGTCAGCGGCGACCAACGGCGCATCCTGCTCTGGGACGGCAAGGAGTCATTCGCGTCCGTGTGCTGCGACGGGTGGGATGAGGCCGACAGCGTCCTGCAGCAAGGTCCGAGATCTCTGTGGGATGAGGTCCTGGCGGCCCGGTCCTGGTGGGACGAGCAGGGGCGGCCGGAGATCACCCGGTTCGGGCTGACCGTCACCGCCGACGGCGAGCACCACGTGTGGCTCGACGCCCCGCAGAACCGGCTCCTCCGCAGCAGGACGTAGAGCACTCGGCCAGCGCGCCAAGTGGTCCTGCGCCGCCCGGCCGGGGCTGCGGCCGGTGAGCTGGTGGAGCCAGCACTCGGCCCAGTGGGCCTGACCCACCAGCCGCGGCGCACCCACCTGGGCGGCGGCTCTTCCGGCGTCCTCCTTCGTCGGCAGTAGCTGCGCGGCTGCTGCCGACACCTGAGCCAAGACCTGGTCCACATCTTCAGATGGGCGATGGAACCACCCCTGCGCGCCCGGGGCGTGCACCATCCGCCAGTACCACGAGAAGAAGGCGGAACCGCCCGTGCACGCCCGGGGCGGACGAGGGCGTACGGGCCGCGCTCCAGGCGGATGACGAACGACTCTTGATCGGTGCACCTTGGTCGGAGCGCAGGATCAGCCGAAGGCCGCTCCCGTATCCGGCGAACGCCCAGGTGAGCGACCCAGTTCGAGACTCAATTCGACCCACGACCATTGGGAGGCGGCTGTGTTCCTGGTTAGGTTCGGAGCAGAGAAGCGTGGATGCGGGCGATGGCCCTGAGCACCTCGTCGCGGTTCTTGGCTTGCTGCATCCATGCGGGCAGGCGGGCCACCACAGTCATCTTCCGGCCATGGTTGTGCCAGGGAATCCCCTCGCGCAGCGATGCCTGCACGAATCGTTTGATCAGGTCCAGGTGTTCCAGGTTGTAGGCCCACACCCACCCGTGCCGGGTCTCGGCCTGCAGCCACAGGCGGGCGCCGAAGTACGGGTCTGTGGCCGACTCGTGCGGGTCCCAGTGCAAGGCCACATATCCACGGCTCCACTCCCTCGCCGTCCCGCAGTTCCGGCAGACGAGACGCCTTGGCGCAAAGAGGTCCGGATCGCCCACTCCGGCCAGCTCCGGTCCTGCCACGACGCGCGCGACCTTGTCGCAGCTGGGGCAGCGCACGAGAACGGACGCCAGGAAGTCATACTTCGTGCTCCGTGGGTCCCGGAACCGATGGCGTGTGGAGATTGGACTCATCGGACCAGTATGCGAGCCGAGCGGCGAAGACCCCCTACAAGGTCGGGTGGCCCGGGGGAATCTCACCCCCGGGCTCCCACAGAACGGAGCGTGACAGTCTCCCGTCACTCCGCTCTTCTCACCGAGTCCATACGAACTCGCGGTCCCACGCCCAGTGCTTGAAGAGTCCCGGAGCCCGTTGTACGAGCCCGGTCCACCATGCACGGAAGCGTTTGTAACCCCGCAGCCGTTTGTACTTCTTCCGCGCCCATCGCATCAGGTAGGTGTTGATGCGTCGCAGGAAGGGATACAACTGCGACCGGTAGAACCGGCCATAGTACGTCATCCAGCCCGACACGATCGGGTTGATCCAGTCGGCGAGCTCGATGAGTTTGAGTCTGGTGCGCCGGTGAATTCGCCATTCGCGGACCTGCTGGCCCATGGCTTTGAGGGCCTCTGGACTGACAGCGGGAAGGAACGACGTGAATGCCTTGCCGTCCGGATACCGCGCCTTCCGAGGGGCGAACGTATACCCAAGGAACTTGAATGACGTGTGCTCGGCAGAGCCTCGCCGTCTGGTGTCCTTGCAGTAGACGAGCTTGGTTTTGTCGGGATGCAGTCGCAGCCCGACTTCCTCCATCCTCACTTCGAGCTCCGCCCAGACTTGCCGGGCCTGGCGCTCGGTCACACAGTGCACCACCGCGTCATCCGCATAACGCTCGAAGTTCACCGACGGGAATTCCCACACCAGGAACATGTCGAACGCATAGTGCATGAAGAGGCTGGCGAGCACGGGCGAGACCGCTGATCCCTGAGGCATTTCGTGGAGCCAAACTGTCCAGGATCTCGTGGGACCTCACACCGTCACCAGCGACGGACGGGCAGGTTGTCCCGACGGAGTGGTGGTCGAGATACCCAGTCGGAGGTAGACGGTGCACGATCCAGGCCGGACGCCGCAGGCGGACTGCACTTGTGTGGCTGTGTCGGCCTTCTTCGGGAGTCGTTTCCGCGTGACTTCGGGAGTCGTTTGGCGACGATCCTCGTGATCGATGTCAGCGACTTTTGATGTCACTCAAGTCTGCGGGGGCTTCTGGCGAGCCGCGGAGTAGAAGTCCTGCGGCACTGCTGGGTCGCGGGAGCGGACTGTTCCCAGTTCCCGCCCGCGGCGCTCTCGGGTGCCGGCCTTCGCCCGGAACCGGCATCGTGAAACCATCAAGCGGTGACCGAGACGAGCAGCGGCGGCGGCCGCACCTTCCGGCGCGAGACCGAGCGGGTTGTCAACGAGATCGCCCAAGGGCTCCGCACGTTGGACGCTGGTGTGGGCTGGTTCTCCGGCCTCGCCCCGACACGCCAGCAGGAGGTACTGCAGGAAGTCGCCAGCTATGCGATGCAGACGCACATTACAGCTGCGGACGGCCGCGCGGGGGTGGCGCGGTCCGGCGTGAAGCCCACGGCCAACCCCTCGGTGATGATCTGCATGGACCCGCCCCGCTACGGGTTCGCGGGTCTCCCAGCCGCCGAACACGTCAAGGCATTCCGTGTCCTCGTTTCCGTGTTCGCCGTTGCCGACACTCGCCGCCGCGAGACGTCCTGCAAAGGCGCCTGCGGACATTCATGGCACAACCTGCCAGCAGCAACCGAACAGCCGTAGAAGTGGCCATTCCGCTCTCGATGGGCTGGTTGTCGGGCGGCCCCTCCCGTGTGGCGCCCGGTCAGCTAGCCTGGGCTCGTTCGGCTTGGGCCTTCAGGAAGCGCTTCGCTGCTCTTCATCAACTTCCAGACTGAGTAGACATGGCAAGGCCAACACGTACTCACCTCGGAGGCCGACCTGCCTCAAACCCTGGCTCCGCTCGTGCAGAGCGTCGAAGAAACTGCCGAGCAAGGTTGAACGCGGCCGAAAGCGGAGATCATGCGGCACCGTCCGGTGCCGGTACAGAACGCAACCCGGTACCCCTCGCCCTGGGAGGAACCAGCGGCGGCGGGGGCGGGGCAGTGATGGGCTCGTAGACCTCCCAGAGCTCCGGGATGCGGTGGCCACGGTCCCAGTTCGGGGCACCGGTAACGGCGACGAGACGGCGCCAGGGGATGTGCAGGGCACGGTGCCGGCCACCAGGGCTGAAGCCAAGGCCGTCAGCGGTGACGGATTCGAGGGTGCCGAACAGGCTGGCCCACCGCTCCGTCTCGCCCGGTGGGCTGCACAGCACGTCGACGCGGAGCGTGCTCCAGCGCAGCCACAACGCAAGCTTGTCCAGCGGCTCCAGTTCGTCCGGCTCGCCCGGTACTCAGCAGTGGTATCCGCTTCTCAAGGAGTCCGCGAGCCGGTAGAGCCGCTCCTCCTCCCCGGCCAGGCGGATCCCGCGGGCGGCATGGCGTGCGCGGCGCTGCCTGGCGACGGCCGAAGACGGAGCGGGCGGTTCGCCCTCGCCGTCGCCGGGCAGCAGCGGGAACGCGGTCCGCAGCAGTTCCATGGCCGCCTCAAGGTCCGCCGTGCCGCCGGTGACCGGCCCGCCGGCCGTGAACCGCGGCTGGTAGTGCGAGGGCTGGGCAGCCTGCTCCTTCTCCAGCTTTGCGACCAGGTGGGCCGGGGCGGCGACGACGGCGCTGAAGGAGGGGCCAGGGCTGTCGTCGTCGCTCCAGGATGCGCCGTAGCCGTATTCGCGGTAGCCGTGGGGGACGACCGGGCCCAGCACCGGGGAGGCGGCCAGGTAGGCGACCGGCGCGTCCCGGGCGCAGGTCAGCGGCCAGTCCCGTACCAGGAGCAGGCGCGCCGTGGCGTCGGCGGTCTCGGCCTTGAAGTCCTCCTCCAGGCGGGCGCACATGGCGGCGACCGCGTCCGGATACCACAGTGCGAGCTCCTGATCCGCCCACGCCGACCGGCTGTCGTGGTCGCGGCCGGCGGTGCGTGGCGGCGAGGGCAGGCGGGTGACGTCGAGAACTGTGGCGCCGGCTAGGGCGTGTCCGATGGGTCGGTCCACGCCCTTTCCCTAGTGGACTGTCCCCGTCGGCAACCTGGCTGGTACGGCTCTGCCCCTCCTTGTCACCCAAGGAGGGGCAGAGGCTACGTCGGTGGACTACAGGGGTCTGATGTTGGCGGCCCACAGACCCTTGGGACCCGTCTTGACTTCGAACTCCACCTTCTCGTTTTCCTTCAGGGTTTTGGAGCCTTCCCGCCGGATCTCGCTGGAGTGGGCGATGAGATCGCCACCGCCGCCGTCCGGGGTGATGAAGCCAAACCTCTTCGCGTCGTCGAACCACTTCACAGTGCCGGTGGCCATGTCCCCTCCCAAGGGTGTCAACGCGCTGCAAGGCCCCGATGACCCACAGCGCATATGATCATGTCATTCAGGGGGTGGAGCCGGAAGCCTCACTCTCAGACCCATGCGAATGACACGGCTCATCGGACATTGTCTGGGTGTGTCGGCCAGCTCGGCGATGGGCCCGGGCTGTAACAGTCATGAGTGCTGAAGGCTCTGGATGCCACGGTCCGCAGCGTGAGCTGGTGACGCCGTCTGCTACTTGCCCTTCAGGGCCTCGCGGACGTTGTGCAGAGTGCGCTCGCGAAGCCCTCCCTTCAGGAAAAGCCTGACAGCAGCGACGACATCGCCGGCCTGGATGGTTACCCTGCGGTCCTTGCGGCTCACTTCGGCCGCATACAGGGTGATGTCCTCAAGGAGCTCCATTCTGGTGCCGGTCAGGCGAGCACGGGCGTCGCCGGAGAGTTCCAGCGAGACCGTGTTCGTTCCCGGGGTCGGCACAGGGGCACTGGCGGTGTGATTCTTGCCGTCGGCTCCGAACCAGTCACGCAACGCGGTCGCCAGGTCGTCGTCCCCGAGGACGGCTGCCCTGAGGTGCTCAGCCTGGATCGTGTGCGCACCGGCCGCCGCTGCCGCAGCAGCCTCCACGATCTCGGATATCACGTGGTTCACGGCAGCCATTGCCGCCGTGACTGCGCCCGCAGCGACCCGCATCTGGGACTTGGCCTTCATGGACCGCTTCACCGGTGTTTTCTTCAGCGCCGGCTGGAGGGACGGGATGACCATCGGTAGTGCTCCTCATGATAAAAGACCCCCGATGTGTGCGGGGGCCGCCTGAAGATCACCGTAGCCTGCTCCACGCCGTAAACGATCATGCTGTGCTCTCCAGTACACGGGCCCGGATCGCGGGATGGACTGTCACGGAGACAGCCCTACCACCCGCGAAAACACCTGCACTGGCCAAGGACTGCCAGACGGGTCATGAACGAAGCCAGAGGCGAATGGCCGCGACGGTCACAGTGCCGTGGAAGATGTACGCCCTTTTGTCGAACCGGGTGGCCACGGCACGGAAGCCCTTGAGCGCGTTGATCGTTCGCTCGACTTCGTTGCGGCGCTTGTAGATCGTCCTGTCGAAGCCGGTGGGGCGGCCGCCCCCGCTGCCCCGCCGACGGCGATTGGCGCGCTGGTCCCGGCGCTCGGGAATCGTGTGCCGGATCTGCCGTCGCCGCAGGTACTGGCGGTTCTGGCGCGAGCTGTACCCTTTATCGCCGCACAGGTGGCCGGGACGTGTCCGCGGATGCCCACCCGCCGGTCGTGGCACACGGATTCGGTCCAGAACCGGGATCAGCTGTGGGGCGTCGCCCCACTGGCCAGGCGTAACAAGGAAGGCCAGCGGGCGGCACCCGCCGTCACTCGCCAAGTGAATCTTCGTCGTGAGCCCGCCACGTGAACGACCGATCGCTTCGTCGGGGCGATGCCCGGCAGGGCGCGCATGTCGCCCCGGTATCCGGGCCGACTGGTGAGGGGCCCCAGTGGCGTGCTGGTGAGCACGGCACACTGTGGAGTCCACGCTCACCACACTCCAGTCGATTCTGCCCTCTGCGTCAGCGTCAGCTTGAACGGACCGCAGAATCTTCTCCCACGTACCGTCCGCCGACCACCGCCGGTGACGATCATGAACCGTCTTCCAGTTCCCGAACCGCGCGGGAATGTCCCTCCACGGAATGCCTGTCCGCAAGCGAAAGAGGATGCCATTGATGACGGTGCGGTGGCTCTTCCAACGCCCGCCTCGTCCTGAGTTCGTTGGAAGCTGCGGTTCCAGCCTCGCCCACTCGATGTCTGACAGATCGCCCCGCCCCACACTGAGCGGAACGATCCGCCGACGGGCTAGTCATGCGACTCATCGGACAGACCCTAGTTCCGCGCTGGCCGCGGCGGCGGCCAGTTCGGCGGCCCGTTCTGCGGAGCGGCCGCGGGAGCGTGCCGCCAGCCACACCCCGCACACCAGCGCCCCGGCGTCCAGCTCCGGCGGCGGCCCGTATATCCGCTCGCGGGTGCGGGAGACCTTGCCGACTGCCGCGCTGACCTGGTCCAGTGCGCGGCGCTGCGGGGATCCGGCCGAGCGGCGCACCGCGTCCCGGGCGCCGCTGTACGCCTCGGCTTCGGGGCAGTCTGCGGCGTAGGCGTCCAGGAAGGCAGGGTGGTCGTCCGCGAGCCGGCGCCAGGCATCGGCAAGGGTGTCGGTGTCCGCGGCGAGCGCGGCATCGCGGCGGGCCTGCTTCAGCCACGCTTCGGTCTGCTCGTCGTCTCCGGGGTCGTGGCGGGCGGCGTGGCGGGCGTAGCCGAGCCAGGTCCGCGGCTCGTGGTCCGCCAGTGCCCGGTCCAGGCCGTTACGGCGCTCCGCGGCGAATGCGGTCGCGCGCCACAGCGCGTCGGGGCCTGGCGGCAGGATGATGGCGCACTTCTTGCAGACCCGTTCGAAGACCTCGAACAGGGGGTAGGTGGCGGCTTGGTCGGCCGGCTTGGAGTACTGGCAGGCGCCGTGGTGGTAGCGGCGCAGGTCCGGGGCGGCACGTGGAACTTGGCGGTGCCGCGGCCGCCGGTCAGGGCGATCCGGATGCCGGCGAGGGCCGGCAGCGTGATGCCCAGGCTCGCGAAGCCGCGCGGGGAGATCACGGGGAAGGAGCGGTCCACCGGTCACCTCTCCACGGGGGCCGGGACCGGGCGGGTGCCCATCGCGCCGCAGGCGCACGGCGGGGAGACGGTGTCCAGGGCCGCGGGGAAGATCATCGACCAGGCCGGCAGGGACGCGGTCCACTGCTCGGCAGGGAACGCGTGCACCTGCTCTTTGCTGGCTCGCCCCTGCGGACGGGCGAGGAGGGCGTGTGCGAGGGCGTGGCAGGCGATGTTGACCAGGTCCTCCCGCTCGCGGCACGACTGTCCCAGCGGGTTGCCGGCCGCCATGCTCAGGCACCGGTGCGCCTCCGCCAGCAGTTCGCGCTCCGCCGGGTCACTGCACGCGCCCATGGCTGGGAGGAGGCCGGTGGCCACCTCGTTGACGAACGTAGCGGCGTGGCGTCCGGCCTCGCCGCCGGCATGGAGAGCTCGTGCGTTGCAGGCGAGCAGGGCGCGCCGCAGGAGACCGCCGAGAGCCGGGGTATCAGTCACAGCCGGAGCCTAGCGGCGCTCGGCAAGCCGTCCGGGCCGTTCCCGAGCAGCCGGGCGGTCGGCCAGAAGGGGCCGGGGAACCCTTGCCTCAGCATGTGGTACTGCTGGTACCGTGGGTACCATGTCGGATTCTTCGAAAGCGATGAACCTGCGGTTCCCCGATCCTCAGCAGCGTGAGGCCATCGCGGCGGCGGCGAGGCAGGCCGGCGTCAGCATGCAGGAATTCGTCCTCACCGCCGCATACGAGCGGGCGACCGCCGTTGAGCAGCACTTCCTCGACGCATTCAAGCGGTCCATGAAGCGCAGCGGCGAAGCGTTCGCGGCCGAGGACGGCGTGCTGGACCCGACCGGTGAGCAGCGAGCCGCCGAGCTTGCTGCGCGCGCCGAATTCGAGACCACGGAACGGGGCCACGCGGCGTGACCCAGCCCGAACCGCGGCACGACATCGACGTGCCGTTCCTTCTGCACGCCGCCGAGCTGCTCCACGGCGATCCCCAGGTCGACGACCTCGGGCCCCTGTACGCCGCCGTGGCCCGGGTGAACGCCCGCCCCATGGGGCGGGACGTCTACGGCTCGGTGTTCTTGAAAGCGGCCGCCCTGTTGGAGACGCTGGCCCGGATGCCGTGCCTGGAGCACTCCAACGCTGCTTTCGCGTGGCACTCCTGCGAGGCGTACCTGGGGTTGAACCGCCACGTGCTGGACTACGAGCCGAAGTCCGCCGTCGCGCTGGTGCAGGACTCCGCAGCCAGGCAGATCGGGGTCTTCCAGATCGCGCGCCAGCTGCGCGCCTGGTCGGTATCCGGCCAGGGCTGAACCCGCACCGGCGGTCGGACCCGCGGGCGGATCGTCCGGCGCACGAGCGCGGCGAGAACGTTGGGCGGCAGGCCGGGCGGCACGGTCGATCTGGTGGCTCGCGGCGGCATCGGTCGCCTGCAGGGCGGGGCGGTCGTCCTCTTCGGCCGCACCGCAGACCCCCCTGTTCCTCGCAGGCATGTCACGCAGTCCGTGTCCGGAAGCGGGAACAGCAACTCCAGCAGCTCTTGCAGCCCGCCCTCGGCATTCATGGCGTCAAAACGAGCGCGGGGAAGCTGTCGCAGCGGATCTGGGAGAGTCCGGCCTGCGGCCCGCATCCCCAGTCCGGATGTGGCCAGGACCTGTTCGGAAGAAGCCCCGCACTGCGCCCACAGGGCCTGGCCCTCCGCGTCGGCACCCTTGCGGGCGGCGCCGACTCGGAGAGGGGCGGGTGCGAGAACCGCCGAGCATGAGGGCAGTGGTAGCGCCGTGGGCAGTTTCCCGGTCAGGGTGACGCACCGCGCGCAGGCTGCGTACGATGGCGGCGGGCCGACCGGTAGTCGGCCTTGCCGGGGTGCCGTTCCCGGATCATGCGGCACCAGGAAGGCAGAACCGCGCTCGGCGCACCCTTCACCCTTCTTGTTGTGATCATGTAGTTTCGCGTGCCCCCCCTTCCGGCGCGCTGACCGGGCAGTGCGCGAAGGGTGCTGTGGTGGGTTCCTCCCCGTTCTCCGGCCGCCGGCTGGCCGACCTCGCCGATCTGCGGGCCCTGGCCACAGGTGAGCCGCATCAGCTCGCCCGGGCCGAGATCGCCGCGCACGCCGCGCTCATCCCCTCCCCGTCCGCTGGCCAGGCCCGGTGGGAAGCGGCCGTGCTGAGCGCACTGCTGGCGGAGTTCGGGCCGCACCGCCCAGGCGAGACCGGCGGACCGTACGGCATCGTCCGGGTCACCCCCCGCCAGGATGAGGTGCTGCTGCGGGTGGACCGGGCCCAGCTGGATGCCTGGGCCCGCGCGCTCGTCCCCCGGCAGCACGCGGACGGCACGATCGCGGGCGTTGCGGGACTGCGCTGGGCAGCCCGCGGCAAGGACGTCCTCCTGCGGCCCGCACACGGCCCCGGCCAGGTGGTCCTCTCCCGTACCTTCGAAAGCCAGTGGGCCCGGGCGGCCCGGACCGCCACGGGGCACGACCAGGCCTGGGCGGGCGACGACGGTGACGCCCCTGTCACCGACGCCGAGCGTGCCGCCGCCGAGCACCAGAGCGTGGTGACCGAAGGAGCGACGGTGCTGTCCGCGGTACTGCGCCGGATCGCCCTGGTCACCGAGCTCGCCACGCTGCCGTTCCAGGACGGGCGGGTCGACCTCCAGCTTACCCCCGGCACCGGCCGGTTCGTCGACTGCTCCACCGGACGGCCGCGCCTGGCCGCGCCATGGACCACTCTGCACGCCCCGAGGCGGCTGTGGCCCGACGAACGCCCAGCCTCCACCTGCCGTGTGCCGGGTGCAGGCGCTGCGGTATCCGCCTTCCTCGCCCGCTACCCCTGGCCTCCCCCGCCCCGTCCACCGTGATGACCGGGGCGGATGCGCTGTGCGTGATCGCCGGGCTCGACCCGGCCCCGATCGCTCTCCAGGCCGCCGCATGGGCCCTGACCGTCGCCGACCTCCAGCTGGCCGACCCCCGCACCGGATACCTGTGGAACGACGGCGGATGGATCGCCAACCGACGCCGCCACGCAGAGAACTTCATCGGACAGCCCGGCCCCTGCGACCCGCCCGGCACCACCCAACTCCTGGCCGAGCACCATCTCGACCTCGCCCAGCTGGGGCGCCTCGCCTACCTGCCCATCGCCGACTTCGACGGCGCCCACAGCGGCCTCGCCGGTGAACTCCCCGAGGAGGGCGAGCAGATCCTCATCCGCCTCCTCGACTGGGCCCTGGCCGCCGCCACCCACCCCGGCACGCCGCACGCCTGGACCGAAACCCGGCCCTCCCCCACCGGCCACCGCACCGACGAAGACCGCGTGTGGACCGCTGCCCACCGGCTCCCGCAAACCCCCGTCCCGCTGCACCTGCGGGTGGCGACCAGCCCTCACCGCAGCGGTGTCGCCTACGCGATCAGCCCCGGCCCCGAAGGCGTACCCGCCTGGGTCCACGAGGCCTTGCCCCCGCTGGCCTTCGGCACCGGACCCTCCCTGCCCGCCGCCATGGCCATGGCCGAACACGCCGCCACGGAAGCCGCCGCCGGCGCCACCGTGCTGCGCACCGCCGACCACCCCCTGCTCATCCCCCACCCGGCACCCGAGGAGGACCCGCAGCCCGCCGCACTCATCGCCCAGGCCGCCCTCCACGGCCACATCCTGGACCTCTACACCCTCGTCGCCGGACTGCGCTCACCCGCCCAAGCGGAGCTCCGCGGAAGCGACTGCACCTACACCAGCCCCTCCACCGGGCACTGGCCCGATGCCGACGACGGGGTACCGGCCACGCTCAGCGCGGACATCGGCGCCGACCGCCACGTGCCGGCCACCCGCACCGGCGAGGAAGCCAACACCGCACCCGTCGACTCACCCGCCTTCCGTCGCCACCTGGCCCAACACCAGGCCGCTGTTACCCCCCTCGCCGCCCGCTACCTCACCGCCGCCGACTCCCTGCCCGGACCCGCCCCCTTCTCCGCCCGCCACGCCGCAGGCGTCGCCGCCCTCCGGGCACCCGACGCCGCCCTCCTCTGCCACCTCGAGCCCCGCCCCGCAGGACAGACCGACGACACCGGCCGCATCATCCGCAGCCTCCCGACCGACATCAGCAAACTCGACGACTTCGTCAACGACTGGTACGCACGCCGCGAAAGCCCACGGCACACCTGACTGCCTGGTGCACAGGAAACCCGGCCGCGCGGCCCGCGGACTGGGGCGAACCCCGGTTCTCGCCGCCGGCATCGCGGTAGCGTGTGCCCGTGGACGATACGGCGTTGGACCTGGACACACCTGGCCGGTCTGAGCGTCAGTGCCCGTCCGAAGTCGCTGAAGTGATCTCCTGGCGAGCTTGGACGGCAAGCCGCTGAGTATTGCCAAGCGCTGCCTGCCCCGCTCGTGTCAGGAAGCTCGGTATGTCTGCTCGTGCACTGAGCTTCGGCGTAACCGCGGGAGCCTACGAAAGGTTCCGGCCGGGGTATCCCAAGGAGCTCTTCGACTTGGTGATGACGTACGCGGGCCGGCCGGTCCGGACGGCCCTGGAGATCGGTGCGGGGACAGGCAAAGCAACCCGCCTGTTCGCTGACCATGGGGTCATGGTCACGGCGACGGAGCCCGACGCTGCCATGCTCGCCGAGCTGAACAAGACCGTGCCAGCGAACGTGACGACAGTGCGGGCCGCATTCGAGGACCTGCGGCCAGGTGAGACCTATGGGTTGGTCTACGCGGCGGCAGCCCTGCACTGGACACGCCCGGAGGGTCGGTGGTCAAGAGCGACCGCGCTACTGGAACCGGAGGGTGTGTTCGCCTCATTCGGTGGCCAGGTTCAGCTGGCTGACCCAGCTGTTGTGGAGTCTGTGCGTGCGGCGCGGGCGCCGTTCCTGGAAAGCGACGAGGTTCCATCTCCCGACGGGACTGCTCCTGATGAGGAAATGCAGTGGCCGGGTACGGAGCTGCAGCAGTCTCCGTTGTTTCTCGACGTTCAGCAGGCCGTCGTCAAACGGCGCTTGACGATGAGCGCTCCTGATTACGTCGGCTACCTGTCGACCGTCTCGGCGTATCTCCAACTGCCGCAATCGAAGCGACAGCAGGCGTATGACGCGATCACGCGGGTCCTGCCCGAGAGGGTCGAGATCGCCGCCGACATCATCGCCCATCTCGCGCGTCGGCGATCCGAATAGGGGCGACACTCCTTCTTGGGTACCACGGCGAGCCTCGCGCGACGATCTGCGTCGAGACGGCCATGCCGCCGCCTTCTCCTGCCCGGCACCCACAGCGGTCACCCGATACTGAGACTGTCGTTCGACCGACACCGCTCAAGATCGGGACAACAACAGCCACTTAGAAAGCGATGCATGGCCGAGCAGCTACCACATAGTTCCGTAGGCGACGAGCGCTGGGCCTGCAAGGGAAGCTCGGTCTGTGAGGTTGAATGCTCCTGGCATGCCAGTCACCGGGTTGGACCATTGGGTACCACCCGCGGTGTATGCCCAGTAGAGGGTGCGGTCGCTGCCCCCGCCCCGCCAGGCCGCGTATGCGTCCCTAGAACCCCATCCGCGCAGCGCAGGCCGGTCGCCGGTTACAGCCTGACCGACAACAGTGGGGCCACTCCAGGTATTACCGCCGTCGTTGGAGATCGACGCGCTCATCTGACCGCCGGTGTCTCCCCAGGCCATGAGTAGCCGGTTAGGTCCGCCGCCAAACGCCAGGCGACCGGTAATCGCGGGGCCAGTTGTGGCTCCCTCTCGTGGGATATCTCCCACTGGGCGCCAGTCTGTTACGCCTGTACCTGCCTCATAGACGTCCAGCGCTTCCGCTCGATACCGATGAGTCGCCAGGAAGGGCTTAGATGTCAGAGTGTTGGTGACGCAGGGTTCGAATGCCGTGACATCGCTGTAACCCGACACCAGGACTTGCTGAGGTGACCAACTGGCGCCGTCAAACACCGAGTACCACAGCCTGGTGTCACCGTCGGCTCCCTTCCAGAACAGATGAAGTCGATCCTGGTAGCTGAGCAGGGCCGGACCATGACTGGAGGCGACGTTAGGGATTCGCTGTTGACCACTCCACGTATTCCCATCGAACGTTGCCCACCATAGTCCCTCGTCGTCTCGGATGCCGCGCCAGGCCATATACACCAGGCCGCGCCACACCTCCAGCGTCGGGCCCTTTTCGGAGCCGGCGGTGCCGCCAACTGCGGGCTGCTGTCGGGTCCAGTAACGCCCATCTTCTGTTTTGGACCAGTAAAGCCCAAGATCGTCGAAGGTCCCGCGCCACGCCATATACATCGGACACATGGGCGCACTTCCCCAATACTTGATATCCGAGTCAGCTGCCTGGTGCTGAGCATACGCCCGTGAATGTTTGCCCGCCATCACTCACTCGGGGGAACCCGTTCGCCGGTTGTCGGTCATCGCCTCAACTGCCGCCCCATTTTCCCTTGTATTTCTGGGGCCTCGACCTGCCCACTGAATCTGTGAAGGAATGTTTTGCTTCAGATACCGCGCTCTGCGGACCTGACCATGGTCGGCGCGACCGGCGGTGCTGGGTGCTCCCTGCGGTACCCCGAGCCCCGTCGGGCTGGGTACCCTGCCCGCCCCGTGGGCAGGACTCGGCGCCATTTCCGATGATGTCCTGAAGTTCGGTATCGACGAGGACCACAAGGAATTCAGCCCGTGGGGCGTGACGAGCGCCTTCCGTACACAGATCACCAAGTCGGTGCGGACTTTCGGGCTGACGCTGTGGGAGACCAACAACCCGGTGGTGAAGTCGCTCGTCTTCCGTGTCCCCGTGGCCGGCCTGGCCCCGGACAAGGGCGGCATCTCCCGCTTCGCCGAGTCCGCCAGCCCCAAGCCCGACCGCCGGGCGTGCCGGTGGGCGACGACCGGCTCGCTCGTGGCCAGGAGTGGCAGGGGCTCGCCCTCGCGGTTCAGACGCAGCCGCGGGGGCTGCAGGCGGTGGTTGGCCAGGTGCGGTTGAGGTCGTCCCAGGTGAGCAGACCGGTGGGGTAGATGGCGCCGGGGATGTGGCGGTAGTCGTGGGGTAACGCCTGGGCGAGGAAGTCCTCGCCCAGGCGCTCCGCGATGCGCAGTGCGGTCATCGCGAGTGATCTCCCGTGGGTCAGCCGTCGTTGCCGTCGGACTTCTCGGTGCCGCCACCGTCGCCGTCACGGCGGCGGGCCGCGGCGATCTGCTTCTTCGCGTGCAGCAGGCCGCCCGAGGGGCGGTGCTGGTGCTGGGTCGGGTATAGCAACCTCCATCTGATGAGGGAGAAGACGGGGGCCTTCTCCGTGTTGCCCCCGTCCGCGGCTGCGGGCGGGGAAGCCTGTGGCGAGGTTTACCGCTCACCGTCGCCGTCGGCCTCTGCAGCGGAGGCAGAGGGGCCAGGTGCGGGGAGGGAGTGCAGGAGCTGACCGGTGTGCGGGCGGAGCACGGCAGTGGGTTCGGCGGGCCCCAGTGCGAGCAGGACGAGGACGGCCCGCACTGAGTGATCGTTGATCGTGGTAGTCACCGGCTGACCCCGGTGCACCGGCTCCTGGCCACCTGCTGTGCGTCGAGGACGAGGTCGAGGAGCGTCTGGCAGCTGCGGGCGAAGTCGGCCATCCATACTGACGCGTTCAGGGGATAGTTGTGCGGCGAGGGCCGTTCGTAGCCCAGGCGGCGCTGCAGCGCATCGAAGTCCGGGCCCAGCATGCCGTCGTAGGGCGAGCCGCCCGGCCGCAGGACGCGGTACCTGGCCTCGGCGGCTGGCACCATGGCGGACCTGCCCGGCCAGGTCCGCCATGGTGCCGATGGCCTTGCCGGGGTCCACGCGGGTGCCCTCGACCGTCGGGCGCAGCGCTTCGCGGATCGTCTGGCGGATCCGCTCGACGTCGATCGGCGCCTGGCCGTCGGGCCTGGTCACGTGGGCGACGTAGTGACCGGCTGTCGTAGCCGCAGGTGCGGGGGTGGTGGTCATCTGCCCAGCGGATCTGAAAGGGGGCAGCGGGCCGCCGGGCCATCTTCACCGGCGGCCCGCTGCGCGAGGGAAGGTCTACGGACAGGCAACCGCTGCAGCCGCTCGTGCGCCCCTATCAGACCGCGGGTTTCGCTCGCACGCCCCCTATCGACTTGACCGTTCCGTGACCAGCTGCGCGGCCCCGGTGGGCCTACCTTGGGGTTCGTGAGCACCCGACCCGCACGCCGGCGCAACACCGCACTTATCGCGTGGATGGAAGAGCAGGAGCTGAGTTCTCCCGCCCTGGCCAGAGTCCTCAACGCCGAGATCGGTGCAGTGACGGCCCGGGCGGGAAGACTGACCGAGGAGACCATTCGCAAATGGCGCTCGGGCGAGATCCAGTGCCCCCGGACCACCCAGCACGTGGACCTCACCCGGGTCAGCGGCCGGCCCGTGCCGGCCTGGGGTTCGCTCAACTGTCCACACGCCCGGAGGAGGATGCCGTGCTCCGCCGCAGCTTCGTCACCGCGTCCACCGGCACCGTCGCGGCGGTCGCCGTCCCCATGCTCGCCACCCAGCCTGCCGTCGGCATCAGCGACGTGCGCCGTCTCCACAAGGACGTCGCCGACCTCACCGTGCTGGACGACCAGCGCGGAGGCCATCAAGCCATGGAGGCCGCGGCCCTGGCCGGCGCCCGCAAGGCCCTTGCCCTGCAGCACAAGAGCGCCATGGATCCGATCCGCGGCCGCCTGTACTCCGCCGCCGCCGACTGTATCGGCCTGGCTGCCTGGTCCTGCATCGACGCCCGGGACCCCGAACACGCTCAGCAGCATCTCGAACGCGCGATGACACTCGCCGGACTGGCCCGCGACAGCGGCGCGCAGTTCCGCATCTGGACCTTCATGAGCATGCTCGCGAACCAGCTCGGCGATTACCCCCAGGCCCTTGCCGCAGCCCAGGCCAGCCGGTCAACCGGCGCCGCCCGCCGCGACATCCGCCGCCCCGAGTGGATCGCGTTCTACACCAGGGGCGAGCTGGACGGACTGACCGGCGTCACCCTCGGCCTCTCCGGCAGCCGCCCCCAGGCCGAAGCGCACTTCCACCGGTGCGTCAGCGCGCTGCGCCCGGACCAGCACCGCAACCGCGCGCTCTACCTCGCGTACGTCGCTACCGAGCAGCTGGCCCAGGGCGACGCAGAAGAGGCCGTGAACACCGCTTTGAAGGTCGTCACCCTCCCGGCTGCCACCGCTGGCCGCACCTCCCACCTCTTACGCGAGTTCACAACCATCCTCACCACCTGCGCGCCCCGCTCCACCGCCGCCCGGGCATGGGCAGACCGCCCCCTCACCGCCACCGCCTGAAGGGACGCCCCGTTGACCGTGCTCCTGCGCCACTACGACCACACCCACGCCGCCGACCTCCGCGACCTGCTGCTCAACGTGCACGACGACTGTTACGCCGGGCCGGATCGCGGCGAGTTCGACAGCCGGGAACGGTTCGCTCAGTTCGTCGACCACTGGTCGCAGGGGCCGGGATGGGTCTGCATCATCAGCCACGACGACGACCAGGACGGCCAGGCCGTGGGTTTCGCCTACGGCGCCCCGCTCCCCACCGGCTCCCCCTGGTGGTCCAAAATCGCCGGGCTCGACCCCGAGTTCACCCACGAGACCGGCAGCCGCACGTTCGCCGTCTCCGAGGTCGTGGTCCGCCCCCAGTGGCGCAAGACCGGCACGTCCACACGCCTGCACGAGGAACTCCTCACCGGCCGCCACGAAGAGCGTGCCACCCTCCTCGTCGACAGCACCCACCCCAAAGTTCAGGCCCTCTACGAGGCCTGGGGCTACTCGGCCCTTGGCCAGACGAAGCCCTTCGCCGACGCACCGGTCATGACCGCCATGATCCGCCCTCTCACCCCCCGCTCCAAGTAGGTCGCGGACGGGCGGCCCGCCGTCGGTAAGCCCGGCTCCGCCTGGGCCGAGCTGCCCCGGGCGAGGAGCACCACTGAACGCTGCGGGCGACGCATATCCACGCTGGTCGGAAAAATGTTCCCTTTTTCCCCGGTGGCGGGGTTACGGTCGGTGCACGCAAGATCGACAGGGGGATTCCATGCACGCCACTCTGCCCCTGCCCGGCCGGCCGCCGGGCAACTGGGAGGACAGCGAGGGCCTCACCGCCCGCCAGCGGGCCGTGCTGGCCTGCATATCCGACTCCGTCCGCACTCGCGGATACCCGCCCTCCATGCGGGAGATCGGCGAGGCGGTGAACCTCGCGTCCACCAGTTCCGTCGCCCATCAGCTCCAGTCGCTCGAGCGCAGGGGCTTCCTTCAGCGCGACCCGCACCGACCCCGCGCGTACGCTCTCGCACCGCCTGCCCAGGCACTGGCTGACATGCCTCGGCTTCCTCCGCCACACGGCAGGTGCCCGGATGAGCAGGCCGAGCTCGCTGCCGTGGCGCAGGTTCCACTCCTCGGCCGGATCGCCGCCGGATCGCCGGTTCTCGCTGACCCCGATGTGCAGGATGTTCTCCCCATGCTGCGGCACGTGGTCGGCCACGGCGAGCTGTTCGCACTGAAACTGGAGCGCCGACGGGTTCGTTCCGCCGCCCCATGCGGGAGTTGCGGCTGTTCATGCAGGTCGGAGACGCGGACAAACGCTTCACTCGATCGTGTGGGGACCTGACGATTCCTCGCAGATTCCAGGAGTTCTCTCCGTAATTTGCTTCCTTGTGACGGATTCCGGGACTCGCCGCTTCTCCCTCATCACGGGCGGCGACGTAGCCGTGAAGGACCGGCCTGGCGAACAAGTGCGGCCGGAGCCGGGCCTCGCTGACGTCCTGACGCTCCAGCGACAGGCCGCGGCGACCGCGTCCGTGGAAGCCGAGCGCGCGCTGTTCCAGGACTCCCTCGCCGAGTACGTATGGGCCCGGGACGTCGCGGGCCTGTCACCGCGGACACTGGAGTCGCTGGTCCAGCCGGTGCTGGAGATCTGCTCGTTCTACGACGTCATGCCGTGGCACCTGAGCTCACGACAGCTGGACAGGTACTTCGCGGGCCCGGGCAAGCGGCCGCGGCATACGACGATCCGGTCAAAGATCAACCGGATCGACCTCTACTACGCCTTCCTGGAACAGCGGTACGCCGGTGAGATCCACCGTCGGTTCGGCGCGGTGGTCGAGTCACCCGTCGACGCGTTCAACCGGCCTGTCCACCGGGGGGACTTCGGGCTGCGGATCCCGCCATCGGCCCGGGCGACGAAGGAGTTCTTCGCCGCGTGGCGAGAGGCGCTGCCCCGGGCGCGGAAGTACCCGGTGGCGGTCCGCAACTACGTGATGTCAAAGCTGACGTACATCTCCGGAGTGCGTGCGGCGGAGCTCTGCCAAGTGCAGCTCGGAGACGTTCACTGGGAGAACGGGCAGTGGGGCCGGTTCCTGGTCCACGGCAAGGGCGCCGGCGGCTCCGGCCCGCGGGACCGCGAAGCCTTCCTCTTCGAAGAGGGCCGCGCGCTCCTGTGGTGGTACGTCGAGGAGGTTCGGGGCGAGTTTCCCGATGACCCCTCCGACCCGCGGGCGCCGCTGTTCCCCTCCGAGCGGCTGGCGAAGTCGCTGGCCGACATGGACGGACTGCTCGCCCCGCCGGTGGTGCCCGACACGTTCCGGCGCGCGCTGAAGATGGCCTCGCACGAGTATCTTCGGGGACCGGTCAGCGAGCTCTTTCCCCATCTCCTGCGGCGCGCCTGCGCGACCCACAACTATGAGGCGGGGATGCCGTTGTGGGACGTGCAGGTCTTGCTCGGCCATGTCTGGGCATCCACCACGGTCGGCTATCTC
>NZ_JANIID010000056.1:0-31268 GCF_024519335.1 Streptomyces telluris
T
This sequence comes from Streptomyces telluris, assembly GCF_024519335.1. Lineage (NCBI taxonomy): Bacteria > Bacillati > Actinomycetota > Actinomycetes > Kitasatosporales > Streptomycetaceae > Streptomyces > Streptomyces telluris. The sequence goes on from NZ_JANIID010000056.1 coordinate 2, forward strand.
GTGAAGGGGTCCGTGACGGGATCCGTGACGCGGTCTGTGAAGGGGTCCGTGACGGGATCCGTGGAGGGGTCCGTGAAGGAGTAGCTCCGGCTCCCCCGGACATTCGCCGGACGGCCGCCGGGCCAGGGGGGCGCACGGCACGCGCACGCCCCACCCGCCGAGCCACCGCTGGACGCCCCCCGCGTGCCCGGACCTCTGCGCACCCAGTTCACCGAAACTCCGCACCCGTCTCGTGTTCGCGCCGCTACGGTAAGTGCGCGGGGTGGGCGCGGCGAGGTCCGGGAGGTCGGAGGCATGGAGAACTCGCGAGCGGGTGAGAACGGCAGCGGAAGCGAGCGAGGAGAGTGGGGGAACCAGAGCCCGGCGTACAGGGCGCACAGGGGGCGCACAGAGCACGGCCAGGGACCGGGCGGTCCGGCGGGAGCCGAGACCACGCCCATCGAGCATGTGGAGGCGCTGCTGGGGCGGGCGCAGAACGGCTTCGAGATCGACGAGCGGATGCTGGGACGGCTGCGGACGGCGCTGATGCATCAGGCGGAGCTCCGCTCGTACCGCCAGCGCAATGACGACCGGCGGCCCCTCCGCTGTAATTCGTACCGCCATGTCTTCCTCCTGGCGGACGGCAGCAGCCTGCTTCTGTTCGAACTGGAGCACAACACCGGGCCGGAGGACGTCTTCGTCTACGAGCTGTACGCGGACGAGGACGTCCTCGACCGGGCCGAGCGGCGCGTGCACGACCGGATCGGCGGCGGCATCGGCCCCGGCAGCGAGACCGAGGAGCTGCCGGCCTGGCTGGCGGAGGAGCTGCTGCTGGCCATGGGGCCGGTGCAGCCCCGCCGGGAGTACGTCTCCGACGGCTCGCCCGACCACGCCCGGCGGCTGCTGCGGCGCGCGGAGAACGAGGACGGGCCCGGCGAGGTGGTGCGCGAGCTGCTCCAGGGGGCTCTCGGCCACCACATCGCGCTGATCACCAAGCCGCGCCGCCGGGGCCCCGGGCGCGACGCCACCTGGTGCCGCTTCTACGAGCACGCCTTCCTGCTGGAGGGCGGCGGCGAGCTCAGCCTGTGGGAGCTGGAGCACAACATGAACACCGACGGCCGCCTGGTCTGCGAGGTCTATCTGGACGAGGCGGAGGCCGAGGTGGCGGCGGACCGCCACGCCCGTTCCCAGGGCGTGGAGCTGTAGGGGAGCCTGGTGGGGCTGTAGTGGAGCTGTAGCGGCAGAGGGCCGCGGGGCTGCGCACCGTCGGCGGGTGGGTGAAACGGGGGCCGCCGACGTGTGCTACGCTTAGCTGACGTTTCAGTTGTGGTACCCATGAACTCGTGTGCGCCTGACGGTTATGTGAACCGAGGGCGCATTTTTGTTTTTGCCGGTCTTTGTCCGGTGTGGGGCCCATTGCATCCACTAAGGAGATAGACATGGCTACTGGCACCGTGAAGTGGTTCAACTCGGAAAAGGGCTTCGGCTTCATCGAGCAGGACGGCGGCGGCCCCGACGTCTTCGCCCACTACTCGAACATCGCCTCCAACGGCTTCCGTGAGCTGTTCGAGGGCCAGAAGGTTTCCTTCGACGTCACGCAGGGCCAGAAGGGCCTGCAGGCCGAGAACATCGTCGCCGCCTGACGATGATGCCCGCCCGGTCCGTCTGACGACGGCGCCGGGCTCTGCATGAAGCACCAGGCAATGGGGCCCGCACCTCGGGGTGCGGGCCCCATTGCTGCCCCTGCGCCGGCCGGCGCCCGTGTGCCGGCTGTCGTCCCGCACCAGCGCGCCCAGGCTTTTCCGCCGTCCGACCGTTCTCGTTCCGGGCGGTCTCGCGATGCGAAGTCTCCCTTTCGGGCGTGCCACCCCCATTGAGGGAAGGTCCCACCCGTATGACTCGCTCCGCCCGCCCCGCCCGCCCCCGCGGACCCCAGCAGAACCGTGGTGCCCAGCAGAACCGCAGCTCCCAGCAGGGCGGCCGTTCCGGCGCCCCGTCGTCGCGCCGCCGGCCCGCCGCCCCCCAGGGCGACTTCGAGACCCCGGTCAGCACCACCCCGGCGCTGCCGCCGGTGGCGTCCTTCGCCGACCTGGACATGCCCGCCGGCCTGCTCTCCACGCTGACTCGCGAGGGCGTCACCGAGCCGTTCCCGATCCAGGCCGCGACGCTGCCCAACTCGCTCACCGGCCGTGACGTCCTCGGCCGCGGCCGCACCGGCTCCGGCAAGACCCTCGCGTTCGGCCTGGCCATGCTGGCCCGTACGGCCGGCCGCCGCGCCGAGCCCGGCCGCCCGCTCGCCCTCGTGCTCGTCCCCACCCGTGAGCTCGCGCAGCAGGTCACCGACTCGCTCGCCCCGTACGCCACCGCCGTGAACCTGCGGACGGCCACGGTCGTCGGCGGCATGTCCATCGGCCGGCAGGCCCAGACGCTCGCGCGCGGCGCCGAGGTGCTCGTCGCCACCCCCGGGCGCCTCGCGGACCTCATCCAGCGCGGTGACTGCAAGCTCGGCGACGTGCGGATCACGGTCCTGGACGAGGCCGACCAGATGGCCGACATGGGCTTCCTGCCGCAGGTCACCAAGCTGCTGGACCAGGTCGACCCCGAGGGGCAGCGGATGCTGTTCTCCGCGACCCTCGACCGCAACGTCGACCGGCTCGTCCGTCGCTTCCTCTCCGACCCGGTGACGCACTCCGTCGACGCGTCGGTGGGCGCGGTCGTCACGATGGACCACCACCTGCTGCACGTCTCCGAGACGGACAAGAAGGACACGGTCACCCGGATCGCCGCCCGCGACGGCCGCGTGATCATGTTCGTGGACACCAAGCGCGGCGCCGACCGCCTGGTGAAGAAGCTGCTGTCCGAGGGCGTGCGCGCCGCCGCCCTGCACGGCGGCAAGAGCCAGCCGCAGCGCAACCGCACCCTGGACCTCTTCCGTACGCAGGAGGTCACCGCGCTGATCGCCACGAACGTGGCCGCGCGCGGCATCCACATCGACGGCCTCGACCTCGTCGTGAACGTCGACCCGCCCATGGACCACAAGGACTACCTGCACCGCGGCGGCCGCACGGCCCGCGCGGGCGAGTCCGGCACGGTCGTCACGCTCGTGCTGCCCGAGCAGCGGCGCGAGATGAGCCGCATGATGGTCACGGCCAAGATCTCCCCGAACGTCGTGACGGTCGGCCCGGAGGACGAGGAGCTCGTCCGCATCACCGGTGCCCAGCAGCCCAGCGGCGTGCCCGTGGTCATCGCGCCGCCGGTGCCGGCCCAGTCGACGCCGCGGAAGCGGTCGGGCGGGGGCGGCGCGAGCGCCGGGTCCGCCGGTGGGGCTGCGGCTGCTGCCGGGTCGCGCGGCTCCCGGGGCACCCGTGGTTCGCGCGGCGGTCGTGGCGGTCGCGGCCGGGTGCGTACGGAGATGTCTTCCGGGGCGCCGTCCTCGTCGTCTTCCTCGTCTTCCTCGGCTTCGTCTTCGTCTTCGGGGTCCTACGGTGCCGGTGGTTCGGGCCGGGGCGCGGGCGGCCGGGGTGCCGGCCGGGCGTCCGGTGGCGCTTCCGGTGCGGCGTCCGGCCGGGGTGCCGGCAGGAACGGTGCCGGCCGCGGCGCCGGGGGCGCACGGGAGCGCCGCTCCTCGTAACCCGCTCTCCCGGGGGTGCTCGCCGCGGCCTGCCCGTCGGCGTGCTCGCCGGGCCGTTCTCCCAAGGGCCTCCCTCCCCGGTTGGCCCAGCAGCGTTCGCCCAACGACCTCCCGCCCGGAAGGGTGGGAGGTCGTTGACGTGCGGGACTGCCGGTCAGGAGAGAGCGCGGTGGGCAAGCGAGAGAGCCGTTCTGCCCGCCCTGCCTTCCGCCGTGCGGCGCGCCGGGGCGTCCCCCGGGCCGTTCGCCGGGCCGTGCGCAGGCTCCCGGCCGTTCTGATCGTCGGCGCCGTCCTCTTCGGCCTCGGGGCGCCCGCGCACTACACATGCGCCCCCTTCCTCTCCGCCGCGCCCCTCGTCGCGGCGCCGCTGCACACCCTCCGCGCCACGGTCACGGCCGCCCTGGCCGCCGTGGCGGTCGCGGTCGGCCTCGTGGTCTACCACCGGCCGTCCGACACCGGCGAGGCGCTGGCCGAGATCGCGACCATCGGCGCCGTCTCCCTGGTCGCGCTCGGCATCAACCGCATCGCCCGGCGCAGCGATCAGCAGCTCGCCTCCGCCCGCGGCATCGCGGAGGCGGCCCAGCGCGCCGTCCTGCCCGCGCCCCCGTCCCGGATCGGCGGCCTCCGCGTGGCCGCGCGCTACGTCGCCGCCCAGGCCGACGCCCGGATCGGCGGCGATCTGTACGCGGTCCAGGACACCCCGCACGGCGTACGTGTCATCGTCGGCGACGTCCGCGGCAAGGGCCTGGGCGCGGTCGAGGCGGTCGCCGTGGTGATCGGCGCCTTCCGGGAGGCGGCCGAGCAGGAGCCCACGCTGGAGGGCGTCGCGGGTCGGCTGGAGCACGCGCTCCAGCGGGAGGGCGCGCGGCGGGCGAACCTGCGCCCCGACTCCGTGGACCGGACCGAGGGCTTCACCACGGCCGTACTGGCGGAGCTGCCGCCGGGGGAGCCCGTCTTCCGGCTGCTGAACCGCGGCCACCCCGCACCGCTCCTGCTGCACGCGGACGGCCGCATCGGCGCGGCGGACCCCGCCGTCCCCGCGCTGCCCCTCGGCCTGGGCGAGCTGGGGGTGTGGCCGGACCGGGCGGAGGAGCGGGAGTTCCCCGCGGGATCGATGCTGCTGCTGATGACGGACGGGGTGACCGAGGCGAGGGACGCCGGCGGTACGTTCTACGACCCCCGGGCCGGGCTGACGGGCTGTCGGTTCAAGAACCCGGAGGCGCTGCTGGACGCCCTGGTCGCGGACGTCGCGCGCCATTCGGACGGTCAGGCCGCCGACGACATGGCCCTGTTGGCGATCCGGCGCGGCGAGCGGATCGAACAGCATTTCGTAGAAAGTATCGACAGGTTCCGTGGGCGCACATCCTGTGAAGACGTGCCCGAGGGCATCGGTGGATTCGGGCGTTCGGCTTGGAATCCACCCGGCATGTCTATTAACGTTCGATAACGGAGCGCGGTTGTCGCAACGCCGCAAGAGGCGCTGCGCCGTGCGCCTTCGCCGAATCCCGCGGGCACAGCACCACCTGATACACCGGCAAGTTCTGGGAACCGGGGAACCACCACCCTGGGGTGAATCGGGCCGCGCGCGGCCCGTAGGAGACCTTCCTGCTCCGAACCCGTCAGCTAACCCGGTAGGCGAGAAGGAAGGAAAGGAGTGCCTTCGTGGCATCCAACGAGCCTGCCGCGTACGAGCCTGCCGCGTACGAGCCTGTCGGGTATGAGGCTGTCGAGTACGAGCCTGTGGCGTATGAGCCTGCGGCGTATGGGTCGGCGGGGTACGAGTCGGCGGGGGATGAGTCCGCCACGTACGAGTCCGCCGCATACGAGTCTGCCGCGTACGAGTCCGCTGCGTACGATCCGCCGCTGGTCCCGGCGTATGCGCCTCCGTACGAGCCGGAGCCCGAGCCCCGGCGGCCGGAGCTTCGGTACGCGTCGGACAGCGCGTACGACCCCGACTCGCCGTACAGCTCCGCTTCCCACCGTCCCTCCGTCTACAACGCCTTCGGTACGGGCCGCGGCCGCCACCGCGTCGTAAAGCCGCGCGGGGGCACGATGGCCCGCAGCGGTGCGGTCCTCGGAGTGGGCGTGATCGCGGCGGTCGGCGCGGGCGGCATGGCGCACGCCCAGGAGCGCCCGGCGACGTCCATATCCATGCCCGACCTGGCTCAGCTGCCGGGCGTTGGCTCGTTCTTCGCGGGGAGCGCGGCGGGCTCGGTCGATTCCGCTGCCGCCGAATTCGCCGGTGAGGAAGGCGCGTCGGCCGCCGTGGAGATGGCCGAGAGCGCGGCGGCGGCGGGTGAGGTGCTCCGGGCGAGAATCCTGGAGCAGGCCGACCACCAGCAGGGCGTGGGCGAGGCCGAGGCGCAGGCGGCCCAGGTGAAGCGGGCCGCGGAGACGCAGAAGAAGGAAGCGGAGCGGAAGGCGGCGGAGGCGGCGGCGCGGTCCGCGGAGGCGGACAAGGAGCGGGCCGACGCACCCGAGGCGCCGGAGGCGCGGGCGGCGGCACCGGAGCAGCAGCAGACGGCGAAGCAGCAGGCGCCGAGGCAGCAGACGGCGAGGCAGGCGCCGAAGCAGCAGGCACCGAAGCAACAGACATCGAAGCAGCAGCAGGCGCCGAAGAAGCAGCGATCCGCTCAGGCTCCCGCCCAGTCTCGCGCTCAGGCTCCCGCTCCGGCGGCCCGCCACTCCGCCTCCGGCGGGTTCAAGCTCCCCCTGGCCTCGTACACCCTGACGGCCGGCTTCGGTCAGGCGGGGAACATGTGGTCCGCGAACCACACGGGGGAGGACTTCGCGGCCCCGACCGGCACACCGGTGCGGGCGGTCGGCGGCGGCAAGGTCGTTCAGGCCGGCTGGGCGGGGGCGTACGGCTACCGCATCGTGCTGAGGCTCGACGACGGTACGGAGCTGTGGTTCTGCCACCTGTCGTCGATGGTCGTCACGTCGGGGAAGGTCGCGCCGGGCCAGGTGATAGGCCGTGTCGGTGCGACGGGCAACGTTACGGGGCCGCACCTGCACCTGGAGGTGCGGCCGGGCGGGGGCGCGCCGATCGACCCGCTGGGGTGGCTGAGGGGCAGGGGCCTGCATCCCTAGCGGAACGCGGCGGGACGTAGCGGAACGCCACGGGACGTAGCGGAATACCCGTCCCCACAAGGGCGCTGCAGGAGTACATGGCTGACATTCACAAGAAGATCGGCAATCTCTCCGTCCACCCGTTGGCGCTCGGCGGCAATGTCTTCGGGTGGACAGCGGACGAAGCGGAATCCTTTGCCGTCCTCGACGCGTACGCGGCGGCGGGCGGCAATTTCGTCGACACCGCGGACGTCTACTCGGCCTGGGTCCCGGGCAACGAGGGCGGCGAGTCGGAGACCGTCATCGGCAATTGGTTCGCCTCGCGCGGCAACCGTGCCGACATCGTCCTCGCCACGAAGGTCGGCGCGGGCGTCCCGGAGCCGCGGGGCCTGCGCGCGGCGGTGATCAAGGCGGGTGTGGAGGAGTCCCTCCGCCGCCTGCGCACCGACTACATCGACCTCTACTACACGCACTACGACGACCCGTCGGTGCCGGTGGAGGAGTTCATCACCGCTCTGGACGCGCTGGTGAAGGAGGGCAAGGTCCGCGAGATCGCGGCCTCGAACATCACCCCGGAGCGCCTGCAGGAGTCGCTGGAGTTCTCGGAGGCCTCGGGCCTGGCGAAGTACGTGGCGATCCAGCCCCACTACAACCTGGTCTCGCGCGACACCTACGAGGGTGATCTTGCGGCCGTGGCCGAGAAGCACGGCCTGGTGGCGATTCCGTACTTTGCTCTGGCCAAGGGTTTCCTCACGGGCAAGTACCGCCCGGGCACGACGGTGGAGAGCGCCCGGGCGGAGGGCGCCGCGGAGTACCTGCGAACGGACCGCGGCCGCCGCGTCCTGGCGGCCCTGGACGAGGTGGCGGCGGCCCACGACGCCGAACTCGCCACGGTCGCCCTGGCCTGGCTCGCGTCCCGGCCCACCGTGGCGACGCCGCTGGCCAGCGCGCGCACGGTACAGCAGTTGGCGCCGTTGCTGGCGATGGCGGACGTCAAGCTGACGGAGGCGGACCTGACCCTCCTGACGGAGGCGTCGGAGTAAGCAGGCAAAGGACAGGGCTTCGAGCGGAAAAACACCGCCCGAAGCCCTGCGCCGTCAATATCTACTGATCAAGCCCGACTCTCAGCCACCCAAGAGGCGAGCGCCACGGCCCCGGCCACCCCGAACACGGCCGGCCAGGCCCCGACCTTCTTGGCCAGCGGGTGCGACCCGGCGAACGCGGCAACGTACAGCCCGGTCAGCGCCGCGGCCTGGGGCGCCCCGACCTTCCCGGCCCACTGCCGGGCAGCCACCCCACCGGCCACGGCAAGCGCGGCCCCACCGAGCGGCCGCTTCTTGGTCCACCGAGCAACCCCGTACCCACCGACAAGCCCGCCGGCAGCAACCACAGCCGTAGGAACCCGCGCCATCCCGCACCTCCGCATCAAGAAACCCAACGTTTTCGAGGCTACGCCGGGGCCGCGCGGACCCCGCTACGGCCCTGCTTCGCATGCGGCCCTAGACCAGATAGCCCTCGTGAGGCGTCGCCCGCAGCCGCACGGCCTCGAATGCAGTGTGGCCCAAGGGGCGTGGGCGGTAGTTGAGGCGGTTACGGGCCCGTGTCCGCGCGCGGCTCGAACCACACGCACTTCCCGATCACATTTAGCTCGTCCCACACGAGGGTGACTCCGGAATCCACGGAGAGGCTTCTGACGAGCCTGAGCCCCCGCCCATCCTCTTGACCGGCCCGGGTTGTGCGCCGTCGGGGCCGGCGCGCGGCATCACCGTCGAGCACAGAGATCACCACACGCTCCTTGGACACGGTGACCTCCACGGAGAGGGAGTGGACCCGGGTGTGCTGGACAACATTGGTGACCAGGTCGGACACACAGACGAGCGCGTTCTCGACCAGTGAGGTGTGCGTGGTCGCCTGAAGCACGGCGCTGACGAACTCCCGCGCGACGCGGGCTGTGGTGGGGGAGGCCGGTGCGCAGAGGTAGTAAGCCTCCGTGAACCTGCCGCTGCCGTCCTCGGCATCAGCGTGGACGCTGCTGAGCATGACGGTACGCATGTGGTGATCTCCTAACGGGGGTGGCGGGCCTCCGCACACTTCCAATGCCGTCCGTGGCTTGGCTGCCCGCCGTTGTCCATCAACTGGCATGAAGGCAGCTGCACTTCGGGTCTTCCCGGCGGTGCGGCGCGGTGATGGCAGGAACGTAGGGCACATGGATGTGCCCTATCAAGCGTGGGCCAAAGCCTGCGCGCTGGACTGTGGACCCGTGAGACTGGGCGCGGGAGAATTGATGTGCCAGTCACGAGAGGGAAGTTGATGCCACCCCGGAGCAGCCCAACGGCGAGGCAGGCACGGCTTGGAGCGGAACTGCGCAAGCTGCGTGAGGCCTCTGGTTTACCCGCTCGCGCCGCTGGAGAGCTGCTCGGCGGAAACCAAGCGCAGATCAGTCACATCGAATCCGGACGTTGGGGTGTCAGTGCTGAGCGCGTTCGGCGTCTCGCAACGTTCTACTCTGCGGCCGACACTAAATTGGTCGATGCTCTGTGCGGCATGGCGGAGGAGCGCGGGAAAGGTTGGTGGGAAGCCTACAGGGATGTCTTGCCGATTGGGTTCTTGAATATCGCGGAGCTTGAACACTATGCGCGATACCTCAGGGCCTTCCAGACGCTGACGGTACCGGGGATCTTCCAGACCGAGGATTATGCGCGGACCATCTTTGGTGGTCGCATTCCGGCGCTGCCCGCCGACGAGCTGGAGGCCAGGGTCGAGCATCGGCTCAGGCGGCGGGCCATCTTCGAGCGTCCAGCACCGCCGCACTTCGAGGTCGTCATCCACGAGGCTGCCCTCCACGTCCTCTACGGCGGGCGGAAGGTGGCCCGCGATCAGTTGCGCTACCTGCTTGAGGTCTCGGAATGGCCCACGGTGGTAGTGCGTGTGATCCCGTTCGCCAGTGAAGAGTTCGTAGGCTCCGCGCAGACGATGCTCTACGCCGGAGGGGTCGTCCCACAGCTCGACACGGTTCAGCTGGACTCTGCGTACGGCGCTGTTTTCCTGGATGCGGAAGCTCAGCTTATAAATTATCGGGCCATGTACGGCGCGCTCCAGCGAGTGACGCTTGAGGTAAGCGAGTCGCGAGATGTCATTAGCCAAATTGCAAAAGAATTGTGAGCTCCGCAATGGGTGAACTTATAGCCTGGCAGAAGTCCTCGTTCTCCGAATCGGAAGGCAGCTGCGTTGAGCTTGCATGGCATGGGGGGAGCATCGCCATGAGAGAGGGTGACGACCCTGGTGTGGTCATAAGGATCAGTCCCGCCGGGCTTGGCCCATTGATCGCGAGCGTCAAGTCTGGTGTGCGTATCACCTGATCCGGTGAACCTCTCCTAGTGCTGCTGCTCGCGCTCGCAGGTAGGGAGGCTTTTGGCATATGCCGTCTCATGGATGCGCCGGCTCATCCTTGTGCCTGCTAAGCCTGAGCGCTACCTTCGCTGTGCGTCGCGACGTAGGAGATGAGAGCGACGCTTCCGCATCCAACACGCCGACAAGAGGCGAGGTTTGGCATGGCATCGATCAGCGACAGCACTGTGGCCCCGTGCGACATTCGATCCGTTGAGCTGGAGATCACTGGAACCTGCCAGCTCCGGTGTACGCACTGCTGCACCGGTTCCAGCCCGCAGGTGCCGGTCGGATCTATGAAGGTCAGTGACTGGCGGCGAGTCATGACTGAGATAGCTGAAATCGGTGTTCCCATGGTGCAGTTGATCGGGGGCGAGCCCACCCTGAACCCCGACCTTCCGCAGCTTGTGGACGTGGCGCTCGCTCTCGGCCTCGGCGTCGAGGTGTACTCGAACCTTGTTCACGTGCGCCCAGCGCTGTGGGAGATCTTCAGCCGGGACGGGGTCCGCCTTGCGACCAGCTATTACAGCGACGACGCTGCTCAGCACGAGAAGATCACTCAAGGCCGGGGCAGTCATGCGCGCACTCTCGCGAACATTGGCGTTGCCTTGCGCCGTGGGATCCCTCTCCGAGTCGGGATCGTCGAGGTGCTCGACGGTCAGCGCGTCCGACAGGCCGAGGCTGAACTACGTGCGTTGGGTGTCGAGCAGATCCAGATCGACCGCACCCGGAGGGTGGGGCGGGCAGCAGGAAGCCCTGGTGTCCCCCCGAGCGTTGACGAACTGTGCGGCCGTTGCTTCCGTCAGCGCGTAGCCATTTCGCCCGATGGTGAGGTGTACGGCTGCATCCTCTCCCGGTTTCTGCCGGCTGGAAACGTTAAAGATCAAGGCCTGTCCGCGATCCTGCGGAGCAGCACGTGGGCAGAGATCGTCGAGAGAATCCCCATGGCGCAAGACCCCTGCACTCCGCAGGACAGCAGTGACTGCGACCCCGCCAACACGCCGGCCTGCCTCCCGAAGTTTCCTGAATAGGAGCTGACCGTGGACTGGACCTCTTACGCTGCCGCCCTCGCGAAGCGAGCAACGTATGCGTCTTCCCGCTGGCGCTCCGCCGTAGCCGAGACGCCGCGGCACGTGTTCGTGCCGCGATGGTGGGAATCCGGTCCCAGCGGCTGGGCACTGTGCGACGGACCAGGTGACGAGCCGCGATGGCTGGGGACTGCGTACGCTGACACCTCGCTCGTCACCAGCGTCGGCCCCTGCCACGCCGACCATGCCAAGTTTGGCGACCGGCCGACTGGCCTGCCGACCTCCTCCTCGACCCTGCCGAGCCTTGTCGTCCGCATGTTCCAGCACGCGAGGCTCGGAAGCTGCGACACCCTGCTCGATGTCGGTACGGGGTCGGGCTACGGTGCCGCACTTGCTGCATGGCGGCTCGGCGAGGAACAGGTGACGAGCGTGGACGTCGATCCGTACCTCGTGGAAGCTGCACGTGAGCGCCTCGAACGAATCGGCAGACGCCCCTCAGTCGAAACCATCGATGCAACCGGAGACCTTCCTGGAGTCTTCGACCGCATCGTGGCGACTGTCGCAGTCCGCCCGATCCCGGCGAGCTGGCTTACGGCTCTGAAGCCCGGCGGCCTACTTGTCACCACGATCGCCGGTACGTCTCTTCTCGTCACAGCGGAGAAAGGTGAGGACGGAGGGGCGACGGGCCGCGTCGAGTGGGACCGGGCGGGCTTTATGAGAACGAGGACTGACCCCGACTACCAGGAGGCAGCCACAGGTGATCTGCTCTCCATCGCTCGCGCTCACGAAGGAGAGCAGATCACCACCGGTCGATATCCGGTCGTGAACGTCGCGGAAGCCTGGGACCTCTCCTCCATGCTCGACGTCACGGCCCCCGGCATCGAGCACTGTTACGAGGAGCACCAAGACCGACGTGTTGCGCTCATGACCCACCCCGACGGCTCCTGGGTTCGCGCGGTGGCCCAAGCCGACGGCCTACCCACGGTCCATCAGGGCGGCCCCCGCCGGTTGTGGGACACCCTCGACGAGATTCGCACCTACTGGCTCACGAATGGCGAACTCCCGGTTCGTGGTGCCCGCGTCTTCATCAAGCCTGACGGCACGACCTACCTGGCCCGGGGTGGGTGGCACGCCAGGCTGTAGTTGCGACTATCGCTCATGGATTTGGCGATGGTATGCGAGGTGCTCTTTCTTTACGGGGTGATTCGGATGTCCGCGGAGTTGATATGTGTTGGCGTCCGTCCCATGCGAAGTTACGATCAGATCATCGTTGATGGTGAGCATTCCAAAATCGAAGGCCACGTGGTGGTTCGGGCATAGGCAAAGGATGTTTTCGATCTCGTCCGGACCGTTGTGTGGGCTGCCGAGAGGTCGTATGTGTGCGGCTTCGGAGTAGGCGCCTGTCGGGGTCTCTATGCGCATCTCGCATACCTGACACGAGTGGTCGTGGATCCTCTTGACGTAATCGGCGACCGCCGTGCTGCGGATGACCCGCTGAGTTCTGGTCTCGCGTCGTCCAGGAGTCGCGTTCCCCGCAGGGGCGGCGGACATGACGTTGATAGCAGCGGCGATGTCACGTCCTTCGCTAGTCCCGGCCCCGGTTTCGCGCGCGTCAATAGCGCGCAGGCGGTAGCGCCAGACGAGGAAGTTGGACTCTCCGCGCTGTGACCAGTATTCCTCTACGCGGTAAAGCCCGTCGTATCGGAGCCCGGTCTCCGGTGAGAATTTCGGGTCGCCTCCAGCTCCGCGGATGACCCTTACCGGCGCCCCGGCTGATGCGCTGGTGGCGAGGGCTGCGTTGCCCAGGGTGAGTTCCTGGTCCTCGTATTGCTTCTTAGTGTTCTCGTCCCTCCCCCCTTGCCCCGTGTAGATGATCTCGTCGCCGTAGTCTTCGTCGTCTTCGTACCCTCCTGATACAACGATGGACTCCGCGCCCAGTTCGCCAGTGCCGCATATCCCTGCCTGTCGCGGGCGATGCACGCGGGCTCTGGAAAGAGTCTGACGCTGCGAGAACGAGTCACCGATACGGACGTGAGGTGGGTGTCCGTACCCATCGAAGTCGGTCAGAGGAACACCGGCTTCGAGTAGGAGAAGTTCGAGCCGGTAGTCGTCGAAGTAGCTCTCGTGGAGAGTCGTGACAGCCTGGCGACAAAGGTCGTGGTTCCCCTTGAGGAGCGTGTAGAACTCCTCGGCCAGTCCACCAAGAGGGTTTTGCGCGTTGAGCCACGGACGCAGTGATGATCCCGGTGCTTGCGGGACTGCGCCATCTACACCCACGAGCTCCCAAAGGGGGGAGCGGTGCAGTGCGACGAACGGATACTCGGGCGCTGCAGTTGACCCTGTACGCCCATATTCCTTGAGCATGGCGTGGAGCTCGCGCCACGAGTTTTGCCAGGGAACCAAGCGGCTCTCCTCAGCCGCAGCGCGCCGGATTGCCCAGAGGAGTACTACGGGCTGATGCCGTGCTGGCTGGCCCGATGAGCGGTCAACGTGCAGCGTGCGGAGCGCCGTCATCAGACGGCTAGAAGAGCCTTCCGTTGCGTCAGGCATGCACTGCTCCTTTTCAAGGACGTTGGTCTCGACCCGGTGCCCACTGGTTGGTCCACGGCTGCGGAGCCCCCCAGCCAGGCGGCGGGGCCTGCATCGTTACGAACGGCCGCGGGATCGTGGCCGAGGCCTGGGTCAGGGCTGGTTGGGCGATGTGTTTGCGGTGCCAGAGGTGGTGGAGGAGTTCCTGTTCTCTGGCGGTGAAGTCCGGGCCCGCCGTGCCCCTGTGGGCTCGTTGGCGGAGGAAGGCCAGGGACGTGGCGAAGGAGATGTACTCGGCGACGGTGCGGGCCGCTGCCGGGCCGCCGGTGCGGCGGGCCACGTCGCGGGCTATGCCGCGGGCGCGCATCGAGGAGAGGGCCATGGGCTCGGGCGGGGTGAGCCAGCCCGCGGCCTGGTAGGCGGGGAGGAAGGTGCGGATGGTGCGCAGCTCGTTCTGGCGGGACCAGATCGCGAGCCAGGTCAGGACGCCGAAGACGGGGACCATGAACAGGGCGTAGACCGCGAGGAAGGCCAGGGGCGACAGGCTGGCCGAGCCGTTCCAGACCGCGTGCAGGACCATTGCCGTGAGCAGGCCCGCGAACGGGATGAGGATGCGGATGATCTTGCGGCGCGGGGCGAGGGTCGCCGCGATGCCGAAGCCCAGGCCCGTCATCGTCGTGAACAGCGGGTGCGCGAACGGCGACATCAGGACCCGCATGAAGAACGTCGCCGCCGTGGCCGCCGGCACCCCGTCGTCGCCGAAGCTCTGGTCGGTGGCGAAGGCGTTGCCCAGGTAGAGGATGTTCTCGGTGAACGCGAAGCCCGTGGCGGTGATGCCCGCGATGACGACGCCGTCGACGGTGTTGTTGAAGTCCCGGCGGCGGAAGAGGAAGAGCAGGAGCACCGCGGCCGCCTTGCCGGTCTCCTCCACCACGGGCGCGACGAACGTCGCCCCCCACTTGTCGGCCTCCGAGCGCTTCGCGAGGTCGACGGAGCTGACCAGCCACTCCGTGGCGTAACCGTTCGCGATGATGGCCATCAGGGTGGCCGCGCAGGCGCCCCACGCGAAGGCGAAGACCAGGTTCCGCCAGGGCTTGGGCTCGACCCGGTCCATCCAGCGGAACGCCGCCACCAGCAGGGGCACCGGCAGTACGGCAAGGCCGAGCCCCACCACGAACCCCTCGGTGCCCGTCTGCTCCCGCACCAGGGCGAGGATGACCAGGCCGCACAGGGCCAGGAGCAGGATCAGTGCGCCGGCGCGCACCGCCTTGTTGTCCCACAGGGCGCGGCGCGGCTTGTAGCGCCAGCCCGCGGGGGCGGGCATCGCGGAGAAGTTCGGCTGCTGCGCGTAGGCGGGCACCGGCCCGGCCGTCGGCTGCTGGTGGGGTGGGGACTCATGCACCCGATGACCCTAACCAAGGGACGTCGGGGCGGCTTCGGTATTCCGGGGGCCGGTTCCCCCACCCTTACCTGCCGGCCTGCTTCAGGGCTTCAGTTCTCCAGCGCGTCAGCGCGCCAGCGCTTCAGTGCGCCTTGCGGCGGAACAGCAGGTCGTGGACCACGTGCCCCTTGTCCAGGCCCTGGCCCTCGAAGCGCGTCAGCGGACGGAACTCCGGCCGCGGCGCGAAGCCGCCGTCGGCCTGGGTGTTCTCGAAGTCCGGCGCCGCGGAGAGCACCTCCAGCATCTGCTCCGCGTACGGCTCCCAGTCCGTCGCGCAGTGCAGGAGGGCGCCCGGGGCCAGGCGCGTGGCCGCCAGCGCCAGGAACTCCGGCTGGATCAGCCGGCGCTTGTGGTGCCGCTTCTTGGGCCACGGGTCAGGGAAGTACACGCGCAGGCCGGCGAGCGAGTCCGGAACGAGCATCTCGCGCAGCAGGATGATCGCGTCGCCGTTGGCGACCCGGACGTTGGTCAGGCCGTTCCGCTCGGCGAGGCCGAGCAGATTGCCCTGCCCGGGGGTGTGCACGTCGCAGGCGAGGATGCCGGTGCCCGGGTCGGCCGCCGCCATCTTGGCCGTGGCCTCGCCCATGCCGAAGCCGATCTCCAGCACGACGGGCAGCTCGGGGTCGCCGAAGAGCTCGCCGAGATCCAGCTTGCTCAGGCCGTCGATGTCGAGGCCCCACTTGGGCCACAGGCGGCGCAGGGCCTCGCCCTGGCCGGTCGTGACCCGGCTGCGGCGCGGCTGGAACGAGCGGATGCGCCGCTCGTGGTGCGAACCCGCCGGGTCCGGGGCCGGACCGTCGGGGAACATCGGCTCGCGACGGCCGCGCGCGGGCTGCGCAGCGGACGCCGGAGCGACGGACGTCGAAGCGACGGCTGCTTCGGCGGCCGGAGCGCCGGCCTGCTCGTCGGCGGTCACGGGGGCTGAGGGGGAAGCGTGGTTCTCGGACACAGTTCTTCAATTCTACGGGCGTGTCGAAACTGGCCAGGGGGTCACGATTCCTGCAGGTCAGGCGCAGCCAGGCGCAGGTCAGGCGAATTCAGGTGCAGGCCAGGCGCAGGTCAGGCCGCTTCCATGGCCCGCAGCGCCCTCCTGGCCACCTCCCGCCCGATCGGCAGCGCCGCCGTCGCCGCCGGGGACGGCGCGTTCAGCACGTGCACCATCCGCGGCGACTCCGCGAACAGGAAGTCGTCCACGAGCGTGCCGTCCCGCAGCACCGCCTGCGCCCGTACGCCCGACGGGGCCGGTATCAGGTCCTCCGGCGTCACCTCCGGCAGCAGCCGGCGGGCCGCCTCCGTGAAGGCGCGCTTGGACAGCGAGCGACGGACCTCTCCCGCCCCGTACCGCCAGTGGCGGCGGGCGAGCTGCCAGGAGCCGGGCCAGGACACCGTCCCGGCGAGCTCGCCGGGACGCAGCGTCGTGCGGCCGTACCCCTCGCGGGCGAGGGCCGGGACCGCGTTCGGCCCCAGGTGGACCGTGCCGTCGATGCCGCGCGTGAGATGGACGCCCAGGAACGGGAAGGCCGGGTCCGGCACCGGATAGACCAGGCCGCGCACCAGATCCGTACGCCCCGTGGGCAGCTCGAAGTACTCCCCGCGGAACGGGACGATCCGCACCCCGGGATCATCGCCCGCCAGCCGCGCCACGCGGTCGCTGTGCAGCCCCGCGCAATTGACCAGCGTGCGGGCGCGCAGCACCTCGCCCAGCCCCGTGCGCACCGCGACCGCCGCCCCACGCCGCCCGATCACCTGCACCTGGGCCCCGTACCGCACGGAGGCCCCCGCGTCCTCCGCCAGACGGGCCAGGCGGCGCGCCACCGCGCCGTAGTCGCACACGCCCGTCGAACCGACGTGGATGGCCCCCACGCCGCGCACGTGCGGCTCGTACTCGGCTATCTGGGCGGGGCCGAGCTCGCGCACCGGCACGCCGTTCTCCCGGCCGCGCTGGACCAGGGCGTGCAGGCGGGGCAGCTCCTCGTGGTCCGCGGCCACGATCAGCTTGCCGGTGATCTCGTGCGGCAGGCCGTGCTCGGCGCAGAACTCCACCATCTCCGCCGCGCCCCGCACCGCGAACCGGGCCTTCAGCGAGCCCGGGCTGTAATAGATCCCGCTGTGGATCACTCCGCTGTTGCGCCCGGTCTGGTGGAGCGCGGGACCCGGCTCCTTCTCCAGCACCACGACGTGCGTACCCGGCCGGGCGCGCGTGATCGCATAGGCCGTCGACAAGCCCACGATGCCGCCGCCGACCACCAGTACGTCGCAGTCGTACGCCCTCACCACGTCACCTCCCCGCGCCTGCCCGCACACCCGCGACCGGGCAGCCGGTTCCCCTCGGCGCCTCACCCACGCCCCCCATCATGACCTGCGCCACTGACAACCGGTCGAAACCCAGGTCAGGCAGGGAAGCCCGGAGAAGTGATCACACGCTTACGGACCGCACGCTTACGGACCGCACGCATACGGACCGCACACATACGGATCGCAGGCTTACGGACCGCACGCATATGGATCACACGCTTACGGACCGCAGGCTTACGAATCGCGCGCTTACGGCTCGCTCCTGCTCACGCCAGCGACACCAGCAGCGGCCGCGCCCGCTCCCGCAGCTCCATCACCCGCGGCTCGTCCCCGTACGGCTCCAGCCGGTGCAGCAGATCGCGGACGTACTCCGTCGTGCGCGCCGAGGAGATCCGGCCCGCCACCTCCACGGCCCGCGTGCCGGCCGCGCAGGCCGCGTCCAGGTTGCCGGACTCCAGCTCGGCGACGGCGGACACCACGAGCCGCAGCCCGTGCGAGCGGACGAACTCCTCCGTCGGCCGGGCCAGCGCCTGCTCGGTGAAGCGCTGCACCTGCCGCGGCATGCGCAGGTCGCGGTAGCACTCGGCGGCATCCGCCGCGAACCGCTCGTGGCTGTAGAAGTCCAGCCACGACGGGTCCGGGTCGCCCGTGCGCGCCCGCTCCAGCCAGCCCTCGGCGGCCTTCAGCGCGGCACCGCACGCCGGTGCGTCCCCGGACTTCGCCTGGGCCCGCGCCTCGACCAGGCGGAAGAAGCTCATGGTGCGGGCGGTGGCCAGGCCGCGGTTGCGCTCGAGGGCGGCCTGCGCCAGGTCGACGCCCTCGTCGGCGAAGCCGCGGTAGGTGGCCTGCAGGCTCATCGAGGCCAGCACGTAGCCGCCCAGGGGCACGTCCGCGGCCGCGCGGGCGAGCCGCAGGGCCTGGATGTAGTAGCGCTGCGCGGCCTCCTGCTGGCCGGTGTCGAAGGCCATCCACCCCGCCAGCCGGGTCAGCTCCGCGGTGGCGCCGAACAGCGAACGGCCCACCTCGTCGCTGTACGAACCGAGCAGCAGGGGCGCCGCGTCGACCCGCAGGCACTCGGGGACCATCGACGAACGCCAGTCGCCCCCGCCGTACTTGGAGTCCCAGCGGCGCGCGTCCTCCGCGGCCTCCCGCAGCTTGCTGACGTCACTGTGGCCCACGCGCTGCGGTATGGCCCCGTCCGGGCCGCCCGAGCCCTCGGCCTCCCCGGCCGCCGTGTGGGCCTCACGCGCGACCGAACTGTCGGCGGGGGTTATCAGCCACCGGGACGCGGGCGTGGCGTAGGCGCTGACGGAGAAGGATCCGGCCAGGCTCTGCCAGATGCCGCCGCCCCCTCGCCGACCGGCGAGATCCAGCCTGTACAGCTCCGTCGCGGACCGCACGGCCTGGCCGACATCGCGCGGAAAGGAGAGCCCCACCTCGGGCGCCGGATCCGCGTCCGCGAGGCCGATCTCGTGCAGCGGGACCGGCCGTCCGAGCTTGCCGGCGATGGCCGCGGCGATCAGATGGGGCGCCGCTCCCTGGGGCACCATGCCCTTGGAGACCCAGCGCGCGACGGACGTCTTGTCATAGCGAAGCGTCAATCCGCGCTGCGCACCGAGGTCGTTGACCCTGCGCGCGAGACCGGCGTTGCTGATCCCGGCGAGGGCGAGGACGGTGCCGAGCTTCTCGTTCGGCCCGCGTGGCTCCCTGGACATGCGCACCCCTCGACGACGCGACGCCCGCCCCGGCATAGGCGCGGGGCATTCGTAAACCCAGCGTAGTTCCCCGCATCCCGACCGTTAAGAGGTGGTGTCCCGGATGGCGAGATTCTGGTCCGTGCGGACGTGCATCGAGGGGCACGTGCTCCGGTTGTGTGTGGCTGTGCGCCCGCCGTGCGCTCTGTCCGCGCCATCCGGGGAGCGCTTCCATGGGAGTCGCGTGGGTTGGCCCGCTGCCTGGATCCAGTGGGCTGGGGGAAGCCGCCGCCTCATTCCCCGCGGGCGGCGGACCGGTCCGGGAGGCGGCTGACCGCCTCCCGGACCGTGACGTGCGGGTCGAAGCACTGGGCGAGTGCGCCCCCGTGCAGCCGCTGCCCCGAGTTTGGCCGGATCCTGCCCCCAGGCGGCCGCCCCGAAGCGGCCCGCGGTGGTCACTTGGCATGCTGCGGCGAGCACTTGGCGCGCCACGCGCGCGCGTAGGGCGTTCGAGCTGCCCTCGGCTAACGTCACAAAGTCACTGGCGCGCCACGCGCGCGTAGGGCCTCTCCCGCCCCCGTGCGTGACAACATGGCGGTTGCGTGCGCACGGCCGGACGGGTGTGTCACTTCGCCCCGCAATCAAGCGAGTTGGGGTGAAAGACGCGACGAATGGGTTGCCTCTTTCGTGGTGGTCTCGTTGTGGCAACCGACGACCTCCTGTGCATGATGACTGCGGATGGCAGCGCTTGGTGGCCGTCCAGCTGGTGCTCGGTCGGTTGTCCACGTCGGTTGTCCACAGCCTGTGGAGGCGGAATGCGCTGGGTGGTGGGGTGGAGCAGCACCACCGCGGGGACCGGGCAGCAACGGGCCCCGTCGCACGACAACTACGGCGGCAGCGAAGCCGGTTACGCCCGCAGCGGCGTCGATTACGGCAGTAGCAGCGTCGGCTACGGCCACGGCAGCAACGGTGTCGGCTACGCCCGCAACGGCCCCGGCTACGAAGGCCACGACGGTTTCGAAGGCTCCACCGCCCACGGCCCCACCGTCCACCCCGTCGGCGCCCAGCTCCTGTGGGGCGACCCGGCCCCCCTGTGGGCCGTGGGCGACTGGCGCCCCGACGAGGTCCGCGTCGTCCAGCTGGACCCCCTCACCCGCCTCGCCGTCCTCGGCCGCTGCGGCGCCGGCGACGAACAACTGCGTGTCGGGCTCGTCGCCGCCCGCGGAGGCGCCCTGCGGCACCTCACGGCCTGGCCCGGCAGCTACACCGCCGTCGCCCAGGTGGGCCGCCGCACCACGGTCGTCGGCGACCTGGCCGGCGCCCGCCCCGTCTTCCACACCGCCTGGGCCGGCGGCACCGCCTACGCCACCGCCGCCCTGCCCCTCGCCGACCTCATCGAGGCCCAGCTCGACATCGGCCACCTCGCCGCCCTCCTCGCCTGCCCCGACTCCCCGGAGGCCCTCGGCGACGGCACGCCCTACAAGGGCGTACGACGCGTGCCGCCCGGGCACGCCCTCGTGCTGCGCGACGGCACGCGCGACATCACCGGCTACGAACCGACGGCGTCGCTGGCCGTCTCCGCCCCCCAGCTCCAGCCCGAGCAGGCCGTCGAAGGCATAAGAAGCGCCCTCGTGGAGGCCGTACGGACCCGGCTCGCAGCCCCCCGGCACGCCCCCGACCACGGCCTCGACCCCGGCCCCGTGCCGGGCATGGGCCCCGCCCACCGCCGCGCCGCCCGCGGCGGCCCCGCCCCCGGCATCGGCGCCGACCTCTCCGGCGGCAGCGCCTCCGCCACCCTGGCGCTGCTCGCCGCAGGCCTGCCCGGGATGCCCGGCACGCCCCTCGGCCACGGCACCGGGGGCGGCGAACGGCTGCTCGCCGTCACCTTCAACGACCTCGTCACCGACGACAACCGCGCCCGCGAGGCCGAGCTCGAACGGGCCCACGCCATCGCGGCCAACCCCCGGCTGCGGCACATCGTCGTCGCCGCGGGCGAGGAGGCCCTGCCCTACGCGGCCCTGACCGGCGGACCCCTGACCGACGAGCCGGGCCCCGCGCTCGTCACCGCCGAGCGCCACCGCCACCGGCTGGCCGCGGGCGGCGCGGACCACCTCGTCGGGCACGGCGCCCGCCAGGTCCTCGACGCCCACCCGGCGCGCCTGGCCGACCTCCTGATGGACCGCCGCCGGCGCCACCTGCTGCGCCCCGTCTCCGCGCTCGCCCGCGCCGACCGGTCCTCCGCGCAGGCCCTCTTCATCCCCTTCACCGTCTACCGGGCGGCCCGCCGGCTGGCCCGCACGTCCTACCGGGAAGGCATGGAGGCGGCCGCCGGTCAGCTACGGGCCACGGCCTTCCCCGTCGTCGACGACACGCCGGGACCGGCCCTCCCCGCCGGGGTGGGCGGGGCCGTCGACGCCTCCCTCGCCGCGCTCACCTGGTGCCGGCCCGGCCCGGCCGCCCGCTGGCTCACGGGCGAAGCCCTGGCCGAGGTGTCGGTCCGGCTGCAGGCCGCGGCCGTCCGGCCCCAAGGGCTCGCACAGCGCCCCGGCGAACGCCGCGCGGCCGCCGCCCTCGCCCGGCACGCCGCCGACCACCGCGTCTTCGAACAGGCCGCCGAGGTCCGCAGCCAGCGCCTCCACGCCCCCTTCCTCGACAACCAGGTCGTACGGGCCTGCCGCGCCCTGCCGGAGGCGCTCCGGGTCCAGCCGGGGGCGCGCGCCTCGGTGCTGCGCGCCGTCCTCGCCGGGGCAGGCGTCCGCGAACTCCCGCCCGGCTGGGGCGCCACCTCCCACGCGGCCCACGCCGCCGCCGTACGGGCGGGGCTACGGGCCTCCGCCGGCCCCCTGCTGGAGCTCTTCGACGCGCCGCTCCTCGCCGACGCCGGGCTCGTCGAGGCCCGGGTCGTCAGGGCGGCGCTGCACGGGGCCGCGAACGGCCGTGCGCTGCCCCTGGACGGCCTCGCGGAGCTCGTCTCCACCGAGGTGTGGCTGCGGCGGCTGCTGGCCCGCCGCGGCACGTGCTGGACGGGCTCGGCGGCACCGCGCCAGCGGGCGGTGGCGGGCGGAGTGGCACGCGGGCCGGGGCTGTGAGGGAGGCGGCGCCGTCTCCGGCGGGCGGCGCCCGGGTCGCCTCCGCCGAACGGCTGCCGCCACTCGCCTCCCGCACCCGCACGCCCCGCTACCCGCAGGAGATCCGCGACTGCGCCCAGTCCGACACCGCCACCATCCCCATGGCCCGCCGGGGATGCACCACCAGCCGGACGCTGCGGTACCCCGACAGCGGCACGTGCACCGGCACCGCCGCCTCCCCGCCCTGCACCGCGCCGGACCGCCACAGGGGCACCCCGTCGCCGTAGACGGAGAACCGCGCGGCTCCCAGCCCCATGGACATGTCGTCGACGCCCACCAGGGCGTCGAAGGCCGAGCAGGACCGGTTGAGGTCGACGGTCAC
Source organism: Streptomyces telluris (assembly GCF_024519335.1). Classification (NCBI taxonomy): domain Bacteria; kingdom Bacillati; phylum Actinomycetota; class Actinomycetes; order Kitasatosporales; family Streptomycetaceae; genus Streptomyces; species Streptomyces telluris. The sequence continues at coordinate 22,505 of NZ_JANIID010000056.1, forward strand.
GGCGGAGGGCGCGTGCACGCTCACACCGTGCCCGTACGCGACCCCGCCGACCCGCAGGCCGTACCGCTGCCACAGCCAGCTGCGCACGCCCAGCCGGACCTCCGGCCCGGTGCCGTCGCCCACGCCCGCGTAGAGGAGCTGGTTCAGCTGGTAGACGCGGGGAGGCAGGGGAGGAGGCGAAGGCGTGGGGGAGGGGGAGGGCGACGGGGACGGCGAGGGCGACGGCCTGCGGACCGGCGGTGCGGAAGGCGGCGGTGAGGGCTTCGGGTGCGGCTTCAGCGCGGCGACGTGGACGGGAGCGACGGGCGCGGGGGTGACGCGGACGACCTGCGGCGACGCAGGAGCCTTCGCCCTGGGCGTCGGTTTCGGCTTAGCCGAGGGCGTCGGCGCAGGACGCGGGGAGTGACGCGGTGACGGCGTCGGCTCCGGCGTCACGCCGGGCGCGGGCGTCACCGGTGCGGCGCTGACCTTGGCCTGCGGCTCCCGGTCCGGCGCGGGGGAGTGCCCCATCAGGGCGTACGCAACGGCGGCACCCGCCGCGGCCACCACGCCGCCGACGACGGCCAGCTTCGCGGGCGCCCCCAGCCCCTCGCTCGCAGCGGCCCCACCGGAACCACCCCCGGACGCGCCACCGGAAGCCCCGCCCGCCCCGGCGCCCGCACTGGAGCCGGCCCCGGCCCCCGATCCCGCACTCGCCCCGGCCCCCGAGCTCGCTCCCGAGCCGGCACCGGCACTGGCACTGGCACCGGCCCCCGCCGAACCTCCGCTCGCGGCGGCCGCTCCCGCCCCCGCGGCCGTCCCCGCCCCGGCCGCACCGATCCCGAAGCCCGCGGCAGCCTTGGCCGAGAACCCGGCGGCGAACCAGCCGATGACCGCCACCGGCAGCAGCGCCCGCAGCCGCTCATTGACGTCGGCGACCTCCATGGCCGCCGTACGGCACCGCGCGCAGTCCTCCAGGTGCTTGCGCAGCCCCCGCTCGGCCCGCATCCGCAGCCCGCCCCGGGCATACGCCCCGAGCCGGTCCGCGAAGCGCGCGCAGTCGCCGCCGGCCGTCAGCGAGGTGCTCACGTGCGCCTGCAGGTACGCCTGTTTGAGGCCTTCGCGCGCCCGGTGCGCCAGCACCGCCGTCGCATTGGCCGTCAGCCCCAGCAGCGGCGCGACCTCGCTCGGCGACTCCTCCTCGACCGTGGTGTGCCACAGCACCGTCTGCCACCGCGGCGGCAGACTGCGGAACGCCTGCACAGCGAGGGAGTGCTCGGCCTCCTGCATGGCCAGGACGTCCGCGCCCGGCCCGAGCCCCTCCCCGTCCTCCGTGGCGGGCAGCCGCGCGGCCGACGAGGCGAACTCGGCGAAGTCCTCGACCAGCTGCTCGCGCTTGGCGCTCTTCCCCCAGGTGGCCGCGACCCGCCGCACCGTGGTCATCAGATAGGCGCGCACCGACGACTCGGGCCCGGCCCCTCCCCGCACGGCCTGCAGGGTGCTCGCGAAGACCTCGTTGGTGAGGTCGTCGGCGGTGTGGTTGTCGCGGCAGCAGGTGCGCGCATAGCGGCGCACCGCGGGGGCGTGGCGGCGGTAGAGCTCCTCGTAGGCATCGCTCTCGCCCGCCCGCATCCGGGCCACCAGCTGGGTGTCGGTCAGGGGCGCATCGGCGGCGGCGTCCGTCCGGCGGTGCTTGCGCCTGCGCTGCCGCGGCACGCTCGGACCGGCGCCGCGTGCCGCATCTGCGGCCGGTGCGGAACCGCCCTCGTCGGAGGGCCGGGGCAAGGACGGTCTGTCCGCCTTCTCGCTCCCGCTCGGTTCTTCCTGCCCGTCAACACCCATAGCGCAGGCCCCTGTACATGCCGGCAATCCCGAACACCGCGAAAGCGTGGCACAGTGGCGCCCGTCACCAGCTCGGCATGGGCATCAACCACCCTTCCGGGGTGACTTCGGCTGCATGACGCACTGGATGTCACCCGAACGGGGAAGGAATTCCGGATGCGCCCGGCCCGCTTGGAAAGCCGGACCGGGCGCGCCCGTCACACAGAAGACCTACGCGGCAGGCGACGGCCTACTCGGCAGGCCGGGACCGCAGCCCCTCCAGCAGGATGTCCAGCAGTCGCGAGGACGCCGCCGCCTGCTGCACCGCATCCGGCAGCGACGGCGCGGCCGTCGCTATCACCAGCAGCACATCGGCCACGGTCACGTCCGGACGCAGCTGGCCCGCCGCACGCGCCCGCTCCACGAGCCGGCCGACGACCTCGAGCAGCGCCGCAGCACCCGCGTCGTGCCGCTCCGCGGAGGCGGCCGTCCGCTGCTCGACCAGCCGCAGCTCGTGCAGCTGACCACCGGTGACGCCCGGCTGCCGCTGCTGCGGCACCCGTGCCTCGATCTCCTCGGATTCCCCGTCGACGCCGACCCGCAGCACCTGCGGCGGCAGCAGCCGCCCCGCGCCCGAGGCCACCGACGTGCGCAGGAAGCGCGACAGCGCCGACCACGGCTCGTCCTCCTGGCCCAGCGCGGTGCGGGCCTGCTCGGTGAGCCGCGCGGTCTCCTCCTCGGCTATCCGCCGGACGAGGACGTCCTTGCTGGGGAAGCGGCGGTAGACCGTCCCCACGCCGACGCGGGCGCGGCGCGCCACGTCCTCCATCGGCGCCCCGTAGCCCAGCTCGCCGAAGACCTCGCGGGCCGCACGCAGAACGTGCTCGAGATTGCGCTGGGCGTCCACGCGCAGAGGCGTGCTGCGGCCACCGCCCGCTTCCGACGGCGCGACAGCGGTGGACCAATGAGAGCCCTGAATATGCATATGTGTTCCCCCGGTTATGACGTCTCCCCCCGGAGACTCCCCGCCCTGACTGCCGGGGCACGTCTCTGACACCCCGACGGAGTACGAACATAGTTGAGCCCAGGTCAAGAAAGAAGGGGTAGTTCCGCACCGAGCACCCCCGATTGGAGTACATGCCCCCTCCACAATGATTCTGCACCACCCCGCAACCCCGCCGCAGCCACCCTGACCTGCGCACCTGTCTTTCGAACCGGTGCGCCCCCTCGGAGGGATCAGCTCCGCCGCCCGGTCATACATTTCGCACGGCCTGTGGACAAACTCCTGCCGGGGGTGCGTCATGGGGAGGGAGCTGTGCTCGAAGGACTGAGGAGTGGCCTTGGCGAAGGAACCGGCGCGCATTCTGGTGGTCGGCGGCGGCTACGTCGGGATGTACACCGCCCTGCGGCTGCAGCGGAAGCTCAAGCGCGGCGAGGCGACCGTCATCGTGGTCGATCCCGAGCCGTACATGACCTACCAGCCCTTCCTCCCCGAGGCCGCGGCCGGCTCCATCTCACCGCGCCACGTCGTCGTCCCCCTGCGCCGCACCCTCGACAAGTGCCAGGTCGTCATCGGCGAGGTGAAGTCCGTCGACCACGCCAAGCGCACCGCCGCCGTCACCACCCTCGCCTCCCACGAGGAGGGCACCGGCGCCGTGCGGATCCGCTACGACGAGCTGATCCTCGCGCCCGGCTCCGTCTCCCGCACGCTGCCCGTCCCCGGCCTCGCCGACTACGGCATCGGCTTCAAGACCGTCGAGGAGGCCATCGGCCTGCGCAACCACGTCCTCGAACAGATGGACATCGCCTCCTCCACCCGCGACCCCGCCGTCCGCGACGCGGCCCTCACCTTCGTCTTCGTCGGCGGCGGCTACGCGGGCGTGGAAGCCCTCGCCGAACTGGAGGACATGGCCCGCTACGCCGCGCGGTACTACCACAACCTCGAACCCGACGACCTGAAGTTCGTCCTGGTCGAGGCCACCGGGCGCATCCTCCCCGAGGTCGGCGAGGAGATGGGCGCCTACGCCCTGCGCGAGCTGCGCGGCCGCAACATCGACGTCCGCCTCGACACCCGCCTGGACTCCTGCGCGGACCGCATCGCCGTCCTCAGCGACGGCTCCCGCTTCCCCACTCGAACGCTCGTCTGGACCGCGGGAGTCAAGGCCCACCCGATCCTCGCGGCCACCGACCTCCCCCTCAACGGCCGCGGCCGCCTCAAGTGCACCCCCGCCCTCGCCGTGGACGGCGTCGAACACGCCTGGGGCGCCGGCGACGCGGCCGCCGTCCCCGACCTCACCGCGGACGACCTCGCCACCACCGTCTGCGCCCCCAACGCCCAGCACGCCGTCCGCCAGGCCAAGGTCCTCGCCCACAACGTCCTCGCCTCACTGCGCGGCAAGCCGCTCCAGGACTACCGGCACAAGTACGTCGGCTCCGTGGCCTCCCTGGGCCTCCACAAGGGCGTCGCCCACGTCTACGGCAGGAAACTCAAGGGCTACCCCGCCTGGTTCATGCACCGCGCCTACCACCTCAGCCGGATCCCCACCTTCAACCGCAAGGCCCGCGTCCTCGCCGAGTGGACCCTCACCGGGCTCTTCAAACGCGAGATCGTCTCCCTCGGCTCGCTCGAAAACCCCCGGGCCGAATTCGAACTCGCCGCAGACACCGGACGTCACCCGGAAGCGAGTTGAAGCAGGTCATGGGCCCTGTGGCGGAGCCGGGAACTCCCCCGGAGAGGCCGACGTCTGACGGATGTCAGTCCGGTCGGCCACACTGGTCGTGTGACCATGGGTGGGCTCGTACCTGCGAAGAGTAACAATTACGAGGATTCGGACGTTTGCTGCATTCCCCCGGGGGCAGTCCCCCGCACCGACGACCGCGGCCCCGCGCCGGGCACGCGGAACGGCCCCACCACGTCGCCGAGCTGGTCCGGAACGACTCCGCGAGGTAATCCTCAGTGAACTTCACCCGCTGGAGCGCCCGGCTCCCCGGCACACAGCGCCGAGCCGCGGCGCGCGCCGACCGCAAGGACCGCACCGCCGCCTCCGCACCACCCGCACCCGCGGCGGGAGGCTCCGTGCCCGCCGCCCGGGCGGAGGCCGCCCCGGCCCCCGCCCCCGCACCGGACGGCCCCGTCCCCACCCTCGACGGGCTCTCCGTCCACGACACGCTCGGCAAGGTCCCGGCCCTCGTCGCCGTCGTCTACGGCCCCGAGCACCGCATCGCCTACGTCAACGACGCCTACGCCGCCCTCTTCGGCGCCCGCGGCCCCGGAGCCCCCGCCCGCGAAGCCCTCCCCGAGCTCACCGAGCTCGGCCTGCTCCCCCTCATGGACCAGGTCCTGCGCAGCGGCAGGCCCCGCACCGTCAAGTCCCGCCGCGTCACGGCCGACGTCAACGCCGCGATGAACCTCGCCGCCGCCCCGGGCACCACCCCCGCCGCGAGCGACCCCACCCCCGCGGCCGACGTCCCCCACCAGAGCACCGCCCCCGCCACCGAGCCCGACACCCGCCCCCGCAGCGGCTACTACACCTTCACCTGCTCCCCGATCGAGGTCGGCGCCACCGAAGCCAAACAGCCCGGCGTCCTCGTCTTCGCCGCCGACGTCACCGACCAGATCGAAGCCGCCGAACGGCTGCGCGCCAGCGAGCGCCGCCAGCGCGAGGCCGCCGTCACCCTCCAGCGCAGCCTCCTCCCGCAAGAGCTCGAACAACCCGACGACCTGCGCGTCGCCGCCACCTACCAACCCGGCGGCAAGGACACCGCCGTGGGCGGCGACTGGTACGACGTCATCACCCTCGGCGCCGGCCGCACCGCCCTCGTCATCGGCGACGTCATGGGCCGCGGAGTGCGCGCCGCCGCCGTCATGGGCCAGCTCCGCACCGCCGTCCGCGCCTACGCCCGCCTCGACCTGCCGCCCCACGAGGTCCTCCAGCTCCTCGACGGCCTCGCCAGCGAAATTGACGCCACACAGATCGCCACCTGCATCTACGCCGTCCACGACCCCAACGAGGGCCGCCTGGTCTACGCCTCCGCGGGCCACCTCCCGATCCTCGTCCGCGACCCCGACGGCACCGTCCGCCGCGCCGCCGAACCCACCGGCCCGCCCCTCGGCACCGGCGGCTGGATGCACACCTCCGGCACCATCCCGCTCGGCCCCGGCTCCAGCGCCGTCCTCTACACCGACGGCCTCGTCGAGCGCCGCACCGAGGACATCGACGAGGGCGTCGCCGCCCTGGAGCGCGCCTTCGCCGGAGCCACCGGCTCGCCCCAGGTCATGTGCGACCGCCTGATCCGCGCCCTCGGCGTGACCGCCGACCACGACGACGACGTCGCCGTCCTCGTCCTCCAGCACCCCGCCCGCACCGGCCACGACGCCGAGCTCTTCCACAACGCAGCCCTGGAGCTCCTCGGCGGCATCGAAGCGGCACCCCGGGCCCGCGCCTTCGCCTCCGGCGTCCTCGTCAGCTGGCGCTTCCCGACCGAGCTGCGCGACCTGGGCGTCCTGGCCGCCAGCGAGCTCGTCGCCAATTCCCTCCAGCACGGCACACCCCCCATGCGGCTGCGCCTGCGCCGCACCGACCGCCGACTGATCATCGAGGTCACCGACGGCGACGACCACCTCCCGCGACGCCGCCGTGCCGAGCCGGTGGACGAGGCTGGACGCGGCATCTCGATCATCGCCACGATCGCCTCCTCCTGGGGCTCACGGCGCACACCGGGCGGCGGCAAGGCCGTCTGGTGTGAATTCGCCTTGCCGGCGGGGCACGGGTGACAGAAGGAGAGGGAGGACGCCGCAGGCGTCCTCCCTCTCCTCTTATATGCACACGTCCTATATGCACACGCGTGTCAGGCGGGGACCGCCGTACGCTCCTCCGACGGCTTGGCGCGGCGCTGTGCCTTCGCCAGCAGCGGGTTGTCCTGCTCCGGGGTGAGCCGGCGGCCCAGCCGCAGGGCCAGGGCGGTGATCGCCAGGGAGCACGCGATCACCATGGCGATGTACGCCACGTACAGACCGCCACCGGCCATCAGACCGCCCACGGCCGGCCCGATCGCCAGCGCGAGCTGCTTCACGAGCGCGAACGCCGAGTTGTACTGACCGACCAGCCTGGCCGGCGCCAGGTCCGCCACCAGCGGCGCCACCGTCGGCGACAGCATCGACTCGCCGATGCCGAAGAGCGCGTACGTGGAGATCAGCAGCGCGGTCGCCACCCCGTGCGCCCCCGGAATGAGTCCCGAGACCCCCGCGGCCACCCACGCAACGGTCCAGATGACACCCACGAGCGCCATGACCCGGCTGCGCCGGTGCCCCTCGACCAGCTTCAGCACGACGAACTGCGCCAGCACGATGGCCGCCGTGTTCGCGGCGAGGGCGATGCCCAGCGTCGCCGGCGAGATCCGGGTGACCTCGACCGCGAAGGCCGCCAGACCCGACTCGAACTGTCCGTAGCAGGCGAAGAACATCACGAAGCCCAGGACACACAGCTGCACCATGGCCCGGTCACCCAGCAGCGTCCGCCAGCCGCCCTTGGCGCCCTCGTCCGTCGGGACCGCGTCCTCGACCTTGGGCGCCTTCGGCAGCCGCACCGTCGCCACGGCGGCACCCAGCACCAGGAACATCACCGACTCGATCGCGAAGAGCCGCACGAAGCTGCCCGGGTCCGAGGTGTCCACGAGCTGCCCGCCGAGCAGTCCGCCGAGGCCGAGGCCGAGGTTGTTCAGGAAGAACTGCATCGCGAAGGCGCGCGACCGGGTCGTCGGCGTCGAACACCAGACGATCATCGTGGCCAGCGTCGGCTGGATCACCGCGATACCGGCACCCAGCGCCGCGGCAGCGGCGAAGACCAGCGACTCGGTCGACGCCAGCCCCATCCCCATCGACCCGACGGCGGCGGAGACCGTACCGACGACGGCAACAGGCAGCGGACCCCGCCGGTCGATCGCACGACCGACGAAGGGCAGCACGACGAGCGCGGACACGGCGAACGTCATCAGCACCATCCCTGCGGTGCCCGCACCGAGATCCCGTACCTGAGACACATAGATGAACAGGAACGGGACGGTGAAGCCGTTGCCGAACGCACTCAGGGCGTTCCCCAGCTGGATCCGGCGCAGAGCTGCGCCCATCGCGGTGGTCACACTCACCTTCCTAGGTCGAGGTTGAGAGGCGGGACTGTCTAGGTCTGAAGACTTCAACAGTAAAGTTCGAAGCTAAAGAGTACATGCCGAAGGGCTTTAGCGCGAATCAGTTCGTGTCATACTGCCGGGCATGGCTGACACCCCCGGCCCCGGCGCCTCCGAGCCGAGCCTCGACGAACAGATCGCCGCCTACCAGCGCGAGTTCCAGGACCTCGACCCCCAGGTCGAGAAGGTCGTCTCGGCACTCAGCCGCCTCAACCGGCGGATGCACGTCGCCTACGGACGCCAGACCGCCGAGCTCGGCATCAGCAACGCCGAGTGGGAGGTCCTCAAGGCCCTCGTCCTGGCCGGCGACCCCTACCGCCTGGGCCCCGGCGACCTCGCCAAGCGGCTCGGCCTCACCCCCGCCGCCATGACCCACCGCATCGACCGCATGGTCGCGGAGGGTCTGGTGACCCGGGAGCGCGACGAGAACAACCGCGTCCGCGTCATCGTCGGCATCACGGAAGAAGGCCGCGGCAAGTGGCTGGAGGCCATGCGCATGGCCACGGTCTTCGAGGAGGAACTCCTCCAGGACCTCTCCGGCGAGGAGCGCGGCCGGCTCGGCGAGATGCTGACCCGCCTGCTGCGCAGGGTGGAGGACGCTCAGCCGGACGCCGGCGGGCGGCTCAGCGACCTCGACTGAGGGGCCCGGCCGAGGGGCCCGACGGGGTGGGCGAGGGGCCGGGCAGAGGCCGGACAGGGGCTGGTCCAGACCGTTTGACACGCCCCTGGGGCATGAGTAGTGTTCTCCGAGTTGTCACGGAGCCATGACGGTTCTGAGACG
>NZ_JANIID010000057.1:0-30888 GCF_024519335.1 Streptomyces telluris
CGCGTAGCGCTGCGTGGTCTGGAAGCTCTCGTGGCCGAGAAGGTGCTGAACCTCATACAGAGATACCCCCTTCTGTACAAGCCACGACGCGCAGGTGTGACGCATGGAGTGCGGCGGGTAGTGCGGCACGGGCCGCTGATCGCCATCGGTGTCGAAGTACGACGCGTTGTCGACGACGGGCCACCACGCCTGCCGTCGCCAGTTGCCGTCATCGAGACGGCGTCCCGCACACCCCTTGGTGATCGTGGTGAAGACCAGGGCGTCCCTCTCCAGCCGATGGAGGTGGCGTTCGAGAGCCTCCAGTACGTGCGCGGGCAGCGGAACCTCCCGTCGGCTCTTCGAGCTCTTAGGGGTACTCCTTGATCCCGCTCTTGGTATTGACTTCGACCACGAACAGGCGCGAGCGGCGCCGGTCAACGCGATGGCTGTGCAGGCCGGCGAGTTCACCCCAGCGCAGGCCGGTGTAGAGGCCCACGAGGCACATGGTCTTCCACGGAGCCGGCAGCTCATCCAGGATGCTCTTGTGCCTGGTCGAGCGTGAACCACTGCGGCGGCTTGATCGCGATGGCCGGCAGGTCAATGTTCCGACAGGGGCTCACCGCGACCACGTCGTCGTCCACGGCCGCGCGCATGATGGAGGACGTCAGGTTGTAGGCGCGCTTGATCGCGGAGGCGCCCACCTCCTTCTCCACCATCTCGCGGATCCAGGTCTGGACGTCCATGCGGGTAATCGCGCCCATCTCCCGGGCAGCCCAGTGCGGCAGGACGTGGTTCTTGATGGTGGAGGCATCGCCACGCAGCGTTTGGGGTTCCACAACGCGGGCCTGCCACCATCGATCGTGCCAGTCGCCGAAGGAGATTTCTCCTCCGCGCAGGTCACGCAGGGTTCCACGAGCGAACTGGGTCTCCATCTCAGCGCCCCAGACCCGAGCCTGCGATTTCAGCGGAAAGGGCTCGCTGAATCGGTCTCCCGCACGGTTGCGGACAGTTGCCTGCCAGTTTCCAGTCTGCGCAGGTACAGGTCTGCTCCTTAGTTCGGGGGTGAACGGGGCGTTGCGATGAGCCAGAATCAGCGCCGTGCTGCCATCGGACCCACGGTCCGGCTGTTGATGAATTCGTCGAGGCCAGCGGCAAGAACCCGTACGCGCGATCTCCCTGAGCCGGTACGCAGGTCGACTACAGGCAAGTCCCCGGCCGCGATGAAGCGATATACGGTCCGGCGGTCGACATCCAAGGCAGCAGCGACGGCAGGAATGGAAAGTAGGCGCGAGGACACTGGGAGCTCCTGAGGACATGGTGGGAGATAGGCACCGGGCAAGGGGATAGCGAGCCGTCCGCGCAACTCCACCGCCAAGCACAGCCACCGCGAACAGATTCAATGGTCCGCAGAATCCGGGATTTCCGAATTCCCGGATCGGGTGCTAGGACCTCAAAGTCGTGTCGAGAGCGGCCGGGGCCCCGGCAGTCTCGCCCTGTGCCGGCGATCAGTCCTGGGTGCCACCGTGCCTCTTGCCCATCTCAGCGGCGTAGGACTTGGTGGACGACATCCCGCTCCACGCCCCGCAGACACAATGGGCCACGTACCTGGATCGACCAGAGCATCCGGCGGTGAGCGGACTTCCTTTCCTCGTGTGCTCGTGCGCCGGCGGACACACTGTTCCGTCGTCATGCATGCCGGTGACCTCGATCTTGTGCCGTGTCATGAAGCTCCCAGAGACGCCATGGGGACACCCGCCCCGTCCGGGATGCAAACGTCCTCTGACCTGCAGTTTTCCGTCAGAGCAGTACGTTGACATGGGTTTCGGTGCGATCTCCACTGCTTGGGCCGGGTTGCCGGTCTGCCACCGGCGAACTGGACCAGCGGAGTGGCCGCTGCAGCCGCTATGCCGAGATGGCCCATTCCGTGGCCCTCGGGTACCGTCCGGCTCCGTGCCGGAATCGGCCGATGTGGCCGGGATGGAGACCGCTATGAATGCCGACCTCGCAGTACCGGTCGTGACGAGAGTGCGTCGCAGGCGTCCATGTCCACTGTGGCCGAGAGAGTCGAGTCCTCCGAGCCCGGTCGCAGCCTGATGTCTCGAATGGGAAACTTCCTGCGGCGTCGAACCAGACTTGGCACCATCACGAGCATGACGCCGCACCCCCTCCTTGACGTCGCCCACGTGACCACATTCGACGCCTACGTTGCGGACATCGGAACGATCTTTCGTACCTTCGCCGATCAGGACTCCGGCTGTGTTTCGTATGGAGTCCTGATCGATGGACGGAAATGGTTTGTGAAGAGCGCTTCGACGCCCGAAGCGGTGTCCTCGCTACGCAGAGCCGCCAACGTGCACCAAGCCGTCGCCCATCCAGCCATCACGCCCTTGCTGCACAGCATCACGACGGATGACGGACTGGCCCTGGTGTATCCCTGGGTGCCAGGTGAAGTTCTCTACCAGCCCACTCGGTCGCGAAGCGCCGGCAGAACCGCGCCCAACAGCCCGATGGCCCGATTCCGTGGGCTTCCGCTCCCCGAGGTCCACGCTGCCCTGGACACCGTTCTCCATGCCCATCGCGCGGTGGAGGCCGCGGGGCTCGTGGCCGTCGACCTCTACGACGGCTGCATGCTGTACGACTTCGACGAGCGGCGGATGAGGCTATGCGATCTCGACGAGTACCGGCAGGGGCCGTTCACACTGGACGACGACCGGCTTCCCGGCTCCAGCCGGTACATGGCACCGGAGGAGTTCGTACGGGGCTCGGTCATCGACATCCGGACGACCGTGTTCAACCTCGGAAGGGCGCTGCGGCTCCTCCTCGACGCCGGCGACGCGGAGGACCAGTGGCGCGGTAGCTGCGGCCAGCTGGCCGTGATCCAGCAAGCCACGACAGCAGACTCAGCGGGACGGTTCACCTCAGTGCGCTCGCTTGTTGAAGCCTGGCGGACGGCAGCCTGATTGACCTGGCATTCCCCCTGGCCGACAACCAGGACGGCGGCGGGATGCATGAGAGCAATGTCGCAACGTTCACCACGAGCGAGAGGTACGGGGATGTCGATCAGCAGGTGCAGTGCCAGGGCCATCTTGCTGGACGGCGACGAGCTCATCCTCATCAAGCGCACGAAGCCGGGCCGCGACCCGTATTGGGTGGCAGTCGGTGGCGGTGTCGAGGCTTCGGACCGGAGCATCGAGGACGCCCTCCACCGCGAGGTGTTCGAGGAGCTCGGAGGCAAGCTGAGCAGGGCGGAGCTGGTGCACCTCATCACGGATGTGCTCGAGGACGGCGTGGGGGTGCAGCACATCTTCGCCGCACGCCTGGAGCAGATGGACATCAAGGCACGTACAGGAGCCGAGTTCGACAAGCCCGAGCGGGGCGGCTACGAGGTCGTGCATGTACCGTTCACCGCGGAAGTGATCCGGCAGCTCAGCGTGATGCCGCCGGAGCTGGCCTGCTTCGCCGCCAGCAATGTCGAGGCCATCAAGGCCGTGCTCGACGTCCAGGTCCGCGCCGTGTCCGAGGCTCCGGAGGAATCGCTGACCCTCTGCTGATGACCATCAGAGTGGCCTCCGTGAGGTCAGCGCTTCGCACGACAGGCGTACAACAACGGGCCCAGTTCAGCACGAGGCACTGAACTGGGCCCGTTGAAGAAATGGATCAACCTGCAATAGGGCTGCCAACGCTATCCCACGACATATGCGACAGCGTCGTGACTGTGAATGCTTTCGAGGTTGCGGACGCTTACTGAATGACGAAGGCCCCGCTCCCGGCACGCGAGGCTGACGTCGCGGGCCATGTCCTCTACGAATACAGGGTGGTCGTACGCCTGCATGGTGAGGACACGCTCGTCTGTGCGCTTGACCAGCGGCACTACAGGCGCCGAAGCGGAGGAGCTCAGCAGCCGTACGGCGCTATGGACGGGCAGAGGGTAAGGGGTGTCTCCCTGGCCCGTCACCTTGAGCGTGATTCGGCTGCGCTGGTTGTGCGCGCCGTAGTCGGAGATCGCCTTTGAGCACGGGCAGAGGCTGGTGACTTCACTGGTGACTGCCGTCGTCACTGTCACGGCGCCGTTGTCCCACTGCCCTTCGACGTGGACGTCGTGTACCTGCTTCGACTCGCGGCCGCTGGCCGGCGCAACGACGGTCGTACTGATCGGCATGGCCACTGTCACCGTGACCGCAGGCGCGTCGAGGAGGTCTGCCCCCGTCTTGAGCACGTGCGGAAACTGCCTCGGGTCGAACCTCTGCAGGTGGTCGTGTACGAGGGCGACCATGCGGCTCATGTGCGTACCACGGCGGTCGGACTGGAGCCGCACGGTGACCTCGATGTCCGCGATGCCTTCTTGACGGAGGTAGCCGTCTTCGAAGTACAGCGGATAGCGGAGGCCACTGATACCGACCTGGTCGACCTCGATGCCCCGGGAGTCGGTCTCGTTCTGGATGTCGTGCATACTCACGCGCCCCGATAGGTGCAGCCGGAGGTGCACGTCTCGCGGACGGTCAGCGCTGAGAGCGCAGGCAGAGCCGGCTGCAGGCGCTCCCAGATCCAGCGGGCAAGGATCTCGCTCGTCGGGTTCTCGAGGCCCTCGATCTCGTTGAGGTAGTAGTGGTCGAGCCGCTCCTCGAGCGGCTTGAAGGCACGCTTGATGTCGCCGAAGTCCATGACCCAGCCGGCCTCCGGGTCGACGGGGGCCTCCACATGGACGATGACCTTGTAGGAGTGGCCGTGCAGGCGCGCGCACTTGTGGCCCTCAGGAACATTGGGCAGACGGTGCGCGGCTTCGAACGTAAACTCGCGGAAGATTTCCATTACTGAATTCCCAGATACTTATGCGTCTGGAGAGAAAGGATCCAGCGCGGGTTCTTCATGCAGTAGTCGATGGTGGCCCTGGTGTTGGCTTCAGCGTCCGGACCGTCGAGGGGCTGGAGCCGGAAGTATCGAAAGTCCAGGTGCTCGAACTGGCTCGGGTCTCCGCCCGCCTGCGGGTAGACGAGCTTCAGTTCTTCTCCGCTCGTGACGACCAGTTCCGAGCCGATCTTGGGGCTTACGCAGAGCCAGTCGATGCCCTGCGGTGGTACGCGGGTGCCGTTCGTCTCCACTGCGACCTCGAAGCCTCTGGAGTGGAGTGCTTCGATCGCTGCTTCATCAAGTTGCAGGAGCGGTTCGCCCCCGGTGCACACGACGAAGCGGTGTTCCAGGGAGGTGGACGGCCACGCCTGTTCAACTGCTTGGGCGAGGTCATCAGGGGACGCGAACCGGCCGCCACCCTCGCCGTCAGTTCCGACGAAATCGGTGTCACAGAACTGGCAGACGGCACGGTGGCGATCCTTCTCCAGGCCCGTCCACAGGTTGCAGCGTGAGAAGCGGCAGAAGACCGCTGGCCGGCCTGCGTGGCTGCCCTCGCCCTGCAGGGTGTAGAAGATCTCTTTGACCAGATAGGTCATTCTCACGCGCCCTGGTACTGCACGGGGTCCGAAACGCCCGCCTCGGCGAAGCCCTTCAGGCGAAGAAGGCAGGTCTCGCAGTGGCCGCAGGCCCGACCCCGCTCGTCCGGGTCGTAGCAACTGGAGGTCATGGAGTAGTCCACGCCCAGGCGCAGGCCCTCACGGACGATGTCGGCCTTGGACATGGCCATAAGGGGGGAGTGGAGCTTGAGCTCCTGCGTTCCTTCGACACCTGCCCGGGTCGCCAGGTTCGCCATCTTGGCGTACGCGTCCATGTACTCGGGGCGGCAGTCGGGGTAGCCGCTGTAGTCGACGGCGGTCACGCCGGTGAAGATGTCGCTCGCGCCGACGGTCTCTGCATAGGCAAGCGCGAAGGACAGGAAGATCGTGTTGCGTGCAGGCACGTAGGTGATGGGGACGCTGCTGTCAGCGTCGCTGGTGCTGGCGTCGTCGAGGGTGTCGTGCTTCGGAACATCGATCTCGGACGTGAGAGCGGAGCCGCCGAAAACTCGCAGGTCGATGTCCGCGATGACGTGGCGGGCTACGCCCTGGGCTTCGGCCACGCGCTTGGCGGCCTCCAACTCCACGCTGTGCCGCTGGCCGTAGCGGAAGCTCAGTGCGTACGGCGTGTAGCCCTGGTCCTTCGCGATGGCCAGGACTGTCGTCGAGTCCAGTCCGCCGCTCAGTAGAACGATCGCGGGACGCTCCATGCCTTGCTCCCTAGTTAGCTCCATGTGTACCGGAGCACCCTACCGTCAAAACTGACAGGTACAGTAACGGCAACAGTCGTCCAGTTAAGCCCGCCGGGGGAGTAGCACCACGTGAGACAACTATCGCTGGTAGTCACGTGCACTGACCGCAAGTCCGTGGTGCCGGAGGCCGCACTCCATGCGAGATCACTTCCGGAGGGCCCCGTGCGGGAACGCTCGGCTCTGTGGAAGAAGCGGGTGGCCCAGGCGGCCCGTACCGACAAAACTCGCACCCGTCCGCTCACCGATCTGTACCGCGGTGACCACTGGACACAGTCCAAGCGACTGCTTCAGTGGGCCGAGAAGGCCCACTTCAACGCGGAGCTGTGGGTGGCGTCTGCCGGCCTCGGCCTCCAGCCAGTCTCCGCGCCCGCACCTGCCTACGCTGCAACCTTCAGCACCCGGCACGCCGACTCGGTGGCTACCTCAACGGCGAGCAGTGCCGAGTGGTGGAGCCACCTCCAGGCGGATAGCGGCAGGACCACCCTGGCGGACCTCGGAAAGCGGGGGCCGGTTCTGATGGTCCTCTCCGAGGTCTACGCGAAGGCCATGGGCGCGGAGCTCCGGGAGCTGGGGGGCCTCGCTACCGAGGCACTGCTGATTGGCGGAGACGAAGAAATCGCCGGCATCCAGCGAGTGGCCTCAGACGCTGGGCTCCGCGGCGCACTGGGCGGCACGCTGACCAGTTTGAACGTCCGCATGGCCGCATCCTGGCTTCAGCACTGCGAAGACCGTTCCTTGACATCCGTAGCCACCAGTAATTCGTGGCATCAATGGGCGGTCGGGGCCTCGAAGCCAGAGCGCCACAATCGTGAGCCTATGTCCGATGAAGAGGTCATCGCCTTCATTAAGAGGGGCATCGCATCCGCTCCGGGCGCTTCGCGAACGCGACTTCTGCGGGCTCTACGCGACAGCGGGCGCGCTTGTGAGCAGAGCAGATTCGCCGTCTTGTTCAACCGCACGATGGGGAACCAGTGACAGAGAACGTGATCAGACGCCGGGCCCTGCGTATCGAGCAGAACCCAAAGATTCCCCTCTACCTGTTTGCGCTGGAAGCAGGGGAAGTTGACCTTGTCGCGGATGTTGCACGAATCTCGCGTGATGAGGCCGGAAAGCTCCTCGGCTACCAGCGTCCCGAGAAGAGGCAACACGTCAAGCAGATCTTGGAGTACCTCGACGGCGACGACGTCCTATTCCCGAACGGCCTCATCCTCGCACTTCCCGCTGCGGTCCGGTTCAAGGGAAGCCGGGGACCCAACCCCAGCGACGGACTCGCCACGATCGGAACCTTGGAGATCCCGCTGCCGGCATCACCGGAAGAGCCGCGCCCGGCGCTCATCGTGGACGGTCAGCAGCGAAGCCTGGCCCTCGCCCGCACACGGAACTCGAAACTACCGATCACCGTTGCAGGATTCGTGGCCGAAGATCTGGACATCCAGCGTGACCAGTTTCTGCGCGTCAACACGGTTTCACCATTGCCCGGCAACCTCGTCTCCGAACTCCTGCCTGAAGTCAACACCCAGCTGCCCACAAAACTCTCGGCACGCAAGCTGCCTGCGATTCTGGTGAACGCACTCAATCAGGACAGTGATTCACCGTTCAAGGGCTTGATCAAGCAGGCATCGACGACGGCGAGCAAGAAGTCCGAGGCTGTAGTCAAGGACAACAGTCTCCTCCAGGCCATCACTGAGTCCTTGTCCGGCTCGGGCGTCCTCTTCCCCTATAAGAACCTGTCCAGTGGCACGACTGACACTGCAATCATCCGCAACATTCTTGTCGTCTACTGGACTGCCGTGAAGGACACTTTCCCTGAAGCGTGGGGGCTTGCCCCGACTCAAAGTCGACTCATGCATGGTATTGGCATTCGATCGATGGGCCGACTCATGGATCGAGTGATGGAGAGAGTGCTTTTCAGTTCGGACATAAATTCTGACGACGCTTACAGCAGGGTCATGGCCGAACTGTCGCTCATCAAGCCGCACTGCCATTGGACTGAGGGGCGCTGGCCCGAGATCAACTATTCCTGGAACGAACTGGAGAATGTTGGGCGACACATCAACATTCTGTCGAACTATCTGATCCGTGTGTACCGTGAGTCGAGGATGAGCACGTCGTGAGATTTTTCTTTCCGGACAGTCAAGACCAGGTCAGCCCAACCTACGACTTCATCAATGATGAGTACTCTCCTTATCGGGTCCGCCAGAGGGACGACTTCTACGCGCACCAGGCCGTAAAGCCAGCCCCGTATGACGGAGTGCTGGTCAGCAAGGCCATCGTCGATGGATCGGCTAAGGGAGCAGGAAAATACAGCGCTCCTCAGCGCGAGCGGCTCTATCGACTCGGAGTCAGAGATTTCTTTCGCCTCCCGGCGACCATGACGAGTCTCGGGGACTGCGGCGCATTCAACTATATCGACGAAGAGTACCCGCCATATTCGATTGAGGAAGTCCTGGACTTCTACATGGGCTGCCGGTTCAATGCGGGAATCAGCATAGACCATGTAATTTTCGGATACGACCCCGACCTGTCTGATCAGGATGCAAATCCTGCATGGGTGAAGCGTCGCGAGATCTCGCTTGAGTTGGCGGAGAAGTTCATTGCCGCCGCAGAGGCCCGCAATGCGAAGGTCCGCGACGAAGCCAACAAGCTTGAACCGGTGGGTGCAGCCCAGGGGTGGAGCCCGGACAGCTATGCAGACAGTGTCGCTCGACTCCAGAAGATGGGCTACAGACGAATTGCCCTCGGCGGCATGGTCCCGTTGAAGACTCCCGAAATCCTTGATTGCCTCAAGAGGATTTCCAGAGTCCGCGCGGACGGCGTAGACCTCCACCTACTTGGCATCACCCGCATTGACAGCATGGAAGAATTCTCGAAATATTACGTCGAGAGTTTCGATAGCACCTCGGCCTTCCGCCAAGCGTTCATGGATGAACGCAACAACTACCACACCGCCAACGGCCCCTATATGGCCATCAGGGTTCCGCAGGTCGATGGAAACCCGACGCTCAAGCGTCTGATTCTTGCCGGCGTGGTGTCGCAATCCGAGGCCATCAAGGCGGAGCGGGAATGCCTTCAACTGCTGCGTAAGTTTGACGAGGACGCGGTGGGCGTCGACGAGGTCATGGATGCCCTGCGGGGATATCAGACGCTCCTCGGCGACGCCAAGAAGCTGAAGCAGGTAGAAAAGTACAGGCCGACGCTTGCCGACAGGCCATGGCGTCACTGCCCGTGTGACCTGTGCAAGGAACACAAGATCGAGATGGTCATCTTCCGTGGATCGGAGCGAAACAAGCGCCGCGGATTCCATAACATGACCGTACTCGAAGCCAAGATGCGCAAGCTGACGTTCACATAGTCGCCAATCTCACCACAAACGCCCAAAAAGTAACTCAAACAGGAGACAGCGTGGCCGACCGATACGAACTGAGGCTCCCCGCCCTCAAGGTGCTTCAAGGCAGCAAGGAGATCTACTGCTTCGCGGTCGACGGCAAGAGACTGCACGACTTTGCGGCCGTCTCACGCGTCCGCCGTGACGGCCAGAAGCGGTTGCAGGGGTACCAGCGGCCCGAGGTCCTCAGCCACATCCGCTCAATCCGCCGCTACATTGAGTCCGAGGGGGCGATGCTCCCTAACGCCCTGGTCCTCGCATTCGACGAGCGTGTGAGGTTTGAACCTGCGGTCCGCGGCGGCGACGTGAAGTACTCCATCCCCGGCGAGCTGATCATTCCAGTCGATGAGTCGCTGACCGACGAAGACAAGCCGGCCTGGCTCGTGGACGGACAGCAGCGTAGCGCGGCGATCAGAGACGCTGATCTTCATGAGTTCCCCGTCGCAGCCGTGGGCTTCATCGCCTCCGGACAGGAAGAGCAGCGGTCGCAGTTCATCTTGGTCAACTCCACGAAGCCACTCCCCAAGGGCCTCGTGTACGAACTCCTGCCCGAGACCACAGGCCAACTGCCGCGTTCGTACGCCCGCCGCCAGCTCGCCGCGAGGCTCATGGTTCTTCTGAACATGGGAGACGGTCCCTTCAGCGGAAGGGTTAGCAGCCCCACATCCCCTACCGGCAACATCAAGGACAACAGCGTTCTTAAGATGCTGGAGCACAGCATCTACGAGGGCGCACTGTTCCAGTACCGAAACGCCGCCGACGGCACCGGGGACGAGGAGCGGATGCTGGCTCATCTGCTGGCGTTCTGGCAGCCCGTCGAGAGCATCTTCCGGGAAGCGTGGAACAAGCCGCCGAAGGAGTCGAGGCTGACCCACGGTGTGGGCATCCAGGCCATGGGCTTCGTCATGGACAGGCTCACTGCCGACGTCCCGGTTGAGAAGGTCGACTGGGACCAGGTTCGTTCCACCCTGCGGGGTCTGGAAGAGCATGTGGCGTGGACCTCAGGCTCCTGGACGCTCCCCGATGGCCAAGAGCGCAAGTGGAACAGCCTCCAGAACACCTCGGGAGACGTCCGGCTCCTGAGCAGCTACCTCCAGGCGCTCGTCGCCAGGTAGTACCGCTCAATGACCGGCTGCTGGTGGCTGCCCGTGCACTGGGCAGCCACCGCGTTTGTCAGGAGGACGCGGCTGCCGCAGCACGGAGTTTGTCCACGGCCGCGCGCAGAAGCGAGGCCGATCCACTTCCGTTGGCATATCCGATGTGCTCGGTCACGGCGTGCTGGTCGATGAAGCCGGTCGCGGCGTGCTTCGCACAGCGCGTGGCAAGAACGATCACATCAGCAGTGCGGGCCTTCTGCCGCAACTGAGGCGTACCGACGTGGTCTGAGGCCGTCATCACCTTCACCGCTGGCGCCAGTCGCCCGACCTCTTCACGGCAACGAGCGAGTACGGCTTCGTCCAGCGAGTACAACAAAAGCGTAAGCGGTGGGATCTCAGAAGTCGACTCGCCCTGATCGTCATCCCCGGCAGGGGGCTCCCACTCGAACGCTATGTCGAGTTCTCGTGACAGGCGCTGGGCGAAGGCCCAGTCTGCTCTTTCGAGCCTTTGTTGATGCAGCCACAGGGGCTCCAACAGCGAGTACGCCAGATTGCTGCGCGCCTCTGTGCTGGGGCACGCGGCCAGGAAGAGCCTGTCGACGAAGTCCAAGGCAATCGGCGCCCGCTCGGGTGAGACCCAACGACCGCGCTCTGCGCCGATCTCGTCAAGAAGATCCGTGTAGGTCCGTGCTGAAGGCGCGGCACGGAGTGCGATCTCCGTGAGAGCCTGCAGCACAGCGAGGTCCCCGGGACCGAAGCGGTCAAATGTCACCGCATTACGGATAAACGCGTGAGCGGTCAGCCCGGCCGGCGCCTCGTACCCGACGGCATCGATGAACGCGCCGACCGCTCGCCACGCCTCTTCCGCGGCGTGGTTCTCCAAGCCGTCAAGGAACGCGGCGAGGGCCGCATCTTCAGTTGCGGGCGAGGGCCAGGACAGCCAACTCCGGTTCTCAAGAGCCAACTTGCCTTCGCTTGACCTCGCTGTCACGGCAGCCAGAAGAGACTGCCAGGAATCGACAGGTAGATGCTCTACGGTCGCCTCCTGTGCCGCTTCCTCGGCAGCTGGCTCCAACTGAGCTGACGTCTGCGGATTGTCGGCGGTTTCCTCGTGCCGCCCCTGGAGTGCTCTCCGGGAGTCATCCCACACCAGTGGAGAGAGCTCGTCAGCACGGTCCGCATGCTGCACCGCTTCCACAAGACGGTGGAGTGTCGATACGTCATCAAGAACAGTTGCCGTCATCAAGAGAACAGTGATCGCCTGCGGGCCCAACGAGTCCACGCTGATGTCCAGGAGGTCCGGAACGAACCGGCCCCGTTCCACGAGCAACTCCTGTGCGGCCGAGAGATCGTTCTCCACAAGCGGCCCCTGCAGCGCCGCGTAGACAGCGTTCAGGATCGCTTCCTTGACGGGGGCAGGAGGGTTCTGGCTGACGACGTCGGCAAGCTCCGGGAGGCTGAGGATTTCTCGGCTGCGACCGAGTCGATCGAGTCGCTTGATTCTCAAGTTGGCAAGGTTGGTCGCGGTCACACCACCAGCTGCCGCCAAATGATCAAGCACCACACTGGAGGCAGCCTCTGCGCCTGCCGCCAGCGATGCGTCGAACTCCGCGAGGAGCCGACCGATCGGCTTGGCGACTCGCCACAGCCTGGGAGGTCGGCTGGCCACAGTTTTCTGCATCAACAGCAGGACGTCAGCGAGGTTCCCGCGGTGCTCAAGAGTCCGTCCGGTGTCTAGCCGGAAAATGGGACGGTCACCAGCGAAATCAAGGAGTGCCCGTTCAACTGGATCGTCCGGATCCAGCCGAACTGGCTGAATTCCGACCTGTTCCTCGTATGCGACGTAGGTAGGTCCAGCGAAGGCACGGATCAGCTCAGCGGTGTTCGACCGATCGCCCTGGTCGCGGGCGATCACATACATGGCGAACCGATCTCTGTCGGCGTAAGCGCGAGGCAGCACAATCGGTGCGTCGTCGCCCCGCCGCAGCGCCTCTACAAACGGCATGCTGCGGTCCTTGTGCCGGTACTCCGGGTCCAATCCTGGCCAGGCGCGGTTTCCTGGGCCGAAGAACCGCTGCAGGAACTTCTCGACGTCTTCGCGTGTTTGCTGCTGGGCCTGGGTCACGAGCCACTCCTCCACCGCTGAGCCAGATCAAGCCGCGCCTGAGCAGCGTCAGGGCCGCCTACCTTGTAGGTGACTGACTCATCGTTCTTCGCCATCCCGCGCACCGTGTAGTTCATCGAGCCAGTGAGAATCCACTCCTGCCCGCACAACGTCTTCTCATGGACGTCTGGATCTCGCCGGATGCGCAGGTTGCCCTGTTCCGCGGACTCAAGCCGTCGTAGAAACGCCCCGTTGTGGGAATCGGGGCGCGTGATCACATACACCTGGGCCCCAGCCGAGGCGATGCGCACGAGACTGTCTGACAGCCGCCATCCACTGGGCGGTACGTCACCGAACAACGCGTCGTAGGCGCCGTGGCTGTTGTCCAGCACTTGAACGTCCGTGATCCAAGGCGAAACCAGCCACACCTCGCTACTGGGGCTGATCATCTCCGCCATCAGGGCAGCGGACAGCATCGAATCAACGCGCAGGCCCGTCCGTGCACCGATGCGCAGCGTTCTGGTCAGGGTCGTCACTGGACTGCCTCCCTCAACTCCACTCGGACGCGCAACTCGTCCCGATGTCGGGCGTAACCACGAACCTCCCCGTAGACACGGAGGAAGTCCCTGTCCACTGGGAGTGCCGGCACGCGGACGACAGCTTCCGCCATGGCCTGCGCCTCACTCGCACGGCAGACGAGTTCGACGGCTGCGCTCTCAGACATCGCCTTCTGGTAGTCCAGGGCCCAGTCGGTGGCAGTGACGTCCACCTCAGGGAAGCGGTCGTCGTGGGCGGCGTGGACAAGTAGCCGGTCGAGCACTGGAAAATCTATATACGGCTGGTAATGCTGTAGGTCCTGAGTGCGAGCTTGGCGGCCGCGTGACCAGAGGAGGCTGAAGGCCTGGTCTGCGGTCAGTGTGCGGCTCCCACCGAGGTGAAGTCGATTCGAGCCGACGGCGTACGCCATCACTCGAGCATCGACTTCGATCCCGAGACGCCGCTCGAGGTCCGTCCAAGCGTTGACCAGCGACAATGCCTGCATATCTGTGTCGGGGCCCGATCCCGGGCGGAGGAGCCGCGTCGACAACGCGGACACTGCGGTTCGCCGGGGGCGTCCGTCCAACTCCTCCCAGGCAGCCAGCAGCCCGTTCAATGCCTCCTGGGCCTCCTCGGCGTTTTCGGCGCCGCGCAGTGTCCTGATGGATTCGGCTGCATCGCCGCTGGGCTCATCGGACAGGTGCTGAAGCAGCCGCGTCAGTGTGGCGTCGACGTACTCGTAGTCGCTGGGGGCAAGTGCACTTGTGACGAGCCCCCAGAAACGCCTGGGGTCCTGCCCGTAGTAGCGCACTAGGTGCTCGATGATTCCGAGTCCACCGATCGACGTCTCACTGAGCCACACCACTGTCTGATCGGCGGACCTTGCGCCGGGCAGGACGTCGACGATCAAGTCCCCGTCCTGGGTGTCGGGACAGGCGCGCTGGGCCGCGGCAAGTATCGCTGCTGCCATGGTGTCTCGGTAGGCCCGCTGCGCCAGATCTTCGGTGCGGACAGCGATGTCCGGGGCGACGAGGAGTTCCGCAGCCTGGTCCACGGCAGCTGTCACCCGGCTGTCCTGAACCAGTTCCATGAGGCCTGACACCAAGCGGTCGTTGTCGAGGATCTGCTCAGGGCCGTTGTTGTCCCGGTAGAGCACGCTGAATATCTGGGGCAGATGCCCAGTCCACGCACCGTTCGCCAGCGCAGCACGTACCTGAGCCGCGGTGCGCTCGCCGTTGAGACCTTCGAGGGCGAAGGCCGTCAAATAGACCTGCGTCAGCC
Source organism: Streptomyces telluris (assembly GCF_024519335.1). Lineage (NCBI taxonomy): Bacteria > Bacillati > Actinomycetota > Actinomycetes > Kitasatosporales > Streptomycetaceae > Streptomyces > Streptomyces telluris. Next base: position 14,580 of record NZ_JANIID010000057.1, read on the forward strand.
GCTCGCGCTGGAACCTGTTGGAGATGTCTGTCAGTGCGGGATGCTCAGCGACTTCGTACGAGAAGGCCAGGGACCGCCAGGGTGGGGAGGACAGGTAGGACCTCACGATAGCGTCGGATGTATCGAGAGGCTCAAGCAGGATGCGCACTGCATCGACGTCGAGCCTGAAACCAAGAGCAGCCCGCTTGCCGTGCAGTTCGTAGTGAACCCTGCGTGTCTCGACTCCACCGCGCTCGAAGGCAACTTGACACTCGGCCCCCATGCTCATCCGACGCATCTCGATGGGATTGCCGGCAGCGTGTGTCGCGAAGCTGATCGAGGCAATCCGCTGGCGCCATGGAGATGGGTCGGGAATGTCCGCCGGCGTAGGCGACGCATCGTCCGGAACGACGATTTGAGTACCCCACAAGGGGAAGCCCTGCGAGCGGTCGGAGATGTCGGGGGTGGGCTGCTCCAGTTTCAACTGGTGGGGCCTGAAAACCCGCAGCCCGTCGGGGTCGGAGGACCCGGTCGGATGCCATGTTCCCTCTGGGTCGGCATGCTGAACGATTCGCGTGAGGGGCAGAGCGTCCGTGCCGCTCGGAGGTACCGGTAGCCACGTCCGGTGTTCATCACGGCGATGTCCGAACCGGCGGCTCACACGTCCAGGGACTGCTTCACGTAGGGCTCGAGCGATGGGGAGTTGCTCAAGGCTGTCCCTCTCCGGAAAGGGCAGCAGAAGGTCAACTTCCGGCAGATTCAACGGTTCGAAGAGAGAGCGCGTGATGAACTCCGGAAGGAGGGCCCCTTCCTTAGCGCCGGCGTCGGTGCGCTGGAACGACCAGTTGCTTCGCAAACGTCGCAGAGCCGTGGGCACGACAGCGAGGAGCAGTGAGCGCGGCTGCTCCCACAGCAGGGCTTGTGCCTCGTCGGGACTGATCTTCAGGGCTCGTACGAGATGCTGAGCGAACTCGTCCTGCAGGGCAGGTTTGTCGAGGAGGGCCTGGAAGAGGTTTCCGACCGCCTCGTGGCCGGGACGATCGCTTTCGCTCACTGCATAGCCGTTGGGAGCGCGGAGGACCCTCCGAGGGTCAGCCCACAAGCTCCTGGAGCGGAGTTTGCGACTCGTCCAGTCCAACAGCGCCTGCGTGGCTTGTATCTTCAGGACGAAGCGGTTCCCGATCGGCAGGCTTCGAGCCGGCACTTCAGGTGCGAAGAGTGTTTCGTACGCCTGGTAGGCGAGGCGATCGCGCCCGTAGTCCGACAGCGTCACTACGGTGATGGGCCTGGTACCTCGCTCACGGCCTGCGCGGCCGCGGCGTTGAATGAACGCTGCGGCGTCGCGCGGTGCCTTGTGCTGGAGCACGAGGCCAACACGTGGATCGTTGAATCCGACCTCGAGGGAGGCGGTGGCGACAGTCAGGTTGGCGTCGTGATCAACACCGACGTCCTGGGACGACGTGCGGCCGATACGCAGATGGTGCAGATGGAGGCTCGGATCCAGGTCGTGACCGATCTTTTCAACAACATCCCAGGACTGGCCGTCGACGTAGCGTGCGGCGTGTTCGTCACGGTCAGAGGAACGCAATCCTGCGAGGACTGGCTTCCGACGGTCGCTGCGGCGCCCAAACCGGTCTTGTCCGCCTTCGGCATCGCGCAGGTCGTTGTAGAAGCGGTTGGTGACGTCGAGGTCATCCGTAAAGAGGAAGCCTGTGGAGCCGTACAGGAACCGGTTGTTGTCCAGGTCGAGCATGCGGCCAAAGAGCATGGCCGTCTGGATCGATGTGGACAGCAGGCTTGCCCCCGCGACGGGATCGCCTCGCAGGGCGAGGGCATACTCCCGGCCTTCGGACTCCATCGTCTCGTCGGCCGGCTCGATGGAGGTGACGTCGCTGGGGTGAAGGCCTACGAGTTGTCCGAAGAACCTGTCCGCGTCGCGAAGTGTCGCGGACAGGCCAACAAACGTAACCGGACGGCGGGTTGCCTCGCGCCAGCGCCGCAGCAGCAAGGCCACCTGCGCGCCGTGCATGCCGCTGTACGTGTGAACCTCATCGAGGAGAACCAAAGACGGCGCGGTCCTGGCGCCACGCCAGCCGAGGAGCCGCTCCAAGTAGCTGTCACCGCTACATCGATTGAGCATCTCTGTTGTGGTGAACAAGAGATCCGGCGGGTCGTTCTTGAGTGAGTCTCGGGTGAGCGCGATACGTCCGTGCTTGAGCGTGTAACCACACTTCAGGCAGGTCAGTCGTTCACGCCCGTGTCGGCGGTCGTCGTCCGCCCACTGGAGGTCGCCTGTTCCACAATCAAGGCTGGGGCATGGCAGATACGGGCACACCGCTCCCTGGCGGGTGCGCGCCCAGGCGTTCGGAACCCTCGAATCCGGCTCCATGCGCCGGTCGCGGGTATTCCACGGGGTGTCTCCGTAGAGCGCGCCGATCCGAAGAGGTCGTCGCCCGCGGTCTCGCAACGCCGACTCGACGCTGTCAACGGTGCGGATAGCCTCACGAAGTTGATCGCGCAGAAGCTCCTTACGAGGGTAGAGCGCCAGTGTATGGACGCGCTCGGCCTTCCCTGGTCTTGCACTCTCCGCCATGGCAGCGAACGCCGGCAGATAAAACGCAAGGGTCTTGCCGCTACCAGTACCGGCGCCGACGATGATGCCCTTGTCTCGGTCGGTGTTCAGGGAAGCGAACACTGAACGCGTTGCGTCCAACTGGAAGCGAGCCAGCTTGCGGCCCTTCAGCTGGGCAGCTGCCACGTGCTCTTGCGCATCGCCCCACCTGGGGTGCTGTGCGAGTTCCTGGAGGACCTCAGCCGCTGGGATATCGCGGCGCGGATAGCGGCGAGCCGCTACGTGAAGCCGGTAATCGGCGACGAGGCGGCGCTGTCGCTGCCACCAGCCTGGCTGCGCATCACCAGCCCAGCCGCCCCGGTCGAAGAGTTGTCGGAGCCCGGCAGTGAGGCGCAGCGACTCCGCCAGCCTGGTGCGGTAGCGCGGAGGGGAGGTCACCGGTACCTGCACCTCGTGCAGCAGTGCACGGAGCAGGATCTCCTCCAGCACCACATCGGCCGATGCGCCGGCCGGAGCGGCCTCATGGCTGCCCAGGAGACGGTCGATGGTCTCCAAAACCTCGGCCTCGGAGAGCGCGCTCTCCGTAACCCCCCATGAGAGAAGCGGAAGTTCGCGGTTCTCCAACTGATTGAGGAGTTCGTTCGCGAAACGGATATCGAGGTGGTCTGTCACGTTCCGGTCCTCTGCAGGGTGATGTGAAGGTCCATTTCGAACTCACGCAAGAGGGCGATGTCCTCATCCGTCACGTCGTGGAGCGTGGGACCAGGACGTTTCTCCAGCCGTTCCAGAAGATCCAGGAGCTCCCGGGGCGGCTCGCTCTTGCCATGCAGGGACTCTGCGAGAGCCGCGTACGTGCTGGTGAAGAGAGTGATGTCTGCCTTGGTTACACCACCCTTGCGGTTCGCCGCCTGCTGCAGTTCCACCTGCCGAGAGCGTGCCTTGACGCGCTCGTTGGCCGCCAGCGTGGGGATGCGAGCCAGCGGTAGATCAGCAGTCTGCGCTGCGGCCCACGCACTCCATGCAGCATTGTTGTCGGCCTTCAGGCGGTCCGTGATCTCCTGGACCTTCTTCCTCGCCGTGTTGAAGACCGTGTCGCTGGGCAGCCCGTTGGCTGCTTTGCGCATGAACGCTGTACGTGCGGTGTCGATGCTCGACAGATCAGGCCTGTGTGCAGCTTCGAGACCTTCGAGGGTGCGGCTTATCTCTACTTGGTTGCCGAGATCGACCAGCGACGCGCGAAGTTCCTTGGTGCGGCCGAGAACCCGGGCAGCCTCCTTCTCGCCGACTGCTCCGGCCGCGATCAGGCGTGCACGGTTCTGTAGCTGTACGGCCTTGTCGTACACGGACATGTGTGTCACCAGTCCTCCCGGTCGTCATCCACTGCCGGGGCGGCTGTCAGTGCCTGCCACTCGTTGCAGATCTCCTGTACGGCTTCGGCTGCGCTGTCACCGGCCGAGCCGCTCGACCGTGAGTCGGCGCTGGCGAGCGCAGCATTCAACCAGGCATCAGCTGTCATGAGGAGTTCCTGGACCACCGTCAATGACTTGCCGCGCTCCTTCACCGCGGCAGCGACGCGCGCATTCCGTCGTGCGACATCATCACGGCTCTCGTCCGCCGCCTTGGTGAGGTCGTCCTCGAGGGCAGCCACGCTCTTCCAGTCGGCAGCCGCGCCCGCTCGAAGCAGAGACTCAAAGTGACGGGACTGCTCTGCGGTCAGCGGGAGTCCAACCTCTGTGGCCGCCGCCAGGGCGTCGCGGATCGCTGCCATGCCTTGGATCCCCGAGATACCTCGGGGCTGACGAAGCCGGATGGCATCGAGCATTTCCGCAAGCCTGGTGAACTGCTCATCGATCAGGGACGGCCACGATGCGAAGCCATTAACCGCTGGACGCACCCACGTCGGTACGTCGACCCCATCGATATTCCAACTCCAGGTCGTCGCAGCCTTCGCCAGGAGAGGCATGACGCGCGCAGCATCGATCATGGTCACAGCGCCGATACCCTGCGCGATACCGACGGCGTGCCGGAGTTGCTTGACGAGTTCGGGGCGCGCCTTGAGGTGCATTTGCAGGGCACCTGTCCACGTGGTGGTCCGGATCAGGTTGTCTTCGCGGCTCCATTCTTGCCCGTCGTCCAGCGCGGCGGACAGCAGATTCGCGGTGGTCATGCCGGGCCATGCCCGACCAGCGAGGGCCGCACCAAGCAGAGACGCTCGGAGTCCCACCACCAGGTGGCCGTCGGTGAGCTCCATGTGCCGCTGCAGGCGTTCAGTGAAGTCGGGCGCATGCTGCTCGGCCAGCGCAGCCAATCTGCGGATGTCCTCGGCTCGGGCCGGCAGCTTCCGCTCTGCCCGCAGCAGGCTGTCGAAGAACCAACTGTCCTTGGCTCGCCGTGTGAAGGTGATCGGCGCTTCTTCAATGCCGCGCAGGTTCTCCTTGGCACCCTCGATGGAAACGATGGTTGCCTTGGGGGGCCAGGCTGCTCTCTTCAGGTCTCCCAGAGCCTGCTCCCTCATCAGTGGCGCGTTCCACAGGTACCGCTGGACCACTGCGGTGGACACGGTGCTTCGGATACGGAGAGCGGTTGCCGTGTCGAGCATGCCCTCGCGTGTGCTCCACTCATCGACTGTTTCCAGCATTCGCTGAAGTTCCCTGGGGAGTTCATCTGTCTGGCCCGCGGGCCTCGTGTTCGTCTGCGGCTCGTCAGGCTCCTTCCGTTGACGGATGGACCCGGAGGGATCACGCGGCATTTCGCCGCCCAGAGGTTCCAGCGCAAAAGCGTCCAGAACCGTGGTGCTCAGGGCGCTGGCATGAGAAGGGGCATCACCCCAGAACTCAAGGACTATCTTGCGCCGTTCCGCCGAAGCGTGATCACGCTCGTCTACATGGAGGCGAACATCGCGGTTGAGAGGTTCGTCGATCGCCGCAGGGCGGAACTGCTGCCGGAATGCCGGGCCAGGGAACTCACCCCGCTGCAAGTCGCCCGCTTGCTCGACCAACACCGGTCGAACCACGCTGCCCAGTACGACACGCGGATTGAAGGACCACGGTTTGTCTTTGGGAGCCGTTGAGTGAACAGCCCTCACCAGGGCCGACTCGTTGAAGGGATAGAGACCAAAGCCGTCGGGCGTCGCACCGAACGTCTCGTGACACTCCGCCTGCAGGTCGCAGGACATGCACTTATTTGGAATTCCGTCAGAGGAACGCTCCAGGCCCTCACGGCCAATACGGCCGGCGTTCAAGTAGCGGCCCACAAACGAGGCGATCTGCTGGCTTCCCGACTCTTCGGGGCCGAAGGGAACATCCAGGTGGTAGACGTACCCAGTGGCCGCCTGCATCCTGGTCAGAGCAGTCTCGGGGAGTGAGTGGAAGTAGCCCGTGGTCACGGCCATGAGGGTGCGGATCGGCGCGAGTGTCGTCTGCCCCTCCCGATTGGCTGCCTCCACTACGGCATCAAGCAAGTCACGTTGCACGCCTTGGATGAGGGCGAAGTCCTCGATGAGTAGGACGATCTCCTTCCCCTGCCGGTGGTACTCCTGCCGCACCTGCTGCATGGCGTCCAGTAGACGGCCAGCCCCTAGGTTGGCTGCACCCTTGATAGCCGCCTCAAGGTGGCTATTGAGCAGGTCCACGGCGATAGCTTGAAGGTCGCCTCGGGTGCTCATGGTGCCGAGGAGCCGCTGGGCCATCCCCGAAACGGACTCGATGTCGCGAATGTCGAGAGGGAGGTCGCTGACGCTGAAGCCCTCGGGGCGATCAGCCTGCCCTGCCTGACGGTTGTGAATGAGTTGGGTGGCTAGTTCCGGTACGAACTTTCCCGGGGCCAGCATCTCAGCCCGAACATGCGGGTCGAGGAGAACGGCAGCCAATTTCCCAGACCCAACGAACATGCGCCCCAAGCCCGCTACCTCTGCGGGAGAGGTGGCCTCAAGGGCTTCGCTCAATTCGTTGAGGATTCGCCTCGCAAGCGACTCCTCATCGATGCCCTCCGTAAACCTGTTGATGTCCTCCTTCAACTGCGCCAAGTCGCTGCTCTCTGCATTCGCGATCAGAGTGCTGACCACGGCCTTGAGACTCGTCTTGGACTTCTCGAGATAGATGACCTCGCGCCGGTCCATGTCGGCAGCGTTTGCAGCGAGTCGCTCACGCACCCAGCGTACAAGATGCGACTTACCGGAGCCCGAATCACCCACGACCGGCATGAGCAGGGCGCCGCTATCAGGCTGAAGCGCAAGAAAGTCGTCGAGAACAGCTTGTTCGTCGATCGGCTCACCTTCAAGGACGAGTTCCTTTTCATCCATGAGCCGAGCTCGCTTGATCCGCAGCGGCGCATGGGTGGCCAGGAAGACGGACCGTGGCGGGCTGACCGCTTCGGTGTTGATCGTGGAGGCCGCTGTTGAGGGATCCCAACAGATCATTCTGCCGAAATCAGCCACGGATTGCCTCCAGAATGGTGATGTCGCTGACCGGACGAGGGCTCGCGGGCCTCTCCGGGTCATGTACGAGGAGGATCTTGCGAGCATCGTCGTCGTGCTCCAGGCGAATCCACTTCTCGTCATGGCCGCGCAACAGAGCAAACGAGAGTGCAGGACCCGCCACGTTTTCACCAGGGTCAGTCACTCCGATGGCGAGAGAGTGGGCTCCTCCAGGTAGGACGGGAAGGCTCTCGCGTAGGGTCCGCAAGGCTTCGACAGCATTGACGCGTTGCGTAATCTGCCACAATTCGTTCACCGTCTGCTTGATTGCCGCCGTGCAGTCGGACACCAAAGGGCTGCGGCCCTCGCTTCGGATCAGTGGCGCCGCTGCCAGCCCGAGTGCCGGCGCCCAGTGTCCGAGACGCAACCAGCGTGTCTCATTCGCGAAGATGGGATGCACCTCCGGTCGCAGCACCCTGTCTTTCTCAATGTCCTTGTCCAGGAGCTTCTGTGCGGTGACCCAGTCGACGGGTTGATCCATGGGGTCAAGCGAGAGCAACCAGGCGAGCGCGCGCGTGAGGTCACGAGGGCCCGATAGGTCGTTGTCGGCACCCAAGTTGATGTTGCGGTCGGCGTCAAGGACCGCTCGGCGCAGGATCGAGGTATAGGCATCGAGATCACTGCTGCTGGTCAGTTCACGGGCCGGGCCGGCGAGCGAAAGTTCCTGGCTTTCGCCGTCGATGTGCACCAGGCCGAGGTCGGAGAGTGAACTGATCGCGTTCTCGAATGGAGGCCGCGACTTTGAGTCTTCAGGCTGCAGGGAAGGAGGGCTCACCAACGCTCGCGCCTCGTTAACAGCGATGCTCTTGCCCAGGTAGGCAAGGAGGCGAACCACCGCCCACGTCTGAGAGGGCAGGGCTGCATCTACGTTTAGGAGAGTCATCAGAGTTCCTCCAAGGCGCGGCGGATCGACAGGCTCGCCTCGTATACATCGACGAGCGGTGTGCCCGCCCTCTCTGGGTGGCGCATGTTCCGCGGGTGAATTAGGTAGGTGGGAGCGTTCCAGGCAAACCGGTCCCCGACGTCGTAGCTTGGGCTGTCAGAATCAGGAGCCGCCAACCACATCATGGGACCTGGCCAAGAGGTCAGGAGAGCACCATCCTCGTCGAGGATCACCGTGCGGGTCCGCGCGGTTGTCTGAAGTAGGTTCCTGGTGTGGGCGTTGAGACCCGGTCCGCCGACGACGGCGATCCCCCGCCGTACGAGTTTCTCCACCAGGCGCACGACCAATACGCAGTCGCTCGGCTCCTGCCACCACAGGCTCAAACACTGGCGCTCCCCGAAGTACCGGGCCAGTGGAAGGCGGCCGTGGTTCTGCGGCGAGGGAACCAGTGGGCGCGGCTCACCAGCCAGGCGATAGAAGCCATTCGGCTTGAGTTGCGCGCTAGCTCGGCAGCGAGGGCACCCTCGGCAGTTGATTCCGGTTCGGAGTTCTCCCTCCCCATCGGGGACACGGTAGTAGGCGCCGAGCACGTCGCCGATACAACGATTTCCGCTTAGGGCGGCTTTGAGTCCCCGCAGGGAAGACTGCTGGTCACGAAGCAGTTTGTTGCGCTCACTTTCAAAGTGCACTCGAAAGTGGTCGGGGTTGTTGGTCTGAGGGTCTACCAGTTCCACATCGACGTACTTGTTAGCGGTCTCGTAGAAATACTGTAGGCGAGCTTTCCACGTGGCATCTGATTCGGTCTCGCAGCGCCTGGGTGGCTCGGGAGGGTACTGTCTAATCAGTCCGGCTCTCACCATGAGGTTGAGGATCCGAACGTTCCATGAACGACTCGTGTTGTAGGCCACGGACATGTCGGCGGGGTAGGAGTCGAGATCAAGCCGGTAGAAATCTCCCACTGAGGTCTTGCTGTGCCACATTGCCTCCCACCGCTCCAATGCCCGCGGCGCACCGATGATTGCTTCGCCGTTGATGTGCTCGGCGACCTTCTCGTCCTGCCGCGTTGTGGCCAGATACGCGACCGATGGGCTGCCATCGCGACCGCCTCGGCCGACCTCTTGGTAGTAGCGGTCCACCGTTTCGGGCAGACAGGCATGCACGATCGTCTTGACATCCGGGAGGTCGATGCCGAGCCCAAAGGCGGACGTGCCGACCACGATGTCGTACCGGGTAGCTGTTGCCTCCTCAGCCGTGCCGTCAGTCGTCCGTCCACCCCATCCTTCCAAGGCTTCGCGACGTTCGGCATCGTTGGCCTCGCCCGTGACGTGGACGACGCGCTGCATGCCTCGCGCATGCAGACGGTCGGCCCACTCCTTGGCGTCCACGACCTTCGTCGTGTAAATAATCAGCGGTTTAGGCAGCAGCGACACGGCGTCGAGGACTGCAATCTCCCTCTTCTCCTCGTTCGCACATGAGTCGATGTAGTAGCTGGGCTCATGGCGGAGTTGGCCAGCCCACACGATTTGTGCAGCTTGTGGAGCGGCAAAGAGGGTCTTGAGGGTCTCCATCTGCTGCGCGGTGAGCGTGGCGCTCATAGCGACGGTGACAGGCCGGCGTTCTGGCGGGGATTTGCTAAGCCACGTGCGGCGATGGCTGGACATCGTTTGGAATTCAGTACGGAAGCTGTTTCCCCACTGCTCAACGAGATGGGCTTCGTCGATAATAAAGTATTGGAGCAGGCCCGCTTCTGCCGCGTCCTCCAGCGGCTGCTTCAGGCTTCGGACGAGCGACTCGGGTGAGGTGAACACCAGGCGCTGTCGCCCCGCAGCAATATCCGCCCGCATCTCTGCTTTCTCGTCGGGCGACAGGCCACTGGTGTAGGCGTAACGGCGGGTTGGGCTTTGGTGTCCTTGCCGTTCGATGAGATCCCTCGTACGCCGCTCCATGTCGACAGCCAGGATGCTCGTGGGCACGACCACCACCGACACACCGATGCTCTTGCTCTGCAAGAGTGCGGGCGCCATCGCCACAGCTGTCTTCCCATGCCCCGTGGGCAGACAGATGATCGTGGTGCTACCCGGTGCGGCAAGCGCCACTGCCCGGGCCGCTTGGCGTTGCCCAACGGACACGTAGCCGCTGTGGTCGTCACCCAGCGCGGAAGTCCAGAACGGGTCGGCCGAACACGGTTCAAACTTGCGGCGATGCTGGGCGTCCTGGCCGAGGTAGACCTGCTGAAGGTCTACCTCGGCTGCGGTACGGGACGTCGCATCCGGCGTCGCGGGCCACCAAGGCTCCGCAGTCACGTACACATGCGAACCACCGCGGCGTGGCCCGGTTTGGCAATGCAAGGCCTCCCACTGATCCCGGCGAGGCAATTGAGGATCCAAGGGAACTTCGAAGCCGGTCGTGTTTCCTCGGGCCCGAGCTTCCAAGAGGATCTGCCGGGTCAGCGAGACAACGTCTCGCCATCCTGTGGAACCGTTACTGAGGCCTACAAGCGCGTCAAGGAGACGTCGCAAAGTCCCCTTGGCCTCGATCTCGGACGGGATTTCCGGCCAGTTCCTGAACAGGGCGACGGCGCCGGTCCAGTTGTCAGTTGCCACGGCGGACCCTCCTGATGAGGCCCGTCTTCACCACACAGGTCGCGGCCACGAGTTGGATCTTCGGAGTGCTCAGCCCCTCCACCAACGCGTCGGTGACATTCACGTCGACGGCGTAGCTCTCCCTGTCCTCAAGTAGGCGGCCGGCAGCTCGGCGGGCTTCTGCCTGTGCCTTCGCAACGGCAAGGCGCTCACGCCCCTGTTCCTGGGCACGAGAGCAGCGGTCGATCAGCTTGGTCGCCTGCTTCAACTCACCGACTGCGACGGCTTCGGCAGCCCTCACCGACACTTCATAGCCAGGACGGCCGTCGAAGAGGTCCGTCAACTGGTGAATCGACTTTGCGTTGAAGTTGCGATCTTTGGCATTGTCATAGGGCGCGTTCAGCCAGTTCAGCATGCCGTGGTCAGTCAGGGCCTCGTGGCTGCCAGCCGGGACCCACACCTTCAAAGTGAAGGGAGGAAGAAGCCGGTCGGCCTGGTGTCGCAGAGCAGCCGTCGCCTGGACCCCGCCCTGCGTGAATGCCAGTGCCGGAGAGATGTCCGCTTCAACGAGATAGTCGAATCCGAAGTATGGCTCGTGCTCGCCCAGATAGTCCCTGTCAAAGCGGGCAAATGCTGTGGCCTGACCTCGGTCGTCGAAGGCGATGGCGTTCGAGAGTACGTCGATGAGAGGGTTTCCGACGCGGAAGATCCGTGTTCCGGGGAACCGCAGAGCGGTGGACCGATTGAACGCGCCACGAGCTACCTCAGCGGAAAGACGCTTACTCTCATACAGGTGAGGAGAGATGAGTGGCGGAGGGGACAGCCTGAACTCCTCGCACTCGCAGCCGTTGATGACGCGCGAGTTATGGCGCAGCTTGATTCCGCTCGTGCCCTCCCCATCTCCTGCATACCGAAGCATGACGTCCCGAGTGGTCTGCCACTCCTGCTCGATCTCCCCCAAGCGGACGGCGAAGTCGGTCTGCTGAGGAGACGCGTCGTAGATCGACTCGAGCATGTCCATCTTGTCGATCACACGCCGGGCCGCGGCGAGTTGGGAGCGAACGCTCCCAGCCAGATCGCCAAGCCCCTCGGGGCCGTGCTCAAGGGCTTCGCTCCAGACCTGAGGAAGGTGTTCCGCGATGGCGTCCTGCAGTGTGGACACCGACGCGGAGAAGATCTCGTAGCCATCGGTAAGCAGGGACAGCCAAGTGCCGCTGTAGGTTTCAGCATCGACAAGAGCGAACTGGCGGGCCGGGTCTGACTGGCTAAGCGACTCGACGCCGCGGTAGCGGTCCACCCGGCCGAGGCGCTGCTCAAGCTGGTTTGGCGACCACGGCAGGCGCAGGTGGATGACTGTGTCGGCGATCTGGAGGTTCAGGCCATCCTCGGCGGAGTCATCCACGACGAGAACGGGAGTCTTCCGGGCGGCGCACTCCCGCCACGCCTTGATCGCATCTTCCGACGCCTTGAGACCGACACCTCTGGAGTGCTCGGAGACGGACGCCGTCCGAAAGCGTGTCCGCAGTCGCTGGGCCAGCTGTGTCGCGAGTGTGCCGGGGCCGCAGAAGACCACGATTCGTCCGCCCCCGCTCAGGGCCGGCCGGAGAGTCGCAGCGAGATCATTAAGCTCGGCGTCGGAGTCTGAGTCGGTGATTTCCAGTTCGAGCTTCTCGAGGATCTCCGCTTCGTGGGGGGAGAGAGGCGGGTCTGCGAGATAGGTGCGTTCACGCAAAGTGAGGCCCGCCCGCTGTGCTGCAGGCTCGTCTCGGCGGACGCGCCACCGGAGCGCATCGATGTAATCCGTGGACGCACCGCCGAGGCGCGAGGCGAGTACGCACAGCGCGCGAGCGTACTCACCTCGCGCGCTTCCGCGGTCTTCATCGAGCAGGCGACCCCAGGTCTGGGTCTGCCACTCCAAAAGACTCTCTGCGGCAGGATCGTAGGACGAGGTCACTGTCAGTGGTGTCGGTTCGGCACGACCACGCACTTCGTAGGGGGCAAGGACCGCGTCCTCGTCATCACGTAGGACGCGGGCCCGGCGGTGCCTGATAACACGGCGGTGCAGGCGATACGTCTCGCTGATGTGCGCCCGCAGCTCGGCGATGCGCAGGGTCAGGGTCGGCTCGCCGGCTTCCTCGCGTAGATCACCGTCTTCGTCCAGGAGGTCCAGGACCTGTGCGGACAGATCGTCGAAGCGCGCATCTGCGGGCAGCACCTCTTTGATGAGGTCGAGCGCGGACGGCAGGAGCATCGGGAAGTCGGCATTGAGGCTGTAGACGCGGTCGGCCAGTTCCGCGCGACGATCGTACCGGTGCTCGAATGCCTCCCGATCGCTCCAGCGGTACATATCGCGGTCGAGGAGGTGCAGAAGGCCTAGGTGTGTTGTGTAGCTGGAAGTCACTGGCGTGGCTGACAGCAACAGAAGCTTCGAGGCGGAGTGCGCAAGTCGGCACAGGGCCTGGTAGACCTCGTCCGTGTCATCTCTGTCCTGGACCAGCAAGTGGGCCTCGTCGACTACCACGAGGTCACTCCCGTGGTAGTTCTCCCACTTTTCGGGTGTGTCGTGCGAGGTGATCGTTACCCGCGCAGGGAAGTCCTCGGTGAAGAACTTGTCGCGCAACTCGGCCTGCCACTGCCGGCGCAGCGGGTCGGGGGCGACGACAATCACCCTGGCTTGAGGGTTGTCGATCAAGGTCTGACGGATGACGTATCCGGCCTCGATGGTCTTACCGAGGCCGACCTCATCCGCGAGGAGATACCGCTGGACTGGGTCGGACAGAACAGTCAGAGCGGCGTTAACCTGATGCGGGAAGATCTCGACCGCAGACGACAGGAAGGCAGAGATGCCAGCACTGGCCGCCCGCTGCGCGGTCAGGTTGTGCAGCATGGGCAGGCGGGTGTCGTACAGGTAACCGGACTCGTTTCCTCCAGACACCAGGACCTGCAGGGGGTCACGTACCGGTTTGTCCCAGCGCACACGGAGTTGGGACTCGGGCACCGGCAAGTCTGAGTCGAAATTGGGGAACCGGATGTAGTACCGCCCCCCGATGCGGTCCCTCACCCGCCCGGCCTGCCACTCACCGGTGCTGGGGTTGCGCCGGAACACGCGGGTCTCCGGTTTGAGCCTGACGTGTCGACAGTCAGCCGCTGGCACCGTCCGTGACTCGAGTTCCGGTTCAGCGACAGACTCGAAGAAGTCCACGCGGAGCGCGTCGCCGATGACGGCCCCTACCCGGCCGATTCCGGGCGCCCCTGTGAACTCGACGAGGTGCCCGACTCTGAAGCCCGACGACATCCTTCTTCTCGCCCCCCACCTGCATGTATATGAACGTCGACGAGCTTAGAGGGAACCACTGACAACAACATCGAGGACACTTCTCACGCATTCGTACACCTACTCGATTAAGGCCGGGAGATACCCCGGTTGCAGCATCTCAGCAGCCGGATATTTCGGTGTGATTTCGCGCAAATCGTCCCCACTCGTCCTCCGGTACGGCTGTGAGGGGAGATGTCCGAAACGGATCTCACAGCGGGCAGCTATAGCGCAGGTGTCAGCGACTCCGCTTACCTTCCAGCAGCAGTACCGACGGCCCTCGCCTGCACAACTGCGTTGGGTCCGGGGCGGGCGGCATTCTCTGCAGCCTGGACCGACGCCGCTGTCGTGCCGCCGCCCTGCGGTGTGGGAGGCGAATCCCAGCCAGAGTCTGGCGGGGCGGATGCCTCAGGATTGTCAGTGCCGTGAGCTGTACTGTTTGGACGTTCGCCCCGCCGCCCGTCCGCCGCTGGAGCAGAGCGCAGCCATTCCTACCCCCGAGACAGAGAGTAGATCGTGAACGTCCCCGCTCCTGCTGGCATAGCCACACTCATGGCATACATCGCCACCATCCCGGCCGCCAACCTGGCAGTCACCCACTTCGGAGCCGTACCGGTCGGCTTCGGCTACGCCGCCCCCGCCGGCGTGTACATGGTGGGCCTGGCACTCGTACTCCGTGACCTTGCACGAGAAGCGGCTGGCCGTGGTGCCGTCCTCGCAGCCATAGCCATCGGCACTATCCTGTCGTACTTCTTGGCCGACCCCGCCCTCGCCGTGGCCTCAGCAGCGGCCTTCGCGGTTGCCGAGACTATGGACTTCGCCGTCTACGAGCCGCTGCGGCAGCGAGGGCTGCTGATCGCGATGCTTGCCTCGAACGCGATCGGACTCCTCTCCGACAGCCTCTTGTTCCTGAAGCTCGCCTTCGACTCTTTCGAGTACCTGCCGGGACAGATCCTCGGCAAGGCGTGGATGACCCTTGGGGCTGTTGCGGTCTTGACCGTCCTCCGCCGGCGGAGGCGGGCTACCGCCTAACTTTCGACCACCGCCTGCCCGCCCAGAGCACCTTGTTGCTGCCCGACCTGGGCGGGCTAGTGTGATGCGCCCGAAATCCTGAGGGTTAGTTCTGCTCGGTTGTCTGATGGCCTTTGACCTTGGTGAGGTAGTCGGCGAGGGAGTGCAGGATCTCGTCAGCAGTCTTGGTCCATCTGAAGGGCCTGGGGTTCTCGTTCCAGGTGTCGGTCCAGGCCCTGATGTCGTCCTCGAGTGCTTTCACCGAGGTGTGGACACCACGCCGGATGAGCTTGTCCGTCAGCAGGCCGAACCATCGCTCCACCTGGTTGAGCCAGGAGGAACCGGTCGGGGTGAAGTGCACGTGGAAGCGGGGGTGCCTGCCCAGCCAGTTCCTGATCTCGGCGGTGTTGTGGGTGGCGTAGTTGTCGCAGACCAGGTGGACATCGAGTCCGGCGGGCACGGCCTTGTCTATCGTGACCAGGAACTTCTTGAACTCCACAGCCCGGTGGCGGCGGTGGAGCTCGCTGATGACAGTGCCGTCGGCGATGTTGAAGGCCGCGAACAGGCTGGTGACCCCGTGCCGCAGGTAGTCATGGGTCCGCCGTTCGGGCATGCCCGGCATTATCGGCAGTACCGGCTGGGAACGGTCCAGAGCCTGGATCTGGCTCTTCTCATCGACACACAGCACCACCGCTCGCTCAGGCGGGTTGTGGTAGAGGCCGACGACGTCCACGACCTTCTCCACGAACTGCGGGTCGGTGGAGAGCTTGAAGGTGTCCTGCAGGTGCGGCTTGAGGCCGAACCGCTTCCAGATGCGCCCGACGGTCGACTTCGACAGCCCTGTGTGCTGGGCCATCGAGGCCCGCGACCAGTGCGTGTCCTTGCCCGGAGCGGACTCCAGGGTGGCCACGATCACCTCCTCGACCCGGTCGAGGAGAACGGAGGGTGGCCGGCCCGGCCGGGGCTCGTCGTGCAGGCCGACCAGGCGCCTGGCGACGAACCGGGCCCGCCACCGCTCCACGGTCGACTCGTCCACCCCCAGATCCGCCGCAGCTTGCTTGTTCGTCCCGCCCTCCGCGCACCGCAGCACGATCTTCGCGCGCAGGGCCAAGACTGCGACGTCTTCGCCCGCCGGGCCCACCGCGTCAGCTGAGCCTTCTCAACCTCGCTCAGGACCAGGTCCGCCTTCGGCCGCCCGCCACGACCGGCGTCCTCGAGCCCGGCCATCCGCTCCTCGGCGAAGCTCCGGCGCCACTTGTACACCGTCCTGACCGCGACGCCGAGAGCCCGCGCGGCACCCATGTTCGTCATGCCATCAGCACACGCCAGGATGATCCGGGCCCGCTCAGCCAGACGCCGGTCTGCTAATCCCGCACGACGCACCAACTCGGCACGCTCAGCCTCGGACAGCACGATCTCTACAGCGGACGGCCCCGGATGCGACATGACCAACAAGGTAGCAACTTACCCTCAGGATTTCGGGCGCATCACACTA
>NZ_JANIID010000058.1:0-27889 GCF_024519335.1 Streptomyces telluris
CCCCGCCGATCGAGTCGGCTGCGGGCGGGGCGGGTCCCAACCTGTCCAAGGACGCGTAAGCGCGCGTCGCTCCGCTCATTCCGCGACAGCGGGTCGGCCCCCGGAACCTCACGGTTCCGGGGGCCGACCCGTTTACCGCTGAACGGCCGCCAGGACGTCCTGGCCGAGGGAAAGCAGCTCCCTCTGGTCACGGGCCGGCAGAAGCCTTTTCAGGCCTGCCCACACCTGTTCGTACTGGTCGTCCTCGATGTACTTCGCATTGAGCGCGCAGTGGGCTGCCAGCGCCCGCAACGGCCACTCCGTCTCCCGGTCCGGAGCGGCGTCCGCCGCCGCTGTCAGACCGGCGATGAGGCGCTGTTCCTCGCTGCGGCTGCAGTGGCCGACGGCCAGCCGGAGCACGTCCTGCCATTGCTCCTCCGCCGCATGGAGCAGTAATTCGTCCAGGCAGTCGCTCTCCTGGAACTCCTTCGCCGCCAGGTAGTCCTGGAAGGTCCGGTGGATGAACTGGATCGAATCCGGGGATCGCTCCTGGAGCAGCCCGCTGCGATTGAGCAGATACGTCAGCACGACGTGTGCCGTGCCCTGTGCCCGTACGCGGCGGAGCCCGCGCAATGCCAGATCGAGCTGACGGACCGCCTGCTCCCGGCTGAGCTCGGCGCGGCCGTTCCGGACGAGCCAGACGGCAATCCGCTGCAGTAGCTGGCGGCTTTCGTCCGCCGTCAGTTCCACGCCCTCCGGCCTGAGAATGCGGCGGTGCGCATCGCGCCTTGCCAGCATCAGGTTCAGCGCGGCGCTGTAGAGGTCCCAGCGGGTCTTGGGAAGGAGACCGTTCCACTGCCGGTGCAAGGCGCAGATGACTGCGCAGAGCAGCGGCGTGCGTGCCAGGTCGCGCAATACGGTATTGCGTTCGAATTCCTGGCTGAGCTCGGGTTCGAGTTTGTCGAGCCGGTCGCGCTGCCGTTGTGCCCAGTGCTCGTCCGCATGCCTGTCGCACTCCAGCCGGGCGGCCCTGTGCCACGAGCCGGCGAACGACTGGATGTCCTCGTCGCTCATGGGGAGTAGCCGCAGCTCTTCGAACCCTTCCTGTTCCAGCCACTCGCTGCCGACAGCCAGGGGGCGCACAGTGACCAGACAGCGCGTCCGTGGATACATCCGCAGCAGCCCGGCCAGCCATTTGCGGGCCAGCTCCCGGTCGGCCTGTGGGACCTCGTCCATCCCGTCGACGAGAAGCAGCCCGCGCCCGGCCTCCAGCACGCGTCCTGCCCAGCCGTCGGGCGGTCTGTCGACCGGCAGCCGGGCGATCTTGGGCAGCTGGGAGGGGATGGGGGAGGTGATGCCCCGGGCGGCCAGACTGCGCATGGGGATCACGAAAGGGATCAGCCCGTCGAGCTCGGACAGCTGGTCCGGCAGCATGCGGCAGGCCGTGTGGGAGGCGAGCCACCACACCAGTGTGGTCTTGCCGGCGCCCGCCTCGCCCCGCAGGACGGTCCGGGGTCGTGAGCCGAGAAAGTCCTCGATGCGCCGGAGCTCCGGAGCGTCCGGCCGCGCGGGCTCGGGCGGGCTCGGCGACTGTGCCTCCAGGCTGAAGTAGGCCGTGTCCAGATCCCAGTCGCCCGGGCCGAGCTCGTCCAAGCCGAAGATCTCCAGCCGGCTGTACGCGGCCTTGACCGCTCTCGCGTACGCGGGCTCGTAGGCCAGGTCCTCGGGATAGGCGGAGGAGATCTCCTCGAACTCCGGCGGGTCGGGCCAGTGCTCCAGCAGGGCCTTCCGGAAGCCGGGGTCGTCGATCACGGCGGCCAGCGGCACCGACTCGATGGACGAGTGCTGCCAGCCCAGCGGATCCCCGCTCGCGATGCCGATCAGCAGCGGGCCCGCGAACACGGGCCCGCCCGACAGGCCCGCCCAGGGCGAGCCGTCCGTCACGGGCGCCGGGGGATGGTGGTCGGCGTGCAGGACGTACCGGCCGCGCATACGGCCGGACAAGGGCATCAGGGTGCCGGGGATCTGCGCGGCCTCCAGCTCGCCGGGCAGGGGCCCGTACCGGTGGACCTGCGGGAAGCCCAGGACCTGGCAGCGCGGCATGGGCTGCCAGCCGGCGCATTTGCCCCACCGCAGCGGTGGCGCGAGGAGAAGGGGCAGCACGGGCCGGCGGGCCACGAGGAGCGCCACGTCGCACGTATCCGGGTCACCCAGCCAGGCGACGTCACAGGGGACGGGACCGTCGCCGTCCGGTGCGGCGACGTCGACCGCGTCACCCGCCTCGAACAAATGCGCGCTCGTCAGTACCAGCTCCGGTGTCAGCAGCACCCCACTGCCCTGCCGCCCGCCCAGCACCGCCACCAGCCGGTCCTCCACGGACGGGACCGGCGCTCTCTCCCGGCCCACCGCTACTGCCCGGAGGGCCCGAACCGCGACACCCCGCCCGGCCGCTCGTTGCCCACGCGCCAGCTGCCGCCCGTGCGCGTGTCCTTCGGCGTCAGGGTGAAGGAGACCTTGTGGGTACGGGTCGAGCCGCGTGACGCCTCCGCGTCCGCGCTGACCACCCAGGCCTTCACCCCGCCCGAGCCCTTGGCGTCCTTGCGGATCTCGACGGTGAACTCCATGGCGATCTCGCCCACGTCGAAGGCCAGGTCCTGGCCCGCGCCCCGGGCCGCCGCCGAGGTCAGCCCCTCCCGCACCGCCTGGACGGCATCCGCCAGCTCCACTTCCTCGAACCCGCTGCTCATCGCTGCTCCACCCCCGGCCCCGGCGGCCGCTGCGCTGCGTGCGCGGCCGCTGACGGGGAGCGTACCGCCGCGGCCGGGACTTTGGTCCCGGAACCGGGGAGGCCGAATGTCCTTCGGCGGTGACACCCGCCATAGGGCGTGGGTCACGTACTAAGGGAATTAGCAGTGCAGCCCGCCCCTCATTTCCCCTGAAAAACAGGCGGAATCCCTGCTCAGGGCGGCATGAATTACCTCCCCGTCGCTACGGCATTCGTTAGTAGGGGCCGTGCTTGGCAGCCCGGCGAAAGCGGGTTACCAAGGTATGGCGATCCCGGTCCGCAGCCGGGACCTGTTTATGCCTGGAGGTTTATCCGTATGTCGAAGCGCACCGCTTTCCGTAACTCGAGCAAGACCGTTCTCCGTACCCGCGTCGCCCTCGTGGCAGCCGGCCTGGGAGCCTCGGTCGCGCTGGGTTCCGGGGTCGCGCTCGCAGCCGACACCACCGCCTCGGTGAGCGAGTTCCCGGCGTTCGCGTCCCTCGCGATGCTGGACGACTCCCTGCACAAGCAGGCCGAGACGCAGCTGAAGGTGGCGGAGAAGGAGAAGCGGAACGCCGAGCAGGCCAAGCGGGACGCGGCCAAGCGCGCCGAGGACGCCCGCAAGGAGGCCGAGGCCTCCCGCAAGCGCGCCGACGCCTGGGTCGCGCCCCTGGCCCAGTACCAGGTCGGCCAGCCGTTCGGTAAGGCCGGCGCGATGTGGGCCGCCAAGCACAGCGGCCAGGACCTGGTCGTGAACAGCGGCACGCCCGTCATGTCCGTCCACGGCGGCACCGTCGTCAAGGCCGGCCCGAACGGCGGCGGCGACGGCCCCGCGTACGGCAACGCCATCGTGATCAAGCACGACGACAACACGTACTCCCAGTACGCCCACCTCTCGCAGGTGAAGGTCTCGGTCGGCCAGAGCGTCAGCACCGGCCAGGTCATCGGCCTGTCGGGCTCCACCGGCAATTCGTCCGGCCCCCACCTGCACTTCGAGATCCGCACCACCCCGAACTACGGCAGCGCGGTCGAGCCGGTCGCCTTCCTGAAGGCCCACGGCGGGTCCCTCTGATTCAGCTGATCCATCGGATCCACCAGGAGCCGGTGCACCGCGACACGCGGTGCACCGGCTCCTGCTTTTACGGTGGTAATGCAGCGCAAAATCCGGTGATCGGAGCGCGTCATGATCAAGGGAATTGCCATCACCACCGTCTGGGTCCTCGATCAGGACCGGGCGAAGGATTTCTACACGGAGAAGCTCGGCCTTGAGGTCCGCACCGATATGACCATGGGCGACGGGCAGGGAATGCGCTGGCTCACGGTGGGTGCCGAGGACCAGCCGGACGTCGAGCTGACGCTGATGGTCCCCGGCCCGCCCGGGCTCGACCCGGAGTCGGCGGAGGCCATGAAGAAGCTGGTGGCCAAGGGCGTGCTGGGGGCGGGGGTGCTCAGCACCGACGACATCCACCGCGACTACGAGACGCTCAAGGCCAGGGGCGTGGACTTCCTGCAGGAGCCCCGGGAGCGGCCGTACGGTACGGAGGCGATCCTGCGCGACGACTCCGGCAACTGGTTCTCGCTGACGCAGCGCAGCGATCAGCTGGACCTCGACAAGGCCTGGGGCGAGTGCGTCGACCCGATGTGACTGACGGACTGACGCCCGTGGTGCCTGCGCCGGGCGCGCCGGGCGCGCTAGTCCGGCACCTGGATGATCGGGAACGTCCCCGTGCTCGTCGGCGCGGACTCCGGCAGCCACAGCACCGCGATGGCCCCCGTGCCGCCCTCGACCTCCGGGTCGGCGTTGCGGAAGGACAGGCGGGCGCCCAGCACCCGGGCCTGTCCGGCGGCGATGGTCAGGCCCAGGCCGTGGCCCTTGCCCGCGCGGTCCTTGCTGCCGGTGCGGAACCGGCTCGGCCCGTCCTGGAGGAGCTCCTCTGGGAAGCCGGGCCCGTGGTCGCGCACGCGCAGGACGCGCCCCTCGACGGTGACGTCGAACGGGGCCTTGCCGTGCTTGGCGGCATTGGCCAGGAGGTTGCCGATGATGCGCTCCAGGCGGCGCGGGTCGGTGGAGACGTAGGCGTCCCGGGCGATCCGTACGCGGGCCTCGGGCTCGAACGTGCGGACCCGGCGCTCGACGAACTCGCCCAGCAGGATCTCCTGCATCTCGGCGCGCTCGGCGAAGCCGTCCAACCGGGCGACCTCCAGCACGTCCTCGACGAGCGTGCGCATGGCCTGCGCGCGGTCGCGGACGAGCTCGGTGGGCCGGCCCGGCGGCAGCAGCTCGGCGGCGGTGAGCAGGCCGGTGACGGGGGTGCGCAGCTCGTGGGCGATGTCGGCGGTGACGCGCCGCTCGGCCTCCAGGCGGCGCTGGAGGGCCTCGGCCATGCCGTCGACGGCGCGGGCCAGGTCGTCGGTCTCGTCGCGGACGCGGCCGCCGATGGCCTCGCGCACGCGCACCTCGGAGTCGCCGTCGGCGAGCTTGCGGGCGGCCGTCGCGGCCTTGCGCAGCCGGCGGGAGAGCTGGTCGCCGATGAGGATGCCGAGCGCGCAGCCGCCGAGGACGACGGAGACCGATCCGATGATCAGCGCCTTGTCGAGGGCGTCGATGATGGAGAACCGGTCCTTGAACCGGGTGTGGATCGAGAGGATCTTGCCGTTGCGGACCGGCACCGAGGCCCAGACCTCGGGCGTGCCCTTGCCGCCGGAGTCCTGCAGGAACGTGGCGCGCTGGCCGATGGCGGCGGCGTCGCGCAGCGGCTTGGGCAGCGTGGGGTCGTCGAGCTTGGCGTGCAGCATCAGCCGGCCGGTGTTCTCGTAGTACCGCTGGGCGATCTGGACGCGCTCGTCCATGACGTCGCGGCTGTTGTCGAGCATCGACAGGCGGGCGGCGTTGTGCACGACGAGGCTGAGCGCCACCGCGACCAGCGCGCTGACGCCCGCGATGGCGAGGCTGACCTTCCAGCGCAGACCGGAGCGGAGGGCGAGCCTCACCACGATCCGGTCCCTGCCGGGCGGATCACCATGGGGTGGTCACCCTCGTCACCCTCTGAGCTTGTAGCCGAAGCCGCGGACCGTCTCGATCCGGTCCTGGCCGATCTTGCCGCGCAGCCGCTGCACGTGGACGTCGACGACCCGGGTGTCACCGCCCCAGCCGTAGTCCCACACCCGCTCCAGCAGCCGGTCGCGGGAGAGCACCGTGCCGGGCGCGGCGGAGAACTCCAGCAGCAGCCGCATCTCGGTCGGGGTCAGCGCGACGGGCACGCCGCCCTTGCGGACCTCCATGCCGTCCGTGTCGACCTCCAGGTCGCCGAAGCGCAGCACGCCGCACTCCAGGTCCTCCGGGGTGTCGGCCCCGGCGGCGCCGTTCGGCCCGCTGGCGTGCCCGAAGCGGCGCAGCACGGCCCGTATGCGGGCGACGAGCACGGCGCCGTCGAACGGCTTGGTGACGTAGTCGTCGGCGCCGGCCTCCAGGCCCAGGACGACGTCGATGGAGTCCGCGCGCGCCGACAGCATGATCACGGGAACGGTCGACTCGTCACGGATCCGGCGGCACAGGCTGACCCCGTCCAGGCCGGGGACCATGACGTCGAGCAACGCGATGTCGGGCTTGCGGGCGCGGAACTTCTCCAGCCCCAGCAGCCCGTCCGGCACCGCGGTCACCTCGAAGCCGTCGCGCTCCAGTGCCAGCTGGGTCGCCTCACGGATGACGTCGTCGTCCTCCACGAAGAGCACATGCGTATCGGCCACGCTGTCCTCAGCCCTCCGTCCCCACGCTGGGGAGATCGCCCTTGTCGGTGTTCCCGACCTTGCTGTAGTCGGTGTGGGTGCGACCGGTCTCCCGGAACTCCGTACCCGACCAGTGGTACGTCATGACATCTTCGCCCGAGGCGCAGCAGACCGCGTCACCGGGGCCGTAGACCTGCTTGGTGACGCGGAGGTCGCGGCGGTCGATCTCGGAGTAGACGGGCGCCTGCTCGATCATGAACACGTTCTCGTAGGAGCCGTCGCTCTTCGCACGGTACACATACGAGCCCACGCCCACGGAATCGCCGCACGTGAGGATGTTGACGATGATGTCGTCGCGGCTGCCGTCGGTCAGCTTCCCGTAGATCACGTCCAGCGGGTACTGGTTCTTCAGGCACGGCTTCAGGTCCTTCTTGACCTGGCTGCCGATCTTCGGATCGTTCTTGATCAGTTTTACGGCGTCGATCTTCTCGTGCGGCCGGTCCGCCGTCGCCGAGGCCGAGGGCATGCGGGTCGGCTTCGCCGCGGACTGCGTCTGCGCGGTGCCTTCCTTGCGGACGCCCTCGCTGCCCGCATCGCAGCCGGCAAGCAGAAGACCGGCGGCCGCGGCCAGGGCTGTGACCGTGCCGCCGGTGATCAGTACCGGCCTGGGGGGAGCCTTTTTCAGGCCGCGCACCGTTCCTGCCCCCGCTCGTTGCGCTCGAGGGCGTGGAAGTCCAGGTCGCGGCTCTCCAGCTCCTGGCGCAGCCGGGCCAGGGCCCGGTGCAGCGTGCTCTTGACCGTGCCGGTCGACATGCCGAGCGCCTCCGCGGTCTCCTCGGTGCTCATCTGCTCCCAGTGTCGCAGCACGACGACGCTGCGCTGCTTGGGCGCCAGGACCCCGAGGATGTCCATCAGCAGGGCGCGGTCGGCGTGCTGCTCCGTGCTGTCCTCGACGCGCGCGTCGGGGAGCTGCTCGGTGGGCACCTCGTCGAGCTTGCGGGCGCGCCACCACTCCGTACGAGTGTTGATCATGACGCGGCGGAGGTAGGCGTCGGCCAGCGACTTGTCCGCTATGCCTTCCCAGCGGCCGTAGGTGCGGACCAGGGCGGTCTGGAGGAGGTCCTGGGCGTCGATGGGGTCCGGCACGAGACGGCGGGCGCTGCGCAGGAGGGCGTCCTGACGGTTGCGCACGTACTCCTCGAAGTCCAGAACCTTGCCGCTGCTGGCCATCTCGCAGCCTCCATTCCGCTTGCATTCCCCGCGTCACGCTGGTGGTCTCCCAGCACGGGTAGGACGCTACGGAGGAGCTGTTGCGACGTGATGTGCGGCAGCACTGCGGCAGGTGCACAGCTGTCCATAGGTTGTGTAACAGCGGTGCGGGAGCAGGGGCGGTAGGGCGTGAAAAGGGGGCTCTGTCCCGTTCGGGAGCCCCCTTTTCCGGCTACGTGAGGGGCAGCCGGTACCGGCCGCCTGCCAGCGGCTCCACCAGGCCGTCCGCCACCAGCCCGTCCAGCGCCCGGGCCCGCTGCACCGGCTCGTCCCACACCGCGTCCAGCGCCACCTGCGGTACGGGGTCCAGCGCCTCGCGCAGCACCGCGAGAAGCTTGCCGCGCACCTGCCGGTCCGTCCCCGCGTACGTCTGGCCGCGGCGCGGCGGGCCGTCGTGCGCGGGGGAACCCGCGGCGCGCCAGGCGCACCGGTCGGCGATCGGGCAGCGCCCGCAGACCGGCGTGCGCGCCGTGCACACCAGAGCGCCGAGCTCCATGGTCGCCGCGGCCCAGCGGGCGGCCACCGGCTCGCTCTCCGGCAGCAGCGCCCGGGCCAGCTTGCGCTCGGCCGCGGTGGTGGCGTTCGGCGGGTACTGCGCGCCGCTCACGGCGCGCGCGAACACCCTGCGCACGTTGGTGTCGAGGACCGCGTGCCGCTGCCCGTAGGCGAAGGAGGCCACCGCGGCCGCCGTGTACTCGCCGACGCCCGGCAGGGCCAGCAGCCTGGCGTGGTCGCGCGGCACGTCGCCGCCGTGCAGCTCCGTGATCGCCGTCGCGGCGGCGTGCAGCCGCAGCGCCCGCCGGGGATAGCCCAGCCGGCCCCAGGCGCGCACCGCCTCCCCGGGCGGCTCCGCCGCCAGGTCCGCCGGGCGCGGCCAGCGCGCCAGCCACTGCTCGTAGACGGGCAGCACCCGGCTGACCGGCGTCTGCTGCAGCATGAACTCGCTGACCATCACGCCCCAGGCGCCGGCTTCGGGGCGGCGCCAGGGCAGATCGCGGGCGTTCGCGGCGAACCAGTCGATGACCGGGCCGTGGAGCTCCCCGGGAAGGGGCTCGGAGGAGGACTCGGAACGGGTGGTGGTGCGGTCTGTGACAGTCATGGCGCTTCCGATCCTGGCACGGCGGCGCACGACGGAGAAACGCGCCGGGCCCCGTTCCCCTGACTTTCGTCTGACTTTCGTCAGGGGTGCGCGGACGGGCCCGGCTTGTACCGTCGGACCGGTGAGACGCCGCACGATCACCGCCCCGTCCAGGGTCCTGCCCGACGCCCTGCTGTGGGCGGTGCTCGCCCTGCCCGGCGCGCTCGCGGACCTGACCGGCGTGAACGCGCCCCGGCCCTGGTGGCAGAGCGTGGGCGGCGCGGTCGTCCTCGCCGTGGCCGTGGCCGCCTCCCGGGCCCGCCCGGTGCTCGCCCCGACCCTCGCCGCCGCACTCGGACTCGCCGCGTCCCCCTCCCTCTTCACGCTCTCCTACGGGCCCGCGCTCTCCGTCCTCGCCTACCTGCTGGGCCGCCGCTCGGCCGCCGCCCGCCCCGCGCTGTACGCCTTCCCGGCCGTCGCGGCCGCCGGCACGCTGCTCGTCCTCGCCCGCGACGTCGACCCCGTCGTCGAATGGCTGGTTCTGACCGGCACGTTGCTCTTCGGCGCGGTGTTCCCCTGGCTGGCCGGCCGGTACCGGCGCCAGGCCCGTGAGCTCGTCGCCGCGGGCTGGAGCCGGGCGGCGCAGCTGGAGCGCGAGCAGGAGATCGTCGCGGACCGGGCCCGGCTGCGCGAACGCACCCGCATCGCCCAGGACATGCACGACTCCCTCGGCCACGAACTGAGCCTGATCGCCCTGCGCGCCGGGGCCCTGCAGGTCGCCCCCGGCCTCGACGCTTCGCACCGGGCGGCGGCCGCGGAGCTGCGCGAGGCCGCCGCGTCGGCGACGGACCGGCTCCGCGACATCATCGGCGTCCTGCGCGACGCCGGCCCGGCCGCGCCCGCGCCGCTGACCCCGCCGGACGACTCGCTCCGCGCCCTCGTGGACCGCGCGGCGGCCTCGGGCCTGCCCGTGCGCGCCCGGCTGCCCCGCGGGACGGAGCTGCCGCCGCCTGTGGAGCGGGCCGCGTACCGCGTCGTCCAGGAGGCGCTGACGAACGCGGCCAAGCACGCGCCGGGGGCGGAGGTTTCGGTGACCGTGGTGAGTGGGGTGAGTGGGGTGGATGGGGCCAGTGGGGCGGGTGAGACCTCGGTGACGGTCGTGACCGGCCCGCGGCCCGGCCCTGCGGCCGCGTCCCCGGCGCCCGGAAGCGGTACGGGCCTGCTGGGCCTGCGCGAGCGGGTGGCGCTCGCGGGAGGCACGTTCACGGCGGGGCCCTCCGGGGACGACGGCGGGTTCGAGGTGAGCGCGCGGCTGCCGCACGGGCCCGGGCCCGGGCCCCGCCTCGCGCCTCGGGCCGCACCCGCCGAAGGGGCCGGACAGCCGGCGGGCCTCGCACAGGCCCACCGCACCGCCCGGCGGCGGTTCGCCGTCCCCTTCGCCGTCGCGGCGGCCGCCGGAGCCGTCTTCGTCGCCGCGGCCTTCGGCTGGTACGCGTACATCAAGGGACACTCGGTCCTGAAGCCCGCCGATTACGCCGCCTTGGACGTCGGTGCGCCGTACGCCGAGGTCGCCCCGTTCCTGCCGGACCGGCAGGTCGCCGACCCGCCGGCCGACCGGGCCCCGGGCGCCCCGCCCGCCGGCGCGGAGTGCCGCTACTACCGGGCGAGCGGCGAACTCTTCGTCAGCGTCGACCATTTCCGGCTCTGCTTCCGCGACGGGCACCTCGTCGCCAAGAGCCGCGTCCCGCGCGCCGGCGCCCCCGGTGCCTCCGAGGCCGTGGAACGGGAACAGCAGGCCGTGGAACAGGAAGAGAAGGAAGAGAAGGAAGAGAAGGAGTGGCTGCGGTGAGCACCGTCAAAGTCCTCGTCGCCGACGACGAGGCGATGATCCGCGCCGGAGTCCGCGCGATCCTGTCCGCCGACCCCCGCATCGAGGTGGTCGCGGAGGCGGCGGACGGCCACGAGGCCGTCGAAGCCGCCCGCGCCCACCGGCCGGACGTGGCCCTCCTCGACATCCGCATGCCCCGCCTGGACGGCCTCGCCGCCTGCGAGGAGATCCGCCGGAGCGCGCCCGGCACGGCCGTCGCGATCCTCACCACCTTCTCCGAGGACGCCTACGTCTCCCGCGCCCTGGGCGGCGGGGCCACCGGCTTCCTGCTCAAGTCCGGCGACCCCTACGAACTGATGGCCGGTGTCCGTGCCGTCGCGGACGGCGGCGCCTACCTCTCCCCGAAGGTCGCCCTGCACGTCATCGCCGAACTCGGCGGCGAGCGCCTGACGCGCGCCGCCGCCGCCCGCGCCCGGATCGCCGGGCTGACCGCCCGCGAGCGCGAGGTCCTCGCCCTGCTGGGCGAAGGGCTCTCGAACGCGGGCATCGGCCGGCGCCTCCACTTGGTGGAGGGCACCGTCAAGGGCTACGTCAGCGCGGTCCTCGACCGGCTGGGGGCCGGCAACCGCGTGCAGGCCGCGATCGTCGCCCACGAGGCCGGGCTGGTCACCGGTTCGGTCGTGGGCTGACCGGCCCCCCGATTGGTCGGCTCCGGCCGGGCGCGGTGGAATGGGGCCATGAGCGATACGGAGCAGCGGCCGCCGCGCGAGATCCGGGCGGCTCTCGACGCGCACTCGACCCTCACCCTGGCCTACGCGGACGAGGACGGCCCACAGGCCTGCGCGGTGCTCTACGCCCTCGCCGGGCCTGCCGAACCGGCCGGACCGCCCGGCGACGACGCCACCGCGCTGCTCTTCGTCACCTCGGCCACCACCCGGCACGGCCGCGCCCTCGTCGCCGCGAGCACGGGCGACCCGGCCGCGGGCGCCCGCGTCGCGTTCACCGCCCAGCGCGACGGGCAGGTGTGGACGGCCCTGACGGGCCTTCAAGGGCGCGGCACCTGCCGCCGCCTGGAGGGCGCGGAGCGCGAGGCCGGGTGGCGCGCGTACACCGAGCGCTTCCCTTACGTCGACCACAACGACCGGCTCCGGCAGGCGATGGAACGCACCGACCTGTGGGAGCTGCGCCCCGACTGGCTGCGGCTGATCGACAACGGCCAGGGCTTCGGCCACAAGACGGAGTGGACGCGCCCGGCGGCGTGAGGCCCGCGTGAGGCCCGCGAGGTCCGCGTCGGCTCTGCGGGGGCCTGGCGAGCCCTGAGGGACCCGCGTGAGCCCTGAGAGACCCGCGTGAGCGCTGAGGGACCCGCGTGAGGCCTGCGCGGCACCCTACGCCCGCACCAGCACCCGCAGCCGCCCCCGCCCCGCCCGGTCCACGAGCGAGGTGGCCCACCGCGCGAGCAGCAGCCCGCCCAGGAGCGCCACGGCGGCGCCGAGCAGGAGACCCGCGGCCACGTCGTGCGGGTAGTGCACGCCGAGGAAGACCCGTGAGAAGGCGACGAGCAGGGCCATGGGCAGCACGGCCCACGCCAGGATCCGCCGCGCGAGGACGATTCCGGTGGCCAGGGCGGCCGCGAGCGTCGCGTGGTTGCTGGGGAACGACCAGTCGCCGTGCGGCGGGCAGGGTGCGAGCGAGGCGACCGCGCCCCGGACCGCCCGGCACGGCCGCTCCTCGTCCACCAGGCTCTTGACGATCTCGCTGATCCCGTAGGCGACCGCGGTCGTGACCGGTACGAGCAGCGCGAGCGCGACGCCGCGCGCCCCCGTCCGCCTGTTGCGCCACCACACGGCGACGGCGACGGCCATCAGCAGCAACAGCCCGGCCTCGGTGCCGATTTCCGCAAGGCCGTGCACCCACTCCGGTGTGGAGCGGGCGAATTCGGTGACGTCGCGATAGAGGTCGTTGTCCACGGTGTCCATGGTTCCGGGAGCCTACGGTCCGTCACTTCGGCGCCACACCGGGCTATCGGCAGGCAGTCCATCCGACTTTCGTCAGACGGCGGACCGCGAAAACCGCCTGTCGGCGGGCCGATGATGAGAAAATCGGGCACTCGCCCGGCGGGTATGGGCCGGTGCCCCCGCCGATGTCTCGTAGAGTCTTCGCGTGGGATCTCTGCGCAATCCGATCGGGCCGCTTCCCTCCTCCATCTATTGGCGGCGGAGGGCAGTTGCGCTTGGCCTGCTCGGCCTTCTCGTTCTCGTCGGGCTCTGGTTCGTCACCCTCGGGGGTGACGGAGGCTCAGGTGATGACCAGAGCAAGGGCTCGGACGGGAAGAACCCGGCCGACAACACCACCATCACCCCCGGACCGGTGCCCTCCGGCCCGCACTTCAGCCAACGCCCGGGCGGGCGCGGCGAGTCGGGCAGCGGCGGCACGGGCGGCGGTGCCGGTGACGGCGGCTCCGGCGGCGGCGCCGCGGGGACCGGCGGTTCCGGTACGGGCGGCGGCGGGACGACGGGCACGGGCGGCGGCAGCGGCGCCCTCGGCACCGGCGACGGCAAGGCCGTTCCGGCCGGCTCGTCCCTGCCCGACTGCGGGCCCGGCTCGGTGCGGCTCGCGATCCGCAGCGTGAAGGACTCCTACGGGCCCGACGAGAAGCCGAAGTTCGAGATCGTCGTGAAGAACTCCGGCGGAAGTGCCTGCAAGGTGAACTTCGGTTCCGGCGCCGCCATTCTGAAGATTGCCCATATCGACGCCGACGACCACGTGTGGGCCTCCGACGACTGCCCCCGGGCCACGGGCGCGGTGCTGGTCGAGCTCCCCGGTTCGGGCGAGACGAAGCGCACGGTGGAATGGGACCGCAAGCGCAGTGCCCCGCGCTGTGCGACGCCTTCCGGCGAGGGGGCCGCGGGCGCCGGCAAGTACCGGGCCGAGGTCAGGATCGCGGGTGTCACCGAAAAGGTGGAGTTCACCCTGGAGAGGGCCTGACGGAAAGGGTTGACGACCGGGCGTGCGGTCGCGCCGCCCGGCCGTTCGAGACGCGGGGGCTCAGACGTAGCGTTCGAGGATCGAGGACTCCGCCAGCCGCGACAGCCCCTCGCGGACCGAGCGGGCGCGGGCCTCGCCGACGCCGTCGACCGTCTGCAGGTCGTCCACGCTGGCGGCCAGGAGCTTCTGCAGCCCGCCGAAGTGGTCGACCAGCCGCTCTATGATCGCGCCCGGCAGGCGCGGCACCTTCGCCAGCAGCCGGTAGCCGCGCGGCGAGACCGCCGAGTCCAGCGTCTCCGGAGAGCCGCTGTAGCCCAGGGCGCGCGCCACGATGGGCAGTTCCAGCAGCTCGGGGTGGGTGAGGGAGTCCAGCTCGGACAGGGCCTCGGGGACGGTGCGGGTGCGCTTGGCGGTCGGCTCCGGGACATAGTCCCGCACGACCAGGTCGCGCTCGGGCTCGACGCCCGCGATCAGCTCGTCCAGCTGCAGGGAGAGCAGGCGGCCGTCGGTGCCCAGCTCCACCACGTACTCCGCGATCTCCGTGGCGATGCGGCGCACCAGCTCCAGGCGCTGGCAGACCGCCGTCACGTCGCGGACGGTGACCAGGTCCTCGATCTCCAGGGCGGAGAGGGTGCCGGCGACCTCGTCCAGCCGGAGCTTGTAGCGCTCCAGGGTGGCCAGGGCCTGGTTGGCCCGGGAGAGGATCGCCCCGGACTCCTCCAGCACGCGCCGCTCGCCGCCCACGTACAGCGCGATCAGACGCATCGACTGGCTGACGGAGACCACGGGGAAGCCGCACTGGATGGAGACGCGCTGCGCCGTGCGGTGCCGGGTGCCCGTCTCCTCGGTGGGGATCGACGCGTCCGGCAGGAGCTGCACGCCCGCCCGCACGATCTTCGTGATGTCCTTGTCGAGGATCAGGGCGCCGTCCAGCTTGCAGAGCTCGCGCAGGCGGGTGGCGGTGAACTCCACGTCCAGGACGAAACCGCCCGTGCACATGGACTCCACCGTCTTGTCCATGCCCAGGACGATGAGGCCGCCCGTATTGCCGCGGAGGATGCGTTCGAGGCCGTCGCGCAAGGCCGTGCCGGGCGCGACGGCGCTCAGCGAGGCGCGCATCAGACCGTCGGCACCGGAGGAACCCCCGGCCTTGCCGGGGCCCGATGCCCGGTCGTTGGCTGCCACTGCACTCCTCCGGTCGCAAGGTCAACGGTGCCGCAGGCCGCCCTGCTATCCGTACGTACGGGCGAGACCAGGGCAAAGTCTACTGGCGTATGCGGGTGTCCAGCCTATTCGTCCAGCCTAATTAAAGAGGGCCCCCACCCGCTTGGACAGGGCTCTCCCCGGCTCGGTCGTCCGACCCGGCTCTGCGCCGGTTCTCCCGGGGTACCCGCTTGGGCAGCACTCGAAGCGCCTCGCCTATGTCCGCCACCTCCACCACGTGCATGCCCGCGGGCACCTTCCCGGGGTCGCCCGGGACCAGCGCGTGGGTGAAGCCGAGCCGGGCCGCCTCCGCCAGCCGGCGCTGCACTCCGGTGACCCGGCGGACCTCCCCGGCCAGGCCCACCTCACCGATCGCCACCAGGTTCTTCGGCAGCGGGGTGTCGCTCGCGGCGCTCGCCAGGGCCAGCGCCACGGCCAGGTCCGCCGCCGGCTCGGACAGCTTCACGCCGCCCACCGTGGCGCTGTAGATGTCCCGCTTGCCCAGCGCGCTGATCCGGCCCCGCTGCTCCAGCACCGCCAGCATCATCGACACCCGCGAGGTCTCCAGGCCCGAGGTGGTGCGGCGGGGCGAGGGGATCTGCGAATCGACCGTCAGCGCCTGCACCTCGGCCACCAGCGGGCGGCGCCCCTCCAGCGTGACCGTCAGGCAGGTGCCCGGGACGGGCTCGTCACGGCGGGTGAGGAACAGGCCGCTCGGATCGGCCAGACCGGTGATGCCCTCGTCGTGCAGCTCGAAGCAGCCGACCTCGTCCGTCGCCCCGTAGCGGTTCTTCACGCCGCGCACCAGGCGCAGCCGCGCGTGCCGGTCGCCCTCGAAGCTCAGGACCACGTCGACCAGGTGCTCCAGCAGGCGCGGGCCCGCGATCGCGCCGTCCTTGGTGACGTGACCGACCAGCAGCGTGGCCATGCCCCGCTCCTTGGACGCCCGGATCAGCGCGCCCGCCACCTCGCGCACCTGCGCCATGCCGCCCGGGGCGCCGTCGATCTCCGGCGAGGCCACCGTCTGCACCGAGTCCAGGATCAGCAGGGACGGCTTGACGGAGTCGAGGTGGCCCAGCACCGCGGCCAGATCCGTCTCGGCCGCCAGATAGAGGTGGTCGTCGATCGCGCCGATGCGGTCCGCGCGCATGCGCACCTGGCTCGCGGACTCCTCGCCCGTCACATAGAGCGTGCGGTGCTCCTCGGACGCGGCCTTCGCCGCCACGTCCAGCAGGAGCGTGGACTTGCCGACGCCCGGCTCGCCCGCGATCAGCACCACCGCACCCGGGACGAGCCCGCCGCCCAGGACGCGGTCCAGCTCGTCCACACCCGTGCTGCGCGCCGTGGCCTGCCGGCCGTCGACCTGGCCGATGGGCAGCGCGGCCGAGGAGACGCGGCCGGGCGCCGTCGTCCGCACGGCGGGCGCGCCGTACTCCTCGACCGTGCCCCACGCCTGGCACTCGGGGCAGCGGCCGAGCCACTTGACGGTGGTCCAGCCGCACTCGGTGCAGCGGTAGGAGGGCCGGTCCTTGGCGGACGAGCGAGAAGTGCGGGCAGCCATGCGAGCCACCGTAGCGGGGGCCACTGACATCGCGGAGCCCCCGTCCGGCACGGGGCGCGCAGGGCTCCGTCCATTACCAGAACCGCGGAGCCGCCTGTTTCTGCGGTCCGGCAGGGCTTCCCCCGCAAACACAGGGGAGACAGCGCAGCCGTGTCCCTATTTTGTGGGAGAACGTCACCCGAACGGGTTAAACCTGCGTCGGCAGTGGCAGCAACGGCCCGTCACCCGCCTACCGTCGCCGGGATGATGACCAGGAGGCCAGAGCACCGACCGCATGCCACCGGCGCGCACCGCGCACACCGCGGTGCGCCGCGCGAGGCCCGCCCGCCTCGGGACAATCAGCACGCACAGCCGGCGTACGAGGAGCAGCCGGCGTACGAGGAGCAGCCGGCGTACGAGGAGCAGCCCGGCCACGGGGCCGTGGCGTCCGCCGCCGAGACGGACGGGACGGCCGAGACGGCCCGCATTCCCGCCGTGCCGTCCGGCCCGCACGACACCCTCGCCCAGCAGCCGCCCCACCGGTACGACGCCCACCTCGACGGGCTCTTCACCTACTGCCTGTCGGTGCTGTGCGAGCACGACGCCGCGACCGCAGCCCTCGGCGAAGCCCTCGCCCTCGCCGAGAAGCGGTCCGAGCGCGCCCCCGCCGACGAGGAACTGCGCCGCTCCTGGCTCTACGCGCTCGCCCGCTGGGCCTGCCTGCGCCGGCTCGTCGCCCCGGAGAACCCGGACGCCCCGGCCTCCGAGCCGCCCGCCCCGCCGGACTCCTACCGCCGGGCCGAGCTCGCGCTGCTCGCCTGGCCCGAGGCCGCCGGGACCACCGCCGCGCAGCGCGAAGCGCTCGAACTGGCCGTCCGGCACGGCCTGACCGCCCCCGAGGTCGCCGCCGTCCTCGGCCTGGAGACCGACGCCGCGCGCGCCCTGATGTCCTCCGCGGCCTGCGAGGTCGAGCGCACCCGCACGGCGCTGGCGGTCGTGGAATCCGGCCGCTGCCCCGTCGTCGCCCGCTTCGCGGGCGACACCCAGGTGCTGCTGGGCGCGGCCCTGCGGCGCGAGCTCGTACGGCACGTCGACGACTGCGCCGACTGCCGCCGCGCCGCCGAGCGGTCCACCGCCGGCGAGCCCTGGCCCGGCACGGCCGCCTCCTCGGCCCCCCTGCCCCTCCTCATGGCGCCCCGGGCCGCCGCCCACGCCGCCATGCTGTCCGCCGTGAGCGTGGGCCGGCAGCGCGGCGCCCAGGCGCCCCCCGCCCCCCGCTTCGACCGGCGCGGCTACCCCGTCGACCCCAAGGACCGCACGGCGCGCCGCAGCCGCCTGCGCAGCCGGGCCGTCACCACGACCGTCGTCGCCACCGTCATCGCCGCGCCCGTCCTCGCCCTGTGGGCCGCGTGGCGCGGCGCGCCGGAGACGGGGGAGACGCGCCCGGACCCCGCGGCCGTCTCCTCGAAGGAGACCGGCGCCGTCAGCGAGCGCCCCTACCGGGGGCCGGGGCCCGCCCCGCGCCCCGCCGGCACGGGGGCCACGCCCGGGCGTGTGGTCACCGGGGTCTCGGTGGCGGTCATCGGGCCGGACGGCAGACCCGTACCGCCCCCGCGGCCCGGCGCCGCCCCGCCCTCCCCCGCGGGGGACGCCGCCCCGTCGGCCGCGCCGCCCGCCGCCCGGGCGCCCGGCCCCGGCCGGCTGACCGTCGCGGCGCAGCCCAGCGGCACCGCCACGGTCGTCACGCTGACGGCGAGCGGCGGGCAGGCGGTGGTCTGGTCGATGACGGCCGACGCGCCGTGGCTGCGGCTGAGCCGGCCGGGCGGCGTGCTGCAGCCCGGGCAGACCGTGACCGTAGTGATCGAAGTCGACGGCGAGCGGGAGCCGGTGGGGCCGTGGCGCGCGCGGGTGATCGTCGCGCCGGGCGGCACGACGGTCACGATCGAGGGCCGGGGCCGCCCGGTGGTCTCGTCCCCCGCGGCGACCCAGCCTCCGGCGACACCGGCGGGGACGCCCCCCGCGTCGCCGGGGGCGGCGACACCGCCGTGAGGGGCCCGCGCCCTCCGCAGAAACCCGGGGCCGGTTCGGCACCGCCGGACTGCAACGTCGTGGCCGGGCGCCGTTGCGGCGGAGATGGATTGCCGGACCGGCATGGGCGCGCACCCGCCCTGCCCGCGTATCCAAGGGTGCCCGCACCCTTGAAGCCGCCGCAGCGGCGCGCGACCACGACGCCGCGGCCCGGCGGTGCCGGACAAGCCGGCAGGCCCCGTGGCCGGAGGCCCGCCGCCGGCCGGACGTCGTGGCGGCAGCCCGCCGCCGGGCGACCCCGCTACGGGCGGGCGTCCGCCGGATGCGGTGCCATCGGCAGCAGCGCGGCCAGCCGCTCCTCGCAGAGCTCGACCAGCCGCTCGTAGGCCTCCTTGCCCATCATTTCCGTGAGCTCCGGGCGGTACGTCACGTACACCGGGTCGCCCGCGCCGTGCGCCGACGTCGCCGAGGTGCACCACCAGTGCAGGTCGTGGCCGCCGGGGCCCCAGCCGCGGCGGTCGTACTCCCCGATGGAGATCTGCAGGACGCGCGTGTCGTCCGGCCGGTCGATCCAGTCGTACGTCCGCCGCACCGGCAGCTGCCAGCACACGTCCGGTTTGGTCTCGAGCGGCTCGCGGCCCTCCTTCAGGGCCAGGATGTGCAGGGAGCACCCCGCGCCGCCGGCGAAGCCCGGCCGGTTCTGGAAGATGCACGAGCCCTTCCAGCGGCGCGTCTGGCGGTCGCCGTCCTCGTCGAGCTGGGTCCAGCCGGAGTCCGTGCCCACGTCGTGGAACTGCCAGATCTCGGGCGTGAGCCGCGCCACGTGCCCGGCGACGCGCTGCTCGTCGTCCTCGTCGGAGAAGTGCGCGCCCAGCGTGCAGCAGCCGTCGTCGGCGCGGCCGGCCTGGATGCCCTGGCAGCCGCTGCCGAAGATGCACGTCCAGCGCGAGGTCAGCCACGTCAGGTCGCAGCGGAAGACCTGTTCGTCGTCGGCGGGGTCCGGGAACTCGACCCAGGCGCGGGCGAAGTCGAGCCCGACCTCGTCGGAGACCTCCGGCCCCTTCGCCGGGGACGCCGGGTTCTTCGGGTTCGCCGAGGTCACCGGGGTGCTGGGGGAGGTGCTGGAGGCCGCGGCGGAGCGGTCGCGCTTTTTGCCCTGCTTGCCCTGCTTGGCCTTCTTCGTCTTTGCCACCCCACAAGACTATGCGCCCCCGGCCCCCGCAGTAGCGTTCAGGCCATGAGACTCGGTGTCCTCGATGTGGGTTCGAATACGGTCCATCTGCTCGTGGTGGACGCGCACCCGGGCGCCCGCCCGCTGCCCGCCCACTCCCACAAGGCCGAGCTGCGCCTCGCCCAGCTCATCGACCAGGACGGGGCGATCAGCGACAAGGGCATAGACAGGCTCGTCGCCGTCCTCCAGGACGCCCTGCAGGCCGCCGAGGACAAGGGCTGCGAGGACGTCCTGCCCTTCGCCACCTCCGCGGTCCGCGAGGCCGCCAACGCCGACGCGCTCCTGGCCCGCGTACAGCAGGAGACCGGCCTCACGCTGCCGGTCCTGACCGGCGAGGAGGAGGCGCGCCTGACCTTCCTGGCCGCCCGCCGCTGGTTCGGCTGGTCGGCCGGAAAGCTTCTGGTGCTCGACATCGGCGGCGGCTCCCTGGAGATCGCCCTCGGCCTGGACGAGGAGCCGGACGCCGCCGCCTCCCTCCCCCTCGGCGCCGGCCGCCTCACCACCGCCTGGCTGCCCGGCGACCCGTCCGACCCCACGGACGTCCGGGCCCTGCGCCGCCACGTCCGGGCCCAGATCGCCCGCATCGTCGGCGACTTCGTGCGCCTCGGCCCGCCCGACCGCGTCGTCGCCACCTCCAAGACCTTCAAACAGCTCGCCCGCATCGCCGGCGCCGCCCGCTCCACCGACGGCCTCTACGTCCAGCGCGCCCTCAGCCGCCGCGCCCTGGAGGACTGGGTCCCCCGGCTCGCCACCATGACCACCGCCCAGCGCGCCCAGCTGCCCGGCGTGTCGGAGGGCCGGGCGAACCAGCTGCTGGCCGGCGCGCTGGTCGCCGAGGGCGCGATGGACCTCTTCGGGGTGGACGAGCTGGAAATCTGCCCGTGGGCGCTGCGGGAGGGCGTCATCCTGCGCAGGCTGGACCACCTGCCGACGCCGGGGGAGAACTGACGGAGAACCGGCGGAGAACCGATGCAGGACCGGCGGAGAGGTGACGGCGCACCGGCCCGTCGCACAAGGGAGAGCCAGCCCGTCGCACAGGCGGGAGCCGACCCGTCGCATCGGGGGAGTGCCGCCCCGCCACATCGGAGGTACCCGCACGCCGTACGAGAGGCGGTCGTACGCTGTCCCTCGTGACAGAGCCAGTGGTGCGCATCCCGGATGCGAAGGTCGCGCTGTCCACGGCCTCGGTCTATCCCGAGTCGACGGCGACGGCCTTCGAGATCGCCGCACGCCTGGGCTACGACGGTGTCGAGGTCATGGTCTGGACCGACCCGGTCAGCCAGGACATCGAGGCGCTCCGCCGCCTCTCGGACTACCACCAGGTGCCGATCCTGGCCGTGCACGCACCCTGCCTGCTGATCACCCAGCGCGTCTGGTCGACCGACCCGTGGGTGAAGCTCCAGCGCGCCCGGGCGGCCGCCGAGAAGCTCGGCGCGAGCACCGTCGTCGTGCACCCGCCCTTCCGCTGGCAGCGCGGTTACGCCCGCGAGTTCGTCCGCGGCGTCTGGCGGATGGCCGACGAGACCGACGTCCGCTTCGCCGTCGAGAACATGTACCCGTGGCGCTACCGCGACCGCGAGATGCTCGCCTACGCGCCCGACTGGGACGTCACCAAGGACGACTACCGCCACTTCACCGTCGACCTCTCGCACACGTCCACCGCCCGGACGGACGCCATCGCGATGATCGACCGGATGGGCGACCGGCTCGCCCACGTCCACCTCGCCGACGGCAACGGCTCCGCCAAGGACGAGCACCTCGTGCCGGGCCGCGGCAAGCAGCCCTGCGCCGAGCTGCTGGAGCGCCTCGCGACCCGAGGCTTCGACGGCCACGTGGTGATCGAGGTCAACACCCGCCGCGCGATGTCCACGGCCGAGCGCGAGGCCGACCTTGCCGAGGCCCTCGCCTTCACCCGGCTGCACCTGGCCTCGCCCAGCCGCGTGCCGCGGCCGTGAGCGCGGCAGCGGCGGACGGGGCCGCGGACGGGGCCACGGACGGGGCCGCGGCCGGAGCCGGAAGCGGTGCCGGAAGCGGCGCTGATGCCGGTGGTGGTGCCGCAGCCCCCAGGAGGCGCGGCCGGCCCGCCCGGACGGACGCGGGCAGCGGCCCCGGCGCCCGCGAGCGCATCCTCGCCGCCGCCCGCGCCGAATTCGCCGAGCGCGGCTACGACAAGGCATCCATCCGCGC
The DNA here is from genome assembly GCF_024519335.1 of Streptomyces telluris. Lineage (NCBI taxonomy): Bacteria > Bacillati > Actinomycetota > Actinomycetes > Kitasatosporales > Streptomycetaceae > Streptomyces > Streptomyces telluris. Next base: position 21,822 of record NZ_JANIID010000058.1, read on the forward strand.
CATCGCGAGGGGCGCGGACGTCGACCCGGCGCTCGTCCACCACTACTACGGCCCCAAGGAACAGATCTTCGCGGCCGCCATCGCCACCGACTTCGCCCCCGCGCTCGAAGCGCCGGACGTCGTCCAGGCCGGCGGCCCGGACGCCCTGGGGGAGCGGCTCACCCGCTTCATCCTCGGCGTGTGGGAGAACCCGGACACCCGCGAACAGCTGCTCGCGATCGTCCGCTCGGCCGTCGCCAACGAGACCGCCGCGGCCGTCTTCCGCGACCTCGTCACCACCCGGCTGATGACCCGCATCGCGGGCGAGCTCGACATCCCCGACCCGAAGCTGCGCTCGGAGCTGGCCGCGGCCCACCTCGTCGGCGTCGCCATGCTGCGCTACGTGATCAAGGTCGAGCCGCTGGCGTCGGCGGACCTGGAACAGGTGATCGCGATGGTGGCACCGGCGGTGCAGCGGCATCTGGCGGGGGACGCGTGACGGCGTCCGGCAGGGGATGCGTGACGGCCTCCGGCGGGGACGCGTGACGGCGCACGCCGGGGGCGAGTGACGGCGTCCGGCAGGGGCGGGTGACCGCGCCCGCCCCCCGGCGTGCGCCGGTGCCTGCACCGCGGACGCGCGTCTCACATGGCGGAAAAACCGTCCGCCCCCTGGAGGGCGGGCGTAGGCTCGAAAGACGCCGACACGTCGACACGCCGACGCGGCGCCACACACTGCGAGGAGTGGAGCAGGATGCCCGAGCTGAGGTCCCGCACCGTCACCCACGGCCGCAACATGGCGGGCGCCCGCGCCCTCATGCGGGCCTCGGGCGTAGCGAGCGAGGACATCGGCAAGCCGATCATCGCCGTGGCCAACTCCTTCACCGAGTTCGTCCCGGGCCACACCCACCTCGCACCGGTCGGCCGGATCGTCTCCGAGGCGATCAAGGCCGCGGGCGCGGTCCCGCGCGAGTTCAACACCATCGCCGTCGACGACGGCATCGCCATGGGCCACGCCGGCATGCTCTACTCGCTGCCCTCCCGCGACCTCATCGCCGACTCCGTCGAGTACATGGTCGAGGCCCACTGCGCCGACGCCCTGATCTGCATCTCCAACTGCGACAAGATCACCCCCGGCATGCTGATGGCCGCCATGCGCCTCAACATCCCCGTGGTCTTCGTCTCCGGCGGCCCCATGGAGGCCGGCCAGGCCACCCTCGTCGACGGCACGGTCCGCAAACTCGACCTCATCAACGCCATCGTCGACGCGGTCAACGAGAACGTCTCCGACGAGGACGTGCTGCGCATCGAGGAGAACGCCTGCCCGACCTGCGGCTCCTGTTCCGGCATGTTCACCGCCAACTCCATGAACTGCCTCACCGAGGCCATCGGCCTCTCCCTGCCGGGCAACGGCTCCGTCCTCGCCACGCACACGGCCCGCAAGGCCCTCTACGAGAACGCCGCCCGCACGGTCGTCGAGATCACCAAGCGCTACTACGAGGACGGCGACGACTCCGTCCTCCCGCGCAACATCGCCACCCGCGCCGCCTTCGACAACGCCATGGCCCTCGACATCGCCATGGGCGGCTCGACCAACACGATCCTGCACCTGCTCGCCGCCGCCCAGGAGGCCGGGCTGGACTACGACCTCAGCGACATCGACGCCGTCTCGCGCCGCGTCCCCTGCCTCGCCAAGGTCGCCCCGAACGTCGCCCCCGGCGGCACGTACTACATGGAGGACGTGCACCGCGCCGGCGGCATCCCCGCCATCCTCGGCGAGCTCTACCGCGCCGGCCTCCTCAACGAGGACGTGCACACCGTCCACTCGCCCGGCATCAAGGAATGGCTGGAGGCGTGGGACGTGCGCGGCGGCTCGCCCACCCCCGAGGCCGTCGAGCTGTGGCACGCCGCCCCCGGCTGCGTCCGCTCCGCCACCGCCTTCTCCCAGTCCGAGCGCTGGGAGTCCCTCGACGTGGACGCCGCGGGCGGCTGCATCCGCGACGCCGCCCACGCCTACTCCAAGGACGGCGGCCTGGCGGTGCTGAAGGGCAACCTCGCCGTCGACGGCTGCGTGGTGAAGACCGCCGGCGTCGACGAGTCGATCTGGACCTTCGAGGGCCCGGCCGTCGTCTGCGAATCGCAGGAGGAGGCGGTCGACAAGATCCTGACCAAGTCGGTGAAGGAGGGCGACGTCGTCGTCATCCGCTACGAGGGCCCGCGCGGCGGCCCCGGCATGCAGGAGATGCTCTACCCCACGTCCTTCCTGAAGGGCCGCGGCCTCGGCAAGGCCTGCGCGCTCGTCACCGACGGCCGCTTCTCCGGCGGCACGTCGGGCCTGTCGATCGGCCACGCCTCGCCGGAGGCGGCCTCGGGCGGCACGATCGCCCTGGTGCAGGACGGCGACCGCATCCGCATCGACATCCCGAACCGCTCGATCGAACTCCTCGTCGACGAGCCCGAGCTCACCGCCCGCCGCGAGGCCCTCGGCGGCACGTACGCCCCGAAGAACCGCGAACGCAAGGTCTCGGCGGCGCTGCGGGCGTACGCGGCGATGGCCACGAGCGCGGACCGGGGCGCGGTGCGGGACGTCAGCCTTCTGGAAGGCTGACTGACGGGGCCTCAGACCGGGTTCCTCCCGCAGGCGCGTCGCAGGGGGCGTCGCCGGGGGCGCAGGGGGCAACGTAGAGGTCAGCGCAGTTCAGCACAGCAGTTCAGCTCAGAGGTCAGCGCCAGCGCGCCGGATCCCGGGCGCTGACCGCGAACACCGTCCCGTCCGGCGCGGCGCCGAAGACCCGGCCGTCCGCCGCGACCGGCGCCGGCAGCAGGTCGAGGTAGCCGCGCCCGGCCCGGGTCAAGCGGGGGGACGTCTGCCCGAGCAGCGTCCCCTTGGCCGTGCCGACGGCCAGCAGCCGCCCGTCCGCCGCCGAGAAGTACACCCGGTCACCCTCGGCGGCGACCAGCGCGGACGCATTGGCCACGGACGTGTCCAGCCGCCACAGCTGCCCCCTGCGCTCGGCCGTCCCCACCGCCGTCAGCCCGCCGTCCGTGGACAGCAGATACACCGCATCGCCCCGGCCCGCGGCGACCGCGCTCGCGACGTTGAGCGGCGTGGCGAGCGGCACGCGCGTCTCGCGCCGCGCGCCCGGCTCGTAACGGACGACGGCCGCCACCCGGTTGTCCTTGTCGGGAGCCGTCAGCAACAGCGCACCGTCCGCCCCGGCCCCCGCCCCCACCGCGGTCAGATCGCCGTCGGCCGTCCGCTCCCACAGCGTCGTCCCCCGCGCCGGGTCGACCGCGAGGATCCGCGTGCGGTGGCGGCCCTGACCGGCCGGCGCCACGGCGTACACCGGCCCCCGGCCGTAGAACGAGAAGACCGGCTTGGACCGCTCCGGCAGCCCCAGCCCGTGCCGCCAGCGCTCCTTGTTCGTACCGCCGTCGACGGCCGCCACCGTGCCGTCGGCGGCGACCAGCAGCACGGTGTCGCCCGCGTGGTACACCCGGCCGCGGTACGCGGCCACGTCCCGCGTCCAGCGCGGCTCACCGGTCGCCGGGTCCAGCGCCGTCAGCCGCCCGCCGTCCCCCGACAGGACGTGGACGAGACCGCCGGAGACCACGGGAGTGGTGGAGGAGGGCCCGGAGCCGTCGCCGGCGCTCCTCCGCCAGGCGACCTTGCCGTCGGCGGCGTCGATACGAGCCGCCTGCACGCCCCGCGCGGAGCAGTACAGCGCGTCCCTTCCGTACACACAGGACCCCGCCCGCACCGTTCCGTCCCCCGCCGCGCCCTCCGGCACGGACGTCTCCCACGGCTGCCGGTCCGCCGAGGCAACGGTGGGCCGCGTCTTCAGCGGCCGGTCCGCGTCGCCGCCGCGGCTCAGCGCCCACGTCCCGCCGACGACGAGCGCGGCCGTCGCGACACCGGCGGCGACGAGCCACGGCAGACGCCGCCGCCGGGGGAGACGAGAGGCCCGGGGAGCGGGAACTGCAGGAGTAAGGGGAGTGGACGGAGTAGACGGAATAGATGGAGTCGACGGGGAGGACGGGGAGTCCTCACGGGCATGGGGGACCCGGACATGCGTCGGTACGGACGCGTCCGGCACGGACGCCTCGACGAGACGTCCCCCGTACTGAGGAACCCGCGGCAGCCGGGCCATGATCTCGTCCGGCGTCGGCCGCTGCTCCGGCTCCTTCGCCAGGCAGTCCTGGATCAGCGGTACGAGATCGGCCGGCACCCCCGTCAGGTCCGGCTCGGTGTGCACCACCTGGTACGCGACGATGTACGGGCTCTCCGATTCGAACGGTCCCCGCCCGGTCGCGGCGTGCACGAGCAGCGAGGCCAGCGCGAACACGTCCGCCGCGGGCCCCACCTCGCGCGGTCGCTGGAACTGCTCGGGCGCCATGAACGGCGGCGTACCGATCAGCTTCCCCGTCTCGGTCCGCAGCTCGCTGTCGTAGGGGCGGGAGATGCCGAAGTCGATGACCTTGGGCCCGTCCTCGGCGAGCAGCACGTTGCTCGGCTTGAGGTCCCGGTGCACGACGCCGGCCCGGTGGATGTCCCGCAGCGCCTCGGCCAGCCCGGCCGCCAGACGCCGTACCTCCGCCGGGCTGAGAGGCCCGTTCCGCTTCACGCGCTCGGAGAGGGTGGGGCCGGGGATGTAGAGGGTGGCCATCCAGGGCCGGTCACCGTCGGGGTCGGCGTCCACGAGCGGCGCGGTGAACGCGCCGCTGACGCGCCGGGCGGCCGCGACCTCCTGCCGGAACCGCGCCCTGAACTCGGGGTCCTCCGCGTATTCGGCGTGCACCACCTTGACCGCGAGGCGCATTCCGGAGGCGGAGCGGGCCAGGTGCACGACCCCCATGCCGCCGGAGCCGAGACGCCCTTCCAGCCGGTACCGGCCGGCGAATTCCGGATCCTCCGCTTCCGGGCCCGTCCCGGCACTGCGCAGCGGCGGCATTCCCCCACCCCCGTTGTCTGTCGGCCGCGAAGTGCGCGGCTTCGGGAGCCTAATCGATGACATCCGGCAATCCCGGGAAGCCGTGCCGCGCCTTGCTAGCCTGCACTGCACATGACATTGCATGTCTTTGATCTACACAGCATCGATCAACACGTCATTGATCGACGGTGAACGCTCAAGCGGGGGAGGGGCCGGAAATGGCCACCAGCGAGATCAACGAGACCGATGGGGCCGACGCACTGTCCGCCCGTTCGGCGGCCGGCACCGTTTACTACCCGGTCGCCCCGGGCGAGCAGGTCAACGTACGCCGCGGCCCGAACACCGGCAGCCAGATCGTCCGCGTCCTCCCGGAGGACTCCCGCATCGCGATCCGCTGCCAGACCCGCGGCGAAACGATCACCGGCCCCTACGGCACCACCGACATCTGGGACAGCATCGCCCCCGGCCAGTACGTGTCCGACGCGTATGTGAAGACGGGCAGCGACGGCTTTGTGACCATCCGCTGCTCCTGAATCCTTCCGGTGGCACGGCTCCTGCCGGCTCCCGTCGACTCCTGACCTCGGCCGGGATAATCGAGACATGAGCGAAGAGCTGCCGGAAGGACCTCAGCCGGAACCGATCAGGTTCTTCGGCACCACGTGGCTGAATCACGACGGCGGGTACGCCCTGCGCCGCGTCGGCGCGGGCCTCGGCGCACTGGCCGCCGCCGCGGCGGGCGCACTGGTCCTGCGCTTCGGCTACGAGGGTCTGGCCATCGCCCAGGTGGGCGGCCTGGTCAACACCATGGTGGTCGTCGCGTTCGCGGTGTGCAGCACCTTGTCCTTCCGCCGCACATGGGAACGCTTCGGCCGCCGCCCCGATCCCGGCGCCGACCCCCACGCCGAGCGGTCGATGCAGAGCCTGATGATGATCGGCTTCGTCGGCGCCCTGCTCGCCTACGCCCTCCGCACCCTCAAGGAAGCCCCCGGCGAGCAGCTCCACCGCCGGGAGTACGAGGAGGCCGTCGCGCGGTACGAGCGGCGGGGAGAGCGGAAGCGCCGCCGCAAGCGCTAGGGGGAGCGCCGGGCGGGTGCCCGGGCGAGTGCCGGGCGAGCACCCAGGGGGTGGCAACGAGGCCCCCAAACCTCGTGTAGTGTTCTC
>NZ_JANIID010000059.1:0-27707 GCF_024519335.1 Streptomyces telluris
AGTGATGTCCAGGCACCCCTGGCCGTTGTCGGTCACTTCCGCTCGGGCGTTGCCGCCCAGTGCGTTCACGGCGACGTGCGACGGCGGATGCGGTGGCAGCAGGCTCGGCAGACGGTGCAGCACGGCGTTCACCGACGTGTTGCCCGTCGCGACGCTCGCGCCCCCGTCGTCGGCCTCCGCCTCGCCCGTCATCGCCAGCGCAGCAGCCGTGGCCAGCATCACCGCATACCGTGTTCTCCGCCGCCCCGTCACGCGGAACAGCCTGCACGCCCTCCGACGGCTCCAACTCCCGTTCCCATCAGATTCCTCCGATGGGCGGAAAATTGCGTGAGCACATCACGACGAGCGCGCGGCGGGGCGTCCAGCATCCGGCGTCCGGAAACCCCGGTGAACGGATAATGATTGGGCATTCCACGCATCCGGCCCGCAGAATGCACCCATGAACGACCGGCTCGACGACATCCCCGACACGCCCGACGCCCCCGCCGCACCCCCGGCGACGGAGTGGACGACACCACCCGTCACCACGCCCATCACCGCGGACCTCCTGCGCGGCGCCCTGGACCTGGAGTACACCGAACACGGGGTACTGCCGCACCGGCTGCCGGCCCGGGCCCGGGCGCAGTGCGCCGACGGCCAGCTGGCCATGGTGGAGGCCCAGCCCTCCGGCGTGCGGCTGGTGTTCCGCACGCGGGCCGGTGTCATCGAGCTGGACGCCCTCCGCACCAAGAACGTCTACCGGGGCGCCCCACCCCGCCCCGACGGCGTCTACGACCTGCTCGTCGACGGCCGCCTGGCCGAGCGGGCGAGCGTGACCGGCGGCAACGTCCTGATGGTGGACATGACCACCGGGTCCGCGGAGACCCGTCCCGGCCCGGTCGGCACCGTCCGGTTCGCCGGCCTGCCCGACCGCGTCAAGGACGTCGAGATCTGGCTGCCGCACAACGAGATCACCCAGCTGGTCGCCCTGCGCACGGACGCTCCCGTCGAGCCCCTGCCCGAGGGGGACCGCAAGAAGTGGCTGCACCACGGCAGTTCGATCAGTCACGGCTCGGATGCCGCAAGCCCCAGCACGACCTGGCCCGCGCTGGCCGCCTCCCTCGGCGGCGTGGAACTCACCAACCTGGGACTGGGCGGCAGCGCGCTGCTCGACCCGTTCACCGCCCGTGCGCTGCGCGACACCCCCGCGGACCTGATCAGCATCAAGATCGGCATCAATCTCGTCAACACCGACCTGATGCGCCTGCGCGCCTTCGGCCCGGCGGTGCACGGCTTCCTCGACACCGTCCGCGAGGGGCATCCCACCACGCCGCTCCTGGTCGTCTCCCCCATCCTGTGCCCCGTCCACGAGGACACCCCCGGTCCCAGCGCCCCGGACTTCAGCAGGCTCAGCGAGGGGAAGCTGCAGTTCCGGGCCGCGGGCGACCCGGCCGAACGCGCCGCCGGGAAGCTGACCCTCAACGTCATCCGGGACGAACTGGCCCGCCTGGTGGAGCAGCGGGCGGCCGACGATCCGCACCTGCACTACCTCGACGGCCGCGAGCTCTACGGCGAGGCGGACTTCGCCGAACTGCCGCTGCCCGACCAGCTCCACCCGGACGCCGCGGCGCACCGTCGCATCGGCGAACGCTTCGCCGCTCTGGCCTTCGGCTCCGGCGGCCCGTTCGCCGCCGCGGACGTCTGAAAAACCCGTTCAACACCCGTCCCGCGCCCGGTCAGTGACCGGTCAGTGCCCGTCAGCGCCCCGTCCGGTCCGCCGGGCGGATGCGCATGGCGGTCGGCGAGCCGTCGCCGAGGTAGTCCGCGACGCATCCGTACCGGCCGGGCCGGGCCGCCGCCACGAGGCCCAGGCAGGCACCCAGCGCCCGCTGCCCGAAGGCGTTGGGGTGCATGGACTCCTCCAGCGCCCCCTGGGTGTTCGCGTAGTCGAGGAAGCGGAACCACTCGTGCTGACGGGCGTCGGGGCCGGCGGCTCCCACCTGGGTGGTGCCGAGGGCGCAGACCTCGTGTCCCGCCATCGTGTCCTTGAGGTCGAGGAAGTCCGCGCCCCGGGACGCGGCGACGTCACCGATCATGGCGGACAGCCGGGGGACGAGGGTGTAGCGGGCCCAGGAGGCGTCCCGGTCGTTGAAGGGGCAGCCGTCCCTGCGCAGGCGGTTCGGGTCGCCTTCGCGCAGGCGGAACTCCTCGCCGCCGGGGAGGGGCGACGGGTACGACTGCAGGACGAGCCGGTAGTCGCCGTCGCCGTAGCCGGCGGCCGTCATCGTGGCCCGGACGTCGTCCACGACCGCGGACACCTTCGCCTGGACGGCGGGCAGTTTACGGTCGGCCTCCGCGGCCTGCTTCTTCCAGCACAGGCGGCTGAACGCCCAGTCGTAGGCGCAGTCGCCGATGATGGTGCCGAAGCCGAGGTCGTTCCCGCCGACGGAGAGGGTGACGAGCGTGACCCTCTTGGTGCGGGCGATCTGTGCGAGCCGGTCGCTCTGCGGTGCCTCTCCGTTGAGGGACAGGCCGCCCCGTGCGGCGCTCAGGACGTGCTGCGTCTCGGCGCCGGAGCAGGCGAGGTTGATGCGTTCGGCCACGGGCAGGGGCGCGGTGAGGATCTCCGCGACGTCCGAGCGGTGGCAGCCGCCGACCGCCGCGGTCGCGCCGTAGACGCGCCCGGGGTCGTACGCCGTCCCGGTCCAGGCCCGGTCGGTGCCGTTGCGGCCCTTGTCGTAGCGGTCGGTGTTGCCGAGCCAGCGGCCGCCCTCACCGGAGATGAAGCTGTCCCCGAGCGCGACCGCCACGGTCGGGCCGTCCGGCGGGGCGGGAGTCGAAGCCGGAGCCGAGACCGCAGCCGCGGCCGGGGCCGGAGCCGGATCCGCGGCCTGTGCGGGCGCGGTGCTCGCAAGTGCCGCCAAGGTACTGAGGATCGCACCGGCGAGTATGGTGCGCGCGGGGCGGCGGGCCTGTCTGGAACGGGTGCGGCGTACGTACACGGGGAGTCCTCCCGGTCGGCGAGTTGCGGCAATGAGGAAACCCTCGGTCCGGTGCCGGCACAAGAGTTGTCACACGGAACGGATCCAACCGGTCCGACGAATCCGATGGATCCGACGGATCCGACGGATCCCAGGGTGGGTGCTACTGCTGCCCGGCGGCCCGGAACGCACGGCGGTAGGCCCCGGGGGTCGTGCCCAGGGCGCCGAGGAAGCGCCTGCGGAGGTTGGTGGCCGAGGAGAGGCCGACGCGGCGGGCGACGGCGTCCAGCGGGAGGTCCGAGGACTCCAGCAGCTCCCGGGCCTCCGTGATCCGCTGGGACAGCAGCCACTGCCCGGGGCTGGTGCCGAGCTGATCCGTGAACCTCCGGGCCAGGGTGCGCGCCGAGACGCCCGCGTGCGCGGCGAGGTCGTCGAGGGCCAGCGGTTCGCCGAGTCTGCCGGTGGCCCACTCCAGCAGGGGCGCAAGCGTGCCCTCCAGCTGCAAGGGGTGCGGCGGCGCCGCGTACTGCAGCTGCCCGCCCTCGCGGTGGGGCGGCATGACCATGCTCCGTGCGACGTCCGCCGCGTAGCGGGCGCCGTGGTCGGTGCGGACCAGGTGCAGGCACAGGTCGATGCCGGCCCCGGAACCCGCGCTGGTGGCCACGTCGCCGTGATCCACGTAGAGCACGTCCGCGGCGAACCCGACCGCCGGGAAGCGCTCGGCGAACTCCTGCGCCAGCGCCCAGTGCGTGGTGGCCTGCCGGCCGTCCAGCAGGCCCGCGTGCGCCACGACGAAGGCCCCGGAGCAGATGCTGACGACTCGCGCCCCGCGGGCGTGAGCGCGGCGCACGGCACGGAGCACTGCGGGCGAGGGCTGCTCGTCGGTGGGGAGCCACCCCGGGACGATCACGGTGTCCGCCCGGTCGAGCGCGTCCAGCCCGTCGGTCACGACCATGTCGTACCCGGCGCTCGTGGGGACGGGGCCCGGGGTCTCCGCGCAGACGCCGAACGTGTAGCGGGTGGGCAGTCCTCGGCGCTCGGTCCCGAAGACGTCGGCCGCGCAGGCGAGCTGGAAGGTCGACTGCGGGGAGTGGACGAGGGCCACTACGCGGTGCAGGTGCAGGTGCATGGCAGGAAAGTACCGCAGCATGTCATTCTTGACACTCGGCGAGGCGGCCACGGTCCGCCAGGCTTTCCCCATGGCAACAGAACAGAGCACCTCCTCTCCCGCCCCCTCTCCCGCCTCCTCCTATACGTGGTCCGCCCTGCAGGACGCTCCGGTTCACGAGCTCTTCCCCGGCATCCGCCTGCGCCCGTTGTGGAGCAGCGACCAGGGCGCGAAGGCCTTCGTGGTGGAGCTGGATCCCCACGCGTGCTGGGAGGGAGTGGATCTCCACGAGCCGGGTCCCGAAGAGGTCTACGTGATCTCCGGGACCTTCAACGACGGCGACCGCGACTATCCGGCCGGCTCGTTCATCCACGCCCCCGCGGGCTCCTCCCACGTACCGCAGACGACGACCGGCTGCACGCTGTTCGTCTTCTACCCCGAGGGCTAGTTCCCCGCGCCCGCACGGGCCAGGAGCCGGAGGCCGGGCCCTTCGGCGCCCGGCCTCGCGGGATGGGATCCTGGTCGCGTGAACCTGGAGGACCTCGTCCGGCTGCGCCGGGCCCGCGACCGGATGGACCGCGACTACGCGAAGCCGCTCGACGTGCCGGCGCTGGCGCGCACCGCCCTGATGTCGACGGGCCACTTCTCCCGCAGCTTCCGCGCCGCCTTCGGGGAGACGCCGTACAGCTACCTGATGACGCGCCGGATCGAGCGGGCGAAGGCGCTGCTGCGGCGGGGCGACCTGACAGTGACGGAGGTCTGCTTCGAGGTCGGCTGTACGTCGCTGGGGTCGTTCAGCTCACGGTTCACCGAGCTGGTGGGCGAGAGCCCGAGCGCGTACCGGGCCCGCCGCCATGACGACGGCGCAGCCATCCCGCCCTGCATCGCCAAGATCCGCACGCGACCGGTCAGAAATGGAGAAGCGAAACGCGACCCCCGCCCGTAGCGTGAAACGCATGGACATCAAGCTTTCCTCGTGCTTCATCGCCGTCGACGACCACGACAAGGCGCTCGCCTTCTACCGGGACGTGCTCGGCCTGGAGGTGCGCAACGACGTCGGGTTCGAGGGGATGCGCTGGGTGACCGTCGGCGCGCCGTCGCAGCCCGACGTGAACATCGTTCTCGAACCGCCCCTCGCGGACCCGAACGCCTCGGCCGCCGACAAGCAGGCCATGGCGGAACTGCTGGCCAAGGGCCAGCTGCGCGGCGTCATCTTCCACACCGACGACTGCGACGCCACCTTCGAGCGCGTCCGCGCCGGGGGCGGCGAGGTGCTGCAGGAGCCGGTCGACCAGCCGTACGGCGTCCGCGACTGCGCCTTCCGCGACCCCTCCGGCAACATGCTGCGCTTCACCCAGCCTCGCGGGCAGTGAGCCCCGCGCCCGCGAGCCGGGCGCCACCCCCGCCGACGACCGAGGCCCGGCCGCGAAGACGGCCCTGCGCAACCGATGGAGATGCCGAACACGATGAGCACGGCCAAGAGGACGAGCACGGCCAGGACGAGCACGGCCAGGACAGGCACGGCCAAGAGGACGAAGACGAACCCGAAGCCGCCTGCGCCGCACACCGCCGACAGCCACGATCTGATCCGGGTGCACGGCGCGCGCGTGAACAACCTCAAGGACGTCAGCATCGAGATCCCCAAGCGCCGGCTGACGGTGTTCACGGGCGTCTCCGGTTCGGGCAAGAGCTCGCTGGTGTTCGACACGATCGCCGCGGAGTCGCAACGGCTGATCAACGAGACCTACAGCGCCTTCGTGCAGGGCTTCATGCCCACGCTGGCGCGGCCCGAGGTGGACGTGCTCGACGGGCTGACGACCGCGATCATCGTCGACCAGCAGCGGCTGGGGGCCGATCCCCGCTCCACCGTCGGCACCGTCACCGACGCCCACGCGATGCTGCGCATCCTCTTCAGCCGGCTCGGGAAGCCGCACATCGGCCCGCCCAGCGCGTACTCCTTCAACACCGCCTCGGTCCGGGCGAGCGGCGCGATCACGGTCGAGCGCGGTGCCAAGAAGGCGGTCAAGGCGACCTACGAGCGCACCGGCGGCATGTGCCCGCGCTGCGAGGGCCGGGGCACGGTCTCGGACATCGACCTGACCCAGCTCTACGACGACTCCAAGTCCCTCAACGAGGGCGCGCTCACGGTCCCCGGCTACAGCATGGACGGCTGGTACGGCCGCATCTTCACCGGCTGCGGCTTCTTCGACCCGGACAAGCCGATCCGCAAGTACACCGAGCGGGAGCTGTACGACCTCCTCCACAAGGAGCCGACCAAGATCAAGGTCGACGGCATCAACCTGACGTACGAGGGGCTGATCCCGAAGATCCAGAAGTCGATGCTGTCCAAGGACATCGACGCGCTGCAGCCGCACGTCCGGGCGTTCGTGGAGCGGGCGACGACGTTCGCCACCTGCCCCGAGTGCGACGGCACCCGGCTCAGCGAGGGGGCCCGGTCCTCGAAGATCAAGAAGATCAGCATCGCCGACGCCTGCGCGATGGAGATCAGGGACCTGGCCGAGTGGGTGCGCCGTCTCAAGGAGCCGTCGGTGGCACCGCTGCTCACCGCGCTGCAGCAGACCCTCGACTCGTTCACGGAGATCGGCCTGGGCTACCTCTCGCTGGACCGGCCCTCGGGCACGCTGTCGGGCGGTGAGGCGCAGCGCGTCAAGATGATCCGCCACCTGGGTTCCTCGCTCACCGACGTCACGTACGTCTTCGACGAGCCCACCACGGGCCTGCACCCCCATGACATCAGCCGGATGAACGACCTGCTGCTGCGGCTGCGGGACAAGGGCAACACGGTGCTCGTCGTGGAGCACAAGCCGCAGGCGATCGCGATCGCCGACCACGTCGTCGACCTCGGGCCCGGCGCCGGTACGGGCGGCGGCACGGTCTGCTTCGAGGGCACGGTGGAGGGGCTGCGGGCGGGCGGCACCGTCACGGGCCGCCACCTCGACGACCGGGCCGGCCTCAAGGAGACGGTGCGCAAGCCCACCGGGAAGCTTGCGGTCCGCGGCGCGACGGAGCACAATCTCCGGAACGTGGACGTCGACATCCCGCTCGGCGTGCTGACCGTCGTCACCGGCGTCGCCGGCTCCGGCAAGAGCTCGCTCGTGCACGGGTCGATCCCCGCCGACGAGGGCGTCGTCTCGGTCGGCCAGGGCGCGATCCGCGGCTCCCGGCGCAGCAACCCGGCCACGTACACCGGGCTCCTCGACCCGGTCCGCAAGGCGTTCGCGAAGGCCAACGGCGTCAAGCCGGCCCTGTTCAGCGCCAACTCCGAGGGCGCCTGCCCCACGTGCAACGGCGCCGGCGTCATCTACACCGACCTGGCGATGATGGCCGGCGTCGCCACCACCTGCGAGGACTGTCAGGGCAAGCGGTTCGACGCCTCGGTCCTCGACTACCACCTCGGCGGCCGCGACATCAGCGAGGTGCTGGCGATGCCGGTGGCCGAGGCCGAGGAGTTCTTCGCCGACGGCGAGGCGCGCATCCCGGCCGCGCACAAGATCCTCGCCCGGCTCGCCGACGTCGGCCTCGGCTACCTCACCCTCGGCCAGCCGCTCACCACCCTGTCCGGCGGCGAACGGCAGCGCCTCAGGCTCGCGACCCACATGGCCGACAAGGGCGGCGTCTACATCCTCGACGAGCCGACCACCGGTCTGCACCTCGCCGACGTCGAGCAGCTCCTCGGCCTGCTCGACCGGCTCGTCGACTCCGGCAAGTCGGTCATCGTCGTCGAGCACCACCCCGCGGTCATGGCACATGCCGACTGGATCATCGACCTCGGCCCCGGCGCCGGCCACGACGGCGGCCGGATCGTCTTCGAGGGCACCCCCACCGACCTCGTCGCCGCCCGCTCCACCCTCACCGGCGAGCACCTCGCGGACTACGTCGGCGCCTGACCGACACCTTGGGCCGCTTCCGGCCATGGGGGTACGCGGCCCCCATGGCCGCTCCCGGCTGCCTTGCACATATGCGACTACCGGCCTGCCGGTGCCGGCAGTCGGCGTAGTGTCTGCACATGCTTCTATGGATCAACGGACCGTTCGGCGGCGGCAAGACGCAAACCGCGTACGAGATCCGGCGACGGCTTCCGGGCAGCATCGTCTGCGACCCCGAGCACGCCGGTTTCGGCCTGCACCGGATGCTGCCCCCGGCACTGCGCGGCGACTTCCAGGACCTTCCCGCCTGGCGGCAGAGCGTGTACGAAATGCTGGACTTGGCCGCGAGCGAGTACGACGGCACCGTGATCGTCCCCATGACGCTCGTGGAACCGGACTACTTCCGCGAAATCATCGGCCGGCTGCGGGAACGCGGTCACGACGTCCGGCACTTCGCCCTTCTCGCCGCCCGGCGAACGGTCCTGAACCGGCTCCGCGAGCGGAACTTCGGGCACGTCGTGCGACTCGTGGCGGGAAAGGACGCGCCCCTGCGCAGGGAGAGCTTCGCCGTTTCGAAGCTCGACCTGTGCTTGGAACGCCTGCGCAAGCCCGAGTTCGCGGAACACGTGTGGACCGACCGGATCACCGTCCCCCAGGCCGCCGAACACATCGCCGCCTCGGCCGGACTGTCCCTCACACCGAACACGGACCGGGCCTTGCAGGGCCACTTTCGCCGCGCGTGGACAGGCGTCAAGCACATCCGGTTCGACTGAATTCGGTAGAGCCGCCTCCTACGGGCTACGTCAGTGACCGCTCCGCCAGGCGGTGGGCTTCGGCCAGGACTTCGGCGTCGACTTCTTCCTCCGTTTTGTCGCCGTATTCGAGGATGTCGTACTCGTCGTGGAACGCGGCGAGCCTTTCCGCCAAGGGCAGGTCGTGACCGAACTGCCGGTGGATCCGGGAAGCGAGCTCCTGCGGTGTCATCTCTCCCGCCAGCATCCGGCGGACGAGCGAATGGGCGACGGCTTCCCGGCCGGCGTCGCTGCCGCGGGGGTAGAAGGTGAGGCCGAGCTCGCCCAGTGCCGTGGGCAGGAGCTCGGGGGCGTCGTAGTCCGCCTCGGCGCGGGTGCAGGCGGCCAGGCTCCGCAATGCGGGACTGTCGAGTCCGGCCAGGAGGGCGTCACAGGCCGCGTCGACGACCTCGGGCGCGCGGACCTCGCCGAGGCTCCAGAAGGCGGCGAGATCCTGCAGGTCCTGGGCTGGTGATGAGGTCGTCGGCATTGGCTCATGATCCCTTCACGGTGCCGTCCTGGTCGAACGCATTTCACTGCTGTGGCCGTTCAGCGGCGACCCGGAGCCCCTTCAAAGGGTTCCGGGTCACCGCGGTCAAGCCGGCCTCAGGTGGTGGGGGCCATGCTCTTCTTGGCCAGTTCGTAGGCCGGGAGCATCTCCTTGTGCTCCTCGGTGTCGAGCCCGCCCAGGTGCACGATGGTCACGCCCTTCGGGGTCTTCACCGCGAGGGCCCGCTGCTGCCTCGGCTCGTCCGTGAGGGCGCTCTTCTGCGTGTAGACCACTTCCGAGGCGGGGAGGTCACCGGCCTTGAGGTCGCTGAACTTCTGCTCGGAGACGTTCTTCTCCTCGCCCATGTACGCCTCCAGCGTCTGACGAGCCGAGGAGTCGGTCCGGTCCGTGGTCCAAACTCGCATGAAACCGATATTGCCCGCGGGCTTGGCATCGAGTTCGCAGGCACCCCTGAACGCCGCGTGGCCGGAGATCTTGGCCAGGAGCTTTCCGTCCTCGACGGAGAGGCCCGAGGGCTTCCATGCCTTGGCCAGCTCGAAGGACACCGGGAGTTCGCAGGCCGAGCCGGCGGGGCCGATCAGGGTGACCTTCTTCGCGTCCGGCTTGCCGGTGTTCTTCTCGGCCTTCGCGGCCTTCTCGGCCTTGGCCGCCGTTTCGGCCGGGGCCGTGGACTCCCGGGTGGTGTCGCCACCCTTCTCGGCGGCCGACGAGCAGCCGGACAGGACGCCGATCGTGAGTGCGGCGGATACCGCACCCCGCGTGAGCTTGCGCATAGAGCCTTTTCCTCATGGAATGAATCAACCGCGCAAATCTAGCCTCAAAGCCGGAAGGTTCCCAACCGTTATTCCGGCAATCCCTGCCGGCGGAGAAACGGGCCGTGCCCGGCGGGAGCGACCCCGCCGGGCACGGCATTGAGCATGAGCGCGGGTGCGTACCCGATGACGACCCCGATGACCACCCGGGTACAGCCCGGGTACGGGGCCGGGTACGGGGCCGGGCCGGGCCGGGCCGGGCCGCTAGATGTTCCAGTAGTGGTCCGGCCAGGTGCCGCACGGCCACTGAATGGCCTTCTCGCCCTGTGTGCGGCTGGCGCCGGGGATGGCGAGGCACTGGCCGCTGTTCCAGTTCACCAGGCGCGTGCCGCTGCCGGTGGCGTCGATGCCCCAGTAGTGGTCCGCCCAGGTGCCGCACGGCCACTGGATCACCTGGGTGCCCGGCGTGGTGCTGGCGCCCGGCACGGCCAGGCACTGCTGGCTGTTGAGATTTCTTATGCGGTAGTAGTTGCGGCCTCCGTTGTTGAACGCGTACTCGAACTGCCAGTAGTGGTCCCGCCAGCTGCCGCAGCCCCACTGGATGAGCCCGATGCCGTTCTCGGTGCTGCCGCCGGGTACGGCCAGGCAGTGGGCGCTGTTGCCGTTGCGGATCCAGCCGTAGGAGAGGGTGCCGTCCGTGCCGGGCCCGGTGTCCGGTCCGGCGGCGGAGGCTCCGGTGACGCCGGAGGTGAGCAGCGTGGCCGCGGCGGCCGCCGCGACTCCCAGGAGGCGATAGCGCGACTTCATGTGTCCCCTTCCTCGTACGAGAGAAGTGCCTGGATCATGAGTCGTACATGCCGTGCCTGCCCTCGGCCCGATGCCCGCGCAGGGTCCGGAGCCCGCGCCGGGGCCGGATCCGGTCCGGGCGGGCGGGGCCGGGCAAGGCCGCACGCTATAGCCGTTCGCCGGGAAACGGCAGACGCCGGATGGGGCGCCTGCAAGTTGGCGGGAAGACACTGCCCGGGCCGTATGCGTTCCGGCCCCCGTCGCGGCTCACGCGAGGCGGCGCAGGAACACGTCGACGGCCTTGTCGGTGTCGTCGGGGACGAGGTTGTCGGCGGCGCTGGTGAAGACCGCGGTACGGCCGGTCAGGTCGACGGCGACCCCGTCGGAGTCGCCGTCGGCGGGGGTTCCGTTGTCCGCGACGTCGAGCCGCTCGACGGCGCCGGTGTGCAGGTCCCGGGCGTAGACGGCCTGGCGGCCGTCGGTGCCGCCGCTGCCGCCGGGGATCAGGTTGGGGGCGGTGGAGCTGAAGAACACCTTCCGGTTGTCGCCGCTCATGACCGGCCCGCGGGAGTCGCCCAGGGCCTCGGCGCCGTCGTGGGCGACGCTCAAACGGCGGGTGACGCCGGTGCGCAGGTCGCGGGCGTAGAAGCTGTCCAGCCGCGGCCTGGCCAGCCCCTGACCGGCACCGTCCGCCCCGCTCCCGCCCTCTCCCTCGCCCAGACCGCCGAGCGACAGGAACCCGACCTTGCTGCCGTCGGCGCTGATGACCGGTGCCGCCGAGCGGGTACCCGCCTGGCTCCCGTCCGACCGGACGCTCACCCGCTGCGTGGTGCCCTTCCAGCGGTCCCGTACGTAGACGGCCATCGGATCCGTGCTCGGCCCGGGGACGAGGTCGGTCCGGCTGGAGGCGAAGGCGACGAAGCGCCCGTCGGCGCTCATGGCCGGTTCGTACGACGTGCCCGCCTGCTGCTGCTTGTTCTCCAGAAGGAGTTCGGTCCGCCCCGTCCTGCGGTCGCGGACGAAGAGATCGGTGTCGCCGGGGCGCTTGTCCGGGGACAGGTTGTCGGCCCTCGACTCGAAGGCGGCGTACCGCCCGTCGGCGCTCAGCGCGATGTCGAAGGAGGAGTCGTCGGCGGGCGTGCCGTCGCTCGCCACGTTGGCCTGCTCGACCGTGCCGGTGCGTAAGTCCTTGATGAACAGGTACGCCCTCGCGGGTGCCCGGCGCCAGGTCGGTGGCTCTGGATCTGAAGGTGGCGTAGCGGCCGTCGGCGCTGATGCCGGCGGTGTACGACTCGCCGTTGGCCTGGGCGCCGCCGGCGGTCACGCTCACCCGTTCCGTACGCGGCCGCTGGTGCTCGGCACCGGAGGCCGGCGGCACGGTGGCTGCGGCACAGGCACCCAACGCGGTGACCAGAATGGCGGCTCGTGCGAGACAGCGCATGGTTTCCCCTCTCGGACCGGGCGGTGGGATTCGGTTCGCCCGGTTCGCTCGGTTCGCATGGGATGCGAAAGGTCAGGGGAAGCCAAGCCCGTCGACCGGGCGCGGTCAACGGGGCGGAGGCTTCCGGTCGCACGTCCCGGGGAACAGCTCTGTGCATCGAGGATCCGGTGAGCAGCGCCGTGCTCGGCGCGACAGGAGGGGCCTGCGATGTCAAAGGGGTCAGAGGTGCCGACGACTGCAGATGCATCTGACATGTCAGATACATCAGATATGCCAGACGCGCCAGATGTGTCAGTCGCATCCAGGGCATCTGCGTCCAAGGCTTCGGGCCGGCACCCGTTGGCCGTCTCGGACGAGGTGCGCGAGGCGCTGGACCGGGGCCGGCCGGTGGTCGCCCTCGAATCGACGATCATCGCGCACGGCCTGCCCAGGCCACGGAACCTCCAGGTGGCGGAGGAGCTGGAGGAGCTCGTACGGGCCGGAGGAGCCGTCCCCGCGACGGTGGCGGTGCTGGACGGGCGGCCCCATGTCGGGCTGGACAAGGAGCAATTGGCGCGCGTGGCGGGCGAGAGCGGGCTCCGCAAGCTGGGGCACCGCGATCTGGCCCCGGCGGTCGCGGCGGGGGCGAGCGGGGCGACGACGGTGTCCGGGACCGCCTTCCTCGCGGCCCGGGCCGGGATCCGCGTCTTCGCGACGGGCGGCCTCGGCGGCGTCCATCGCGAGTGGGCGCAGACCCAGGACGAGTCGGCGGACTTGCGCCTGCTGGCGAGGGTACGGATCGCGGTCGTCTGCGCAGGGGTGAAGTCGGTCCTGGACGTGCCGGCGACCCTGCAGCGCCTGGAGACGCTGGGCGTCGGCGTGCTGGGCTTCCGGACGACGGAGTTCCCGGGCTTCTACCTCAGCAGTTCCGGAGAGCCGGTCGACTGGACGGCCGGTTCCGCGGCGGAGGTGGCCGGTGTGCTGCGCGCTCAGGACGCGCTCGGCGGCCCGCCCTCGGCGCTGATCGTCGCGAATCCGGTCCCCGCGGCGGAGCAGCTCGACCCGGCCCTGCACGACCGGGTGCTGGCGCAGGCACTGGCGGCGTGCGCGCGTGAGGGGGTCACCGGACAGGCGGTCACCCCGTTCCTCCTCGACCACCTCGTCCGGCACACCGACGGCGCGTCCTTGGAAGCCAACGTGGCCGCGGTGCGCGGCAATGTGCGCCTGGCGGCCGAGATCGCGACGGCGTACGCCGCATGAGCGGCGCCGGCAGCGCGGCGCTGCTCGTCGTGGGTGACGTGGTGACCGACATCGTCGCCCGGCACCGTACGCCGCTGGCTCCCGCGACGGACACCGCGGCCCGCATCGCCACGCTCCCGGGCGGCGCGGGCGCCAACGTGGCCTGCTGGGCCGCCCGCTCGGGCGCCCGCGACGTACGCGTCCTGGCCCGCGTGGGCGCGGATGCGGCGGAGGGGCACGAGCGCGCGCTCCGCGCAGCCGGTGTCCGCCCGCACCTGGTGGTCGACCCCGAGATGCCCACCGGCACGGTCATCTCCCTGGTCGGCCCGGACGGCGAGCGGACGTTCCTCACCGACAGCGGAGCGGTGCTGCGCCTTTCGGCCGCCGACTGGAGTGACGGTCTCCTGGCCGGCGTCGGCCATCTGCACGTCTCCGGCTATCTCTTCTTCGCCGACCCGAGCCGTACGGCCGCCCGGCTGGCGATGGAGGCGGCCCGCGCCCGCTCCGTGCCGGTGAGCGTCGACCCGGCCTCCGCCGGTTTCATCGCCCGCTTCGGCGTGGACCGCTTCCTCGCGGCCGTCGCGGGGGCGGACATCTTCCTTCCCAACCACGACGAAGCCGCGCTCCTGACCGGTCTGCCGGATCCTGCCGACGCGGCGGCCAAGCTGAGCCGGCACTTCCCCCTCGTGGTCGCCACGCAGGGGTCCCGGGGCGCGCTGGTCGCCGCCTCCGGCGCTGTCGTCGCCCGCGTGCCGGCCGAGCCCGCCGCCGCCGTGGACACCACGGGTGCGGGCGACGCCTTCACCGGAGCTTTCCTCGCCGCCTGCCTGGCGGGCCGTGATCCGGCCGAGGCCGCACGCCGGGGCTGCCGGGCCGGCGCCGAAGCGGTCACCCTCATCGGCGCTCGCCCCCGTCTCCCGGAGGGTCCCGTCGACCATCCCGTGAGCAGCGGGTGAGCCGGAGCCGGCGGTCACCTCAGCGACCACGTCGGCGGCCCTTGCGGAGAAAGGGACTCGCCGACGTTCATCAGCCAAATACCACGCATTAAGGTGTTACGCCCATAAAGTTACATTGTGCAGCACCAGCGCTGACCTCGGGTCAGCCCGTCCCGTCGGGGCCTCACCCAGGGGTCTCGGGAGGGGCCGGTTGCGCTGCCACACCCGAGGGCCCTCATAGGGTCTCGCCGGCCGGCGGGTCTCCTGGTCCGAGGAGAGGCGCACTCATGGTGCAGCACAGAAGGCCGAAAGCGCCGGTCGACTGGAACCTGGTCCGCAGCGCGGCCCGAGCAGTGACGCCTTGGGTGGAGCTGCTGACGGCCCTCACCGCTCTGGCCCTGGCGATGACCGGCAGGGGCTGACCCGCGGGGCGTATCACCAGTACGCCCCGTGGAGCCAACTCTTCGGCTTGCCCGTCGCGGGTCCAGCCCCGCGGCGGGCCTTTCGCACGTCCGCACCGCGTGATTCCGGCACGGAAGGCGAGACGGCGTGCGCGTGCCCGCGCCCGTCGCCCTGCGTCGGCTGCCCGACGAGCCCACACACTAACGCACGGGACGGGGCGCCGCCCGGGACCGCGACGCCGGAGCCAGCCACCTGGAGGACACCGGGCGGCACACCGGCGGGCACCGGCCCGCACGTGCGGCGAACCGGCGGCCCCCGGGCGGGTGAGGCACGGCGCGCCGTGCCCGCGTGCGCATCAGCGCTGCCAGTCCTCGTTCCAGACGAGGGTGTTGCACTGGGCCACCTCGGCCTTCGCCTGGACGACGGCGCGCTGCTTCGACTCCAGGACCCGGCCCTGGTCCGTCTTCAGCCGGTAGAAGACGTCGAAGGTCCGGCTGGAGCCGAGCCCGTGGGGAACCAGCCAGCCCGGCGACTTCCCGTCGGCCACGGGGTAGGTGTACTCGCTCCCGCCGCGCTCCCTGACCACGACCTGCGTCTTCGCGGGAACCCTCTCGTCCGGCGGGACCTTCCCGGCCGTCTCCCACAGGACGTCCATGTACGTCCACCACACGCTGCAGGGCAGGTCGGCGCGCGGCACGGGCAGGATCGGCAGGGCGCCCGCGTCGAGGCGCGGCGCCGGGGGCGGGTCGGCCGTCGCGGTGCGGAAGACATCGACGAGCACCTCGACGAGCTGCTCGGTGAGGAGGGCGGCGTCGACGACCTCGCCGACGACGGGTACGACCTGGGCGGCCGCGAGGGCGGCGAGGGCCACGGCGTTGACGGCGACGGCCTCGGGGTCGCCGTGCTGGATCCCGTCCGCGATGCCGAGGGCTTGCCCGAGGCCCGGGACGACGGCGCCGGTGACGGCGACCTTGTCGAGGGTGGTGGCGTCCTTGTCGGAGAAGGTCTTCGCCATGCCGTAGACCCAGGTGCCGACGCCGGCCGCGGTGGCGGCCACGTGGGCGCCGCTGACCGCGCGGACCTTGGCGTGGGTGAGCTCCGCGGTGGAGTGCGCCTCGCCCCAGGTCGGGCCCTTCGGGTTGCGCTTCGGCAGCCGCTCCACGTGCTCGGCGTCCTGGGCGACCTTCTTCGCCGTGGCCTTGGCCTTCTCCTCGACCTTGTCCCAGTCCACGGGCAGGCAGCGGTCCGCCGACCGTTTGGCACGCCCGGTGGGGGCGAGGCAGTTGGCCGGGGCCGCCGCGTAGATCGCGGCGTCCAGGGCGGAATTCTTCCCCCTGAATTCGACGGCCTTCTCGGCCTTCCCGCGCTCCGCCATCTTCCACGGGACGATGAGCTCGCTCCGGCCGGTTCCGTCGTCGGCGATCTTCAGGACGGTGTTCTTCTCGCCGAGGGCGTCCATCAGCGGCTTGCCGTCGGGGACGCCGAACTCGTTCTTGACGAAGTCCAGCTGGCGCTTCAGGAATGCGTCGTCGGTCTCGTCCGCCTGGTGCGCGAGGTGGACCGTGGCCACGTTCACCTCGTCCGGCAGCGTCACCCGCACCACTCCGCCGGCCGCCGTACCCTCCTCATTGGTGCTGTATCCGGCGGCGTGCCCGGTGGTCTCGGCGAGGTAGAGCCCCTTCCAGTCGGGGACGTGGTTCCCGGCGGTGCCCACGGGGCGCAGCCCTTCGAGGATCGAGTCGAGGTGGCCGGGTTTGTAGCCGTGGAAGCCTTCCAGCCCGGTCTGCTTCGCCTGGGATATCCGGTCGCCGCCGGGCGCGGGGACGGGGGCGGCGTGGGCGAGCTCCGCGGAGGCGGCCGCCATCATCCCGGCGAACGCCGTGGTGGCGAAGGCGCGCTGGAAGGCCGGCCGCTGTCTCGCGGGCTTCACCTGCCCCGTCCGGTTCGCCTGGTTCATCGGCTCGGTTCGTCTCATCGCAACACGCATACTGCTCCTCTGTTTCAAGGGGGGGACATGAGGGGTGATGCGGAAGTTGACGATGATCCTGCCGTAGGAGGACAGCTGGGAATATTGGCCCCAAGTAGGGCAGTCGGCCTTCCGGCCCCCGCCGGGCGACCGACTGACCCCCGCCAACCGGAGGGGGTTGATCCGCTTTTCGCCGGCTCAGGTCAGGGAGGCGCTCTCCATCACCTGGTCCACCTCGCGCGTTTCCAGCGGCCCGCCCGGCTGGGCGATGCCCAGGAGGAAGGCCGAGCGGCTGTCGTCCACCGCGATGAGCGTCAGGCGGAGATGACCCGTGCCAGTGCCACCGGCGCTCTCCGGGGCCGCGCTGCCGCGCTTGCCCTCGCTCACCCTCAGCGCCACCGTGTGCGCGGGGCGGCCGCCGACCGTCGTCGGCCGGGACTCCGCGACTTCGGAACTCCCCTCGGGGTAGAAGAACACGGCGTTCGACCGGGCGGCCCGCTCCGCCTGCTGCTGGAGTGCGGCCTGCGGCATGGCCGCCGCACGGCCGGCGAGAACGGTGCTGCCGCCCTCACCGCTCGCGCCCGAGCCGCTCCCGGTATCGGTACCAGTACCAGTACCGGCATGTTCCTTGGTGACGGACGAGGTGAAGGCGCCGATCAGCTTCTTCCCCTCCGCGTGTTCCCACCCTTCGGGGATCGCGTAGGAGAGCCCGGCCGCGCCGTCCGTCACCCGCGGCCGGCCGGCGAAGGGCGAGGAGTCCTCCTCACGCGTCAGCCACCATCCGCCGGCGATCCCGGCGACCAGCAGCAGGACCAGCGCCGCCACGGCACCGGCCACCAGCTTCCGGCGGTGGCCCGGCCGGAGCGGGCGCCGGGGGCGCGGGCGGAAAGGCGAGGTGAGGCGTCGTCGTCATGATCCCATCATCGGGGATCCGGGACGCCCGGGCCTGAGCACACGTACTCAGTCGCATACTCATTCGACAGCGGCGGTCCGGGCGACCATAGACGCGCTCACGGACCCGGGCAGGCCGGAACCGCACCGGACATGGACCCCGTCCTACGCATCATGATCATTACAACCGACCCGGGCGTGGCCCGGCTCGCCGCCGCCTGGGAGCACATCCACCCCACGTCTCCCGCGGACGAAGCGGTCCCCCTCGTCCTGGACTGCGCCCGCCGGCTCGCCGCCGACCCGGGCGGAGAGGAGGCCCGGATCTGGGTGTCCGGGCTGGTGGCGATGTCGGGTTACCTCGCCTGGCGCCCCGAGGAGGAGGCCGAGCGCGCCGCCCTCGACGCCCTCCGGGCCGCGGTCGAAGCACTGGGCAGCCGGACCTGCTCGCACGACGTCCACCCGTACGAGGCCGAGATGGACTCGCTGGAGGACGAGGTCTGGAACGGTGACACCGGACTGCTGACCGGAGTGCCGACCGGCCGGCTCGCGGCGCCGGACGCCGGTACGGACGCCGACTCCGACTCAGGATCCGACTCCGACTCAGGATCCGACTCCGACTCAGGATCCGGATCGGACTCAGGATCCGGATCGGACTCCGACGTCGCCGTCGTCGTCGACCCCGAGCGGGTGCTGTGCCCCGGCAACGTCGCCGGGTGGGCACGGCTCGCCGCGGACGTGATCGCCCCGTTGACCGTCCGCCGCATCCCCGTGGGAGCACCGAAGTACCACCACAGCCGCATCAGCACCCTCTCGGGGATCGTGAACGACTACCCCTACGGCGATCCGCACGAGGACCTCAAGGACGAGGCCGCTTCCCTTCCCTCCCGGCCCACCCGCGGAGTGCTGGCCGGCTACCTCGTGACCATGAACGCGACCTGCTGGTACGCGACGTCGGAGAGGATCACGGACCGCTCGGTACTGGACGCGATGGTCAAGGGGATCGAGAAGGCCCTTCCGCTGCTGGAAGACCGTCCGTGCACCCACGCCCCCGGCGAGCACCCCGACACCGGCGATCCGGACTACGCGAGCCAGGTCGGTTACTTCCTGCGCAGCCCCGGCGGCCGGGCCGAGATCGCCGAGTACTACGGATGGAACGAGGAGGACGAGGCGGACCAGGAGGACGAGCCTCTGGACGGATGGGTGTGCCCGGCCTTCCTGCGCGATCTGGCCGAGGACACCCTCCTGGAGCTGGCGAGCGGCCTGAGGGCGTTCGAGTCGGCGGACGCCGGGGCCCCGGCCACCTGACCGCCGGGGCTCAGCCGCCCGCGCGGACCCGTTCCAGCACCTTGGCCCCGAGGTCCAGCGCCTCCTGCGGCCCGGAGACGGACTGCTGCAGGTCGACGAAGCAGCTGTCGGCACCGGATTCCCGTACTCCGGCGAGAACCGCGGCGATGTCCTCGGACGAGTCGCCCGGGCGCGGGTTGTGACGGATGTGCTGCCGCAGGGCGTCCGGGTCCCGGCCGGCCTCCTCCGCCGCCCGGCGGGCCACGCTCCACAGCCCGGCGTGGGCGCCGGGCGCCAGGGCGACGCCGGCCCAGCCGTCGGCGCGGCGGCCGATGCGGCGCATCGCGGCCGGCGAGAAGCCGCCCAAATAGACGGGCGGGCGGGGCTGCTGGACGGGGCGGAGGCCGACGTGGGCGCGGGGAATGGTCCAGTGGGGGCCGTCGTGGGCGAACTCCTTCTCGCTCCAGATGCCGTAGAGGACGTCGAGGATCTCGTCCAGGCGGGCGCCCCGCCGGCCGAAGTCCGCGTTGACGGCGGTGTACTCGTCGCGCAACCAGCCGACGCCGAGCCCGACGTCCAGCCGTCCCCCGCTGACGTGGTCGAGCGAGGTGAGCGTCCGGGCGAGCAGCAGGGGCGGGTGCCACGGCGCGGTCAGGGTGCTGGTGCCGAGCCGCACGCGGCTGGTGGCCGTGGCGGCGACGGTCAGCACGGTGAGGGGGTCCAGGAAGGTCTTGTACTGCTCCGGGTAGGGGTTCTCGGGCGTGTGTCCCGGATAGATGTCACTGGGATCCACGGGGGTCAGCGCACGGTCGCCGACCCACAGCGAGTCGAATCCGGCGGCCTCGGCGTCCCGGGCGAAGCCCGCGATCGACTCGGCCCGGGCATGACTGCCGTACTGGGGTAAGGCAATACCTATCTCCATGAAGCCATCGTGGCGGGAGGGGCGGGCGGGAGCCGGTAACCGCGCCTGTGACACCCGCCACCTGTCGCCGGTCCCCCGTGGTGCGTCACCCGTGGTGCGTCACCCGCCTGCTGCGCGGTCAGCGTCCAGGGCCCGGATGCCTTCCAGGGCCCGGGTGCCCGGGGCGCAGCTCTCACTCAGTTCGCCGAGTTCGGCTGCCGTCAGCCTCCGGGCGGAGCCGCGCCGGCTGTGGTCGAGGAGTGCGCAGCCGGCGTCCAGCCATTGCGGGAGCGGTTCGACGCCGGCGAACTCGGCGAGGCGGGTCAGTTCCTCTCGCGGGGCGTCGAGGAGGTCCTCGTAGGCGAGGGTGGTGCGCCGGTCCGCGGGCACGGGGCCGAGGAACTCCCCGCCCTGGACGATGAGGTCCGACCACAGAGTGCCGAACGTCCGCAGGGGCAGGTCCCGGTCCCGTACGAGCGCCGGATCGAAGCGGTCGCCGAGCAGCGGCGCCAGGTCCGGCGGCAGCGCGCGTACGTGCTCGTCGGTCAGGTCGGCGAGGTCTTCGACGCCGGCCCGTGCCTTGATCTCGCGCAGCAGGCAGATCGTGCGGAATCCGGGGTGGCGGCTCATGGACAGGGCGCAGTCGGGCCCGTCCCTGAACATGTGCACGAATCGCGCGTGCGGGAAGGCGGCCCGCAGTTGCGGCACCCAGCGCGTCGAGTAACCCGAGCGCTCCACGACGGCCGTGCGCCCGAACCGTGCGCAGAGCAGGCCGAACAGCGCCAGGTGGTGCTCGGCAGCGGTGCGTCCGGGCCAGAGGACGACCGTCGAGCGTAGTTCGTCGAGGAGTGCGTCCGGGTCGTCGGTGAGGTGGGGCAGCACCATGAGGGAGAGCGCGGGGATGCCGGTGGTCTCCGACGCGTACCGTCCGGGGCGGCGTGGGTAGAGGAACTCCGGCAGCGGCAGCCCGCTGCGGATCAGCCGCTCGTAGCGCGGCACGGGCCGGGCGAGCGGCTGCCAGAACTCCTCGCCGGTCACCTTGCCTTTGGGGAACGCGGTGTCGCCCACCGAGGCCATGAACTCGTTGAGGCTGAGGACGTCCGGGTGGGCGTTGACGATACGGGACAGGGCGGTCGATCCGCTGCGGCCCGTACCGACGACGAAGGTCAGGGGTCTCATCTTGCTCACTCCGGCTCAGGCCCGGGACGCCGTCGCTGCCGCCGATCCCGACGTCGTTGCCGACGCCGACGCCGACGCCGACGCCTGCTGCGCGGCACGGCGTCGCGCCGCGCCGGCCCCCGCGGTGTCGCCGAGCCGTTCGGCGAGCCGGGCCTGTGCGCCCCAGTTGTACGGGCACAGCGGGCGCACGTTGATGCGCTCGCTCAGCAGCATGCGCGCGATGTCGTGCTGCCCGCTGCGCACTGCCGCCTCCACCAGGGTCCGCTGGACGGCGTCCCGCTGTGCGTGGCTGCCTCCGAACGTCGCGACTCGGTGCCGGATCGGAAGCAGCAGGCCGACGACGTCGTCGTAGCGGCGCTTGCCGTAGGCGACGAACGCCCGGCACACCGGGAGGCCGACCTCGGCGGTCATCGCCACGTTGGACAGTCCGGCCGTGTGCGGGCCGGACTGCCGCACCCAGGCCTCCCGGTCCCGGATGAGGCGCTCGGCCTCGGCCATCCGGTCCGCCCCTACGTGGGCCATGACGGCATGCGCGTCGTTGAAGGCGTAGTAGGCGCCGTCCTGCCGTGCCGTCCAGGCGTCGGAGAGCACGGCCCAGCGGTCCCCGGTGTCGACGTCGGCGACGGGTCCGGTACCGGTACCACTGCCGGTGCCGTTCGATTTGGCGTCGCCGGTCAGGTAGAGCCGCCACAGCAGGGACGCCGCGTCCAGCATCTCCATCGCCAGCCCGGCCGATTCCTCGTTGTGGAGGACGGCGTCGTAGACGTCGAGGACCCGGCCGGTGCGGCCCGCCTCGAGGTTGTAGAGGGCGTAGTGCCACCAGTTGTGGACGTTGAGGTAATTGCCGTCCGCCCAGTCGGCCGTCCGGTCGTCCAGATAGCGGATCCCGTCCGCGAACCGGCCCGTCATCTCGTAGGCGTGCACGACGGCGTGGATCCCCCACACGTCGCGGGCGTTGCGCTCCACGGCCGCCAGGCCCGCCTGCTCCGACTGGGCGTAGTGGCCCGCTTCCTCGAGGCCGAACGCGTACATGCCGAGCAGCAGGCCGTAGTGCGGGTCGTCCTCGTCCCAGGCGGACAGCGCCCCGCCGATGCGGTCGCGCAGCAGCACGGCGTTGCCGGTGAAGAAGTCGGTCTGGTGGCCCACCGCCAGGGCCAGCGCGTCCCGCGGGTGGGCCACGTGGAGCTCGCCGAGCACGCGGCCGGCTCCCAGGATGTCGCCGTTCAGCCAGGACGAGGCGGCCTCGATGTGCATCCGCTCCCGCGGGGTCACCTCCGAGAGGTGCACGCCTCTGCGGAAGTCCTCGAAGGACTTTCGCGCCGACGCCGCGTCCTTCTCCTCCGTGCCCAGCAGACCGAGGTACGCCAGGAGGACGTTGCCCATGACCGAGCGCGGCGAGTCGGCGACCGCCGCCTCCGCCTCGGTGGCGACCTCCGAGCGGAAGAAGAGCAGGGATTCCAGCGCCTTCTCGTAGTGCCGCACCGCATCGGTGCTGGTGAACGTCATCGCCTGAGCATGCCGGTCCGTTCCCACTCCCAGTCCTCCCGCTCGACCGCCGTGACAGCCGCCGTGACAACGCCACCCCGCCCTGCCGGGCGCCGCGGCGACGGCAGTACATGCCTGCCCGGTCCTGCGCGCCCGGACGCATGATCGCGGGGTGATCGTGAACCGGGCCTTCCACAGCTGTGCCGGAGACCCGGGCCCACGGGAGTTCGGCCGACTGGGGGCATACTGGCCCACAGGCAAGTCGAACTGATCATGCAGCAGCCGAGCAGAAGAGCCAAGGAGCCATCGTGTCCATCCACGACGTGGAGATCGGCGCCCTCCAGGGCGGCCCCGCGAATCTCGCGCAGTACCGCGGCAAGGCCGTCCTGGTCGTCAACGTCGCCTCGAAGTGCGGCCTGACCCCGCAGTACGCGGCGCTGGAGAAGCTGCACGAGACCTACGCGCCGCGCGGCTTCACGGTGCTGGGCGTCCCGTGCAACCAGTTCATGGGTCAGGAGCCCGGATCCGCCGAGGAGATCGCCTCCTTCTGCTCGGCCACCTACGGCGTGACCTTCCCGATGACGGAGAAGACCGACGTCAACGGCGAACAGCGGCACCCCCTCTACGGCGCCCTCGTGGGCACCGCGGATGCCGAGGGTCACACCGGCGACATCCGCTGGAACTTCGAAAAGTTCCTCATTGCCGGGGACGGCAGCGTCGCCGCCCGCTTCAGCCCGCAGACCGAGCCCGACGCCCCCGAGGTCGTCTCGGCCATCGAGGCGGCCCTGCCCGCCTGACGCCTTTCCTTCCTTCCTTTCCTTCCTTCCTTCCCTTTCCTTCCTTCCCCGTCGCCGCACGGCGCGCGGCAGATCACCGTCGGCCCTCGGCCGTCGACGGTGATCTGCCGCGGGCGGCCCGGGCGCGCCGTCCCCGCCCTTCCCCTGCCTACGCCTCACCGACGGCGCCCACCCCGCGCCGGACCGGGTGCGGGTTGAGGCGGGCGAAACCCTCCTGGCGCTCGTAGGGGAAGTACGGGTACGGCGCGGTCGTGGTGCTCGCGGCGTCGAGCCGCGCTACCTGATCGGCGGTCAGGTTCCACCCCACCGCGCCCAGGTTCTGCCGCAGCTGCGCCTCGTTGCGGGCGCCGATGATGACGGAGGAGACCGTCGGGCGCTGCAGCAGCCAGTTGAGGGCGATCTGCGGCACGGTCCTGCCGGTTTCGAGGGCGATCTCGTCGAGGGTGTCGACCACGCGGAACAGCAGTTCGTCGTCCACGGGAGGGCCGTAGTCCGCGGTGGCGTGCAGACGGCTGCCGGCCGGCAGCGGCTGGTCCCGGCGGATCTTGCCGGTGAGGCGGCCCCAGCCCAGGGGGCTCCAGACGACGGCGCCGACGCCCTGGTCGAGGCCGAGCGGCATCAGCTCCCACTCGTAGTCGCGGCCGATGAGGGAGTAGTAGACCTGGTGCGCGGCGTAGCGCTGGTAGCCGTGCTTGTCGGCGGTGCCGAGGGACTTCATCAGCTGCCAGCCGGCGAAGTTGGAGACGCCGGTGTAGCGGATCTTCCCGGCCCGCACGAGGTCGTCGAGGGTGGCGAGGGCCTCCTCCACGGGGGTGCCCGCGTCGAAGGCGTGGAGCTGGAAGAGGTCGATGTAGTCGGTGCCGAGGCGGCGCAGGGCGTCCTCGACGGCCTTGACGAGGCGTGAGCGGGAGGTGCCCGCGTCCGCCGGGCCGTCGCCCATCGGCAGCCCCGCCTTGGTGGAGATGATGACCTCGTCGCGGCGGCCCTTGATCGCGGCGCCGAGCACCTCTTCCGAAGCGCCGGCGGAGTAGACGTCGGCGGTGTCGAACATGTTGAGACCCGCCTCGAGGCAGATGTCGATGAGGCGGCGCGCCTCCTCGGCGTCGGTGTCGCCCCAGGCGCCGAAGAGCTCTCCGCGCCCGCCGAACGTGCCCGCGCCCATGCTCAGCGCCGGAACCATCAGTCCTGAAGCGCCCAGTCGTCGGAATTCCACAGCGGTTCCCTTCCCCTTGTCCCCTCGTGCCGCCCCGTGCCGTGCGGGCCCGGGCGGCAGCGCTACCGGGACCGAGATCCCGTTAAGATGGGTTCACCGTAGCAGAAGCCGAGCCCCTAATGGAATGGGAGTCCCGTTATGGAGTCCAGGAGTGCCGATCCGGGAACGGTGCGCCCCGGCGGGCGCACCGCCCGCGTGCGAGCCGCCGTCCTGCAGGCCGCCGGAGACGCCCTGGCCGAGGGCGGGCTGTCCGGCCTCGACCTCGCCGACGTGGCCCGGCGCGCGGACGTCGGCAGGACGACCGTGTACCGCCGCTGGGGAACGCCGGCCGCCCTGGTCGCCGACCTGCTCGCGGACATGGCCGAGCAGTCCCTCCCGCGCGCCCGCACGGGCACCCTCCCGGGCGACCTGCGCGCCAATGCCCGCCTCGTGCAGCGCACGCTGGCCGATCCGCGCCAGGGACCGCTCTTCAAGGCGGTGATCGCCGCCGCGACCTGCAACGACGAAGCGGCTTCGGCCCTCCGCCTCTTCTACGCCACCCGCGTCACGGAGTGGGAGCCCTGCGTCCGGGAGGCCGTCGAGCGCGGCGAGCTGCCCGAGGGGACCGACACCCGCGAGGTCGTCCGGGCCGTCTCCGCCCCCCTCTACTACCGCCTGCTGACCACGGGCGAGGTACTCGACGAAGCGGCGGCGGACCGAGCGGCGGCGGTCGCGGTCGCAGCCGCACGGGCGGGAGCCTTCGTCACGGCTGAGACTCCGGCCAAACAGTGAAATGAATGCGTCATCGCCGGGCGAACGGCGGCATCCCGCACACGGGGGGTGAAAAAGTCCGGTCCAGTCCCTCACTCAGGTCCCCTACCCAGGTCCCTCATCCGGGGCCGCCGGGGCCGGTGGACGCACCACTCGACGAAAGGACCTTTCGTGAGCAAGAGGACCACCACATTGCTGGCAGCCGCCGCACTCTCCGTCGTCGCCCTCGCCGGGCATGCGGGCGCCGCGGAGACCGCAGGCCACGCCGCCCCGGCCGGCTTGGCCGCCGCGAGTGCAGCGGCCGGGCCGGGCGTCCAGGCCACCCGTACCGTCCACGCCCCGTTCACCCTGGAGCAGAACCAGTCCCTGGCCTCGGACACCGCCAATCTGGTCATGCAGTCCGACGGCAACCTCGTCATCTACGACGAGTTCGGCAGAGCCCGCTGGGCCTCCAGAACCGTCGGCCAGGGGTGGAGAGCCGCCTTCCAAGAGGACGGCAACTTCGTCGTGTACACCCGCTCGGGCAAGGCTGTCTGGTCATCCAGGACGGCCGGGCACCCGGGCTCGCGCCTGGTCGTACAGGACGACGGCAATGTCGTCATCTACGACGGCAGCCAGGCGATCTGGGCCTCCGGCACGAACCACTGATCCCACGCGCCTGTAGCGCAGCCGGGCCCGGCCGGGGCCCGGCTGCGCTGCGGATACGGCCTCTCAGGTGCACGATCACCAGGACCGGGCTCCGGATCCGGTCCCGGCCCTCCCGGCCCTCCCGTTCGCTCCCGGCCGCTCCCGGCCGCTCCCGGTCTCTCCCGGTCTCTCCCGGCGGACCGCTGCGCATCCGGCCCGTGTCGCAGGACCTGCGCGGAGGGGGTGGGGAGGTAAGCAAGGGACATGCGCATTCGGTTCCTTCCGGCAAGCCCCGGCTCCGCGGGACGCCGTCGCGCGCTGATTGCCGCCCCGCTGGTGCTCATCGCCGTCATCATGGCGGCCGACCTGGTGACCGGCCCCGACGTCCACCTCGGCCCCCTGCTGGTGGCCGCCCCCGCACTCACCGCGACCTTCGGCGGCAAGCGGCTGACCGCCTTCATCGGCGCCCTGGCCGTGGGCGTCCAGGTCGCCCTCGGGTTCATCTTCGGCCGGACCACGACCGCCGATCACCAGACGCAGACCGGGGCCCTGTTCCTGGCCGTCTGCTTCATCGTCGCCTTCCGCGCCCTGCGCGAGCGCCACGAAGAGGCACTGGACCGCGCCCGGTGGATCGCCGACGTCGCGCAGAAAGTCCTGCTCAAGCCCCTTCCCTCCCGTATCGGCCCCTTGGAGCTCGCCTCGGAGTACGCGGCGGCCGAGGCCGAGGCGCAGATCGGCGGAGACCTCTACGCGGCCGTCCGCGCCCGCGGCGCGACCCGCGTCATGATCGGGGACTGCCGCGGCAAGGGACTGGACGCCGTCGGGGACGCCGCCCTCCTCCTCGGCGCCTTCCGCGCCGCCGCCCACCGCTTCCCGCCCCTCCCCCGCCTCGTCGCCCACCTCCACAACACCGTCTACTGGGACGCGGAGGAGCCCGCCGACGAGCTCGCGGCGGGCGAGAGCTTCGTGACCGCGGCCGTGCTGGAGATCCCCGACGACCAGGCCCTCGTCCACGTCATCAGCTGCGGCCACCCGCCGCCGCTGATCGTCCGCGACGGCGAGGTCGTCACCCTGGCGGTCGCCGACCCCAATCTGCCCTTCGGCCTGGGCACACCCACGACGGAGGCCGACTACGAACCCGAGGACTTCGCCTTCCGCGACGGCGACCTCCTCCTGCTCTACACCGACGGGGTCATCGAGGCCCGCGGCCCCCACGGCGCCTTCTACCCCCTCGCAGAGCGCCTCGCCTCCTGGAACGAACGCGAACCGCAGCGCCTGATCCAGCGCATCCGACAGGACCTGCTCGCCCACGCCGGCGGGGCCCTCGACGACGACGTCGCGCTGGTCGCCATCCGGCGTAGCCCTCTGTGACTGCCCGGACCCCGGATACGCGGCGAGGGCGGTGGCGCCCCCATCGGTACGGGGGTGCCACCGCCCTCGGCGAAATGCGGGGTGGTGCTGCCTAAATGCTGTGCGCTGATCAGTAGGCGGAGTTGACGTTGTCCATCGAGCCGTACTTGTCAGCGGCGTAGTTGCAGGCAGCGGTGATGTTGGCGACCGGGTCGTAGATGTCCCAGGACGTGCCCTCGACGTGGTACGCCTTGAACGTCGGGTCGATCATCTGCAGCAGACCCTTCGACGGAACACCGTTCACGGCGTTGATGTCCCAGTCGTTGATCGCACGCGGGTTACCGGTCGACTCACGCATGATGTTGCGCTTGATGCCGTCGTACGAAGCCGGAATACCCTTCGCCCGCAGAATCTCCAGAGACTCACCGATCCAGCCCTCAAGATTGTCGGCGTAAGCCTTCTTCGCAGGGGCG
>NZ_JANIID010000006.1:0-297777 GCF_024519335.1 Streptomyces telluris
CCCGATATCTTGAGGCCGTGAGCACTAAGAACAAGAACGCCGTGCGAGCCGGTGCCATCTCGGCCGGCACGCTGCTGATGCTGCTGATGTCGTCCCCCGCGTTCGCGCTCACCCGCGATGACGGTGACGACCCGGGTCCGGGCCTGAGCGTGGCCAGCACGCTGGGCCTCTACGTCGTCGCGCCGATCGTCCTCTTCCTGGTGATCGCCGGCCTCACGATGGTCGCCGCCAGGCACTCGGACAACCCGCACACCGTCGACACCCACCACCCGCGCACGCGCTAGCCTGCTCGATCTTCTTCAGCCCGGTGCCCCCGGTCCTTCTGGACCGGGGGCACCGGGCTTTTTGCGTATGTCCTGCCCGCGGGCATGCGTGTGTCCCCGGCCTCATTCCGGAGCGGCTGGTTTCGCTTTACGGGCCGTTTAACCTACGGTGTCGTAACCTACGGAACCGTAAGTGTGATCATCCCCCCTGGAGCTGTCCGTGACCATCGCCCCCCTCCGCCACCACGCCCGGGCCGTGTGGAGCGACAGCCGCCTGCTGTACGCCCTCGAAGAGGTCGTCGAGGCCGAGCTCAACCGGCACCTGAAGGTCGCCAAGGAGTGGATGCCGCACGAGTACGTGCCGTGGAGCGACGGGCGCAACTTCGACGGCATCATGGGCGGCGAGGCCTGGGCGCCCGAGCAGTCCAAGGTCACCGACATCGGGCGCACCGCCCTCGTGGTCAACCTCCTCACCGAGGACAACCTCCCCAGCTACCACCACGAGATCGCCCAGCTCTTCGGCCGCGACGGCGCCTGGGGCACGTGGGTGCACCGCTGGACGGCGGAGGAGGGCCGGCACGGCATCGTCATGCGGGACTACCTGCTGACCTCGCGGGCCGTCGACCCCGTCGCCCTGGAGCGGTTCCGGATGGCGCACATGAGCGAGGGCTTCGAGTCCGACAACCGGCACAGCATGCTGCACTCGGTGGCGTACGTGGCCTTCCAGGAGCTCGCCACCCGCATCTCCCACCGCAACACCGGCCACCACTCCGGCGACCCCGTCTGCGACCGGATGCTCGCCCGCATCGCCACGGACGAGAACCTCCACATGGTCTTCTACCGCAACCTGCTCGGGAAGGCGTTCGAGCTGGCGCCGGACCAGACGATGTCGGCGGTCCGCGACGTGGTCGTGAACTTCCGGATGCCCGGCCACGGCATTCCCGGCTTCGAGCGGGCGGCGGCGCAGATGGCGATCGGCGGGATCTACAACCTGCGCATCCACCACGACGACGTCCTCCAGCCGGTGCTGCGCTTCCTGAAGGTCCTGGAGATCACCGGCCTGGGCCCGGAGGGCCTCCGGGCCCAGGAGGAGCTGGGCCTGTTCATGGGCGGCCTCGACGACCAGGCCACGAAGTTCGACGAGCGCCGCGCCGCGCTGCTCGCGCGCCGCGCCGCCAGGGCGGAACAGGCCTGAGGCGAGGCCCCGCACCTCGGGCGCCCAGGGCCGCCGGCCCCGGCATCTCCTCCCGCCGCGGCGGCGGGAAACCCCCGTGGAGCGGTCCGGCGGTGCCGAGCCCGGCCGAGCCGGGTCCGGCACCGCCGGGCTGCGTCGTTGTGGCTGAGCGCCGCTGCGGCGGAAGTCTGTGAGGCGGGCGGCCTCACGACCGAGAGCGCGGCGAGCCCGGGGCCGTCCGCCCCGTGAACGCCCGAGGGCGCCCTTGGCTCAGCCGAGCCGAGGGCGCCCTCCATGCGCTTCGCGCAGTGAGCGCTAGCTCGCCGCGGCCGCGTCGGCCGCCTGGGCCTTGAGGGCGCGCTCGACGCCCGAGCGGGACTCCATGATCAGGCGCCGCAGCGCGGCGTTCGGCTCGGCCGAGGACAGCCACGCGTCCGTCGCGTCCAGGGTCTCCCGGGAGACCAGCAGCGCGGGGTACAGCCCGACCGCGATCTGCTGGGCGATCTCGTGGCTGCGGCTCTCCCACACGCCCTTGACCGCCGCGAAGAACTTCGCGCTGTAGGGCGCGAGCAGCTCGCGCTGGTCGGCCTGGACGAAGCCGCCGATGACGGCCTCCTGCACGGCGTTGGGCAGGGCCGCCGACTCGACGACCGACTTCCACGCCTCGTCCTTGGCCTCGGCCGTGGGCCGCGAGGCCCGCGCCGCCGCGGCGTACCGCTCGCCCGCGGACGTCCGGTCCCGCTCCAGCTCGGCCGCGATCGCGGCCTCGTCCGCGCGCCCGGTGGCCGCGAGGCGGCCGAGCAGGGCCCAGCGCAGCTCGGTGTCGACGGCGAGGCCGCCGATCTCCTCGGTGCCGTCGAGGAGCCCCTGCAGCAGGGCGAGCTGCTCGTCCGTACGGGCGGTGGCGGCGAAGGCCCGGGCCCAGGCGAGCTGGTGGTCGCTGCCCGGCTCGGCGGACTTCAGGTGGGCGAGGGCCGCCTCGGTCCACCGGGCGAGGCCCGTCGCACGCCACTCGGGGGCGGCGTAGAGGTCCAGGGCCAGCTTGACCTGCCGCTGCAGCGACTGCACGACGCCGATGTCCGACTCCTTGGCGATGCCGGAGAGGACGAGCGCGAGGTAGTCGCGGGCGGCCAGCTCGCCGTCGCGCGTCATGTCCCAGGCGGAGGCCCAGCACAGGGCGCGCGGCAGGGACTCGGTGAAGTCGCCGAGGTGGGCGGTGACGGTCGCGAGCGACTGCTCGTCGAGGCGGACCTTGGCGTAGGACAGGTCGTCGTCGTTGAGCAGCACGACGGCCGGCCGGGGCTTGCCGACGAGCGCGTCGACCGGCGTCAGCTCACCGTCGACGTCGAGCTCGATCCGCTCCTTGCGGACGAGCTTGCCGCCCTCCAGCTCGTACAGGCCGACGGCGATCCGGTGCGGCCGCAGCGTCGGCTCGCCCTTGGCGCCGGCGGGCAGGGCGGGCGCCTCCTGGCGGACGGCGAAGGAGGTGACGACGCCGGAGGCGTCGGTCTCGATCTCCGGGCGCAGGATGTTGATGCCGGCGGTCTCCAGCCACAGCTTCGACCAGGTGGTCAGGTCGCGGCCGGAGGTCTCCTCCAGCGCGCCGAGCAGGTCGGTGAGGCGGGTGTTGCCGAAGGCGTGCGCCTTGAAGTACGCCTGCACGCCGCGGAAGAACGCGTCCTCGCCCACGTAGGCGACGAGCTGCTTGAGGACGGAGGCGCCCTTGGCGTAGGTGATGCCGTCGAAGTTGACGAGCACGTCGTCCAGGTCGCGGATCTCGGCCATGATCGGGTGGGTGGACGGCAGCTGGTCCTGCCGGTACGCCCAGGTCTTCATGGAGTTCGCGAAGGT
The DNA here is from genome assembly GCF_024519335.1 of Streptomyces telluris. Lineage (NCBI taxonomy): Bacteria > Bacillati > Actinomycetota > Actinomycetes > Kitasatosporales > Streptomycetaceae > Streptomyces > Streptomyces telluris. The sequence goes on from NZ_JANIID010000006.1 coordinate 3,289, forward strand.
CGTCCACGCGTGGGGCCACCGCGAGCCCGGCGCGGAGGCCTGGCAGGCGATCGAGGTGAACGTGGCGAACGACTCGTTCAGCCACAGGTCGTTCCACCACTCCATGGTGACCAGGTCGCCGAACCACATGTGGGCCAGCTCGTGGAGGATGGTCTCGGCGCGCCCCTCGTACGCGGCGTCCGTCACCTTCGAGCGGAAGACGTACTGGTCGCGGATGGTGACCGCGCCCGCGTTCTCCATCGCGCCCGCGTTGAACTCCGGCACGAACAGCTGGTCGTACTTGGGGAAGGGGTAGGGGTAGGCGAACTTCTCCTCGAACCAGTCGAAGCCCTGGCGCGTCACCTCGAAGATGTGGTCCGCGTCCAGGAACTCGGCCAGCGAAGGGCGGCAGTAGATGGCCAGCGGAATGCTCCGGCCGTCCTTCTCGTACGCGCTGTGCACGCTGTGGTACGGGCCGGCGATCAGGGCCGTGATGTACGTGGAGATCCGCTGCGTCGGCTCGAAGCGCCAGACGTTGTCGGCGGGCCGCTCGGGGGTCGGCGAGTTGGAGATGACCGTCCAGCCCTCGGGGGCCTTCACGGTGAACGTGAAGACGGCCTTGAGGTCGGGCTGCTCGAAGGAGGCGAAGACGCGCCGCGCGTCGGGCACCTCGAACTGGGTGTACAGGTAGGCCTGGTCGTCGACCGGGTCGACGAAGCGGTGCAGGCCCTCGCCGGTGTTGGTGTACGCGCAGTCCGCGACGACCTTCAGCTCGTTGCGGCCGGCCACCAGGCCCGGCAGCGCGATCCGGCTGTCCGCGAACACCTCGGCCGCGTCCAGCGCGGTCCCGTTCAGCACGACCTCGTGCACCGTGGGCGCCACCAGGTCGATGAACGTCTCCGCGCCCGCCTCGGCCGCGTCGAACCGCACCACGGTCTCGGAGCGGTAGGTGCCCCCCTCCTGCGCGCCGGACAGGTCGAGCTCGATCTCGTACGTGTCGACGGTCAGCAGACGAGCCCTCCGCTGCGCCTCTTCGCGGGTCAGATTCGTTCCAGGCACCTGGGCATCTCCTTAACTTCGCGACTTTCCGGCCATCCTTCCACGCCGGGTGCCCCGGGCGGGCCGGTGTTTTTCCGGAAGCGAAACGTCCGCGCCACCCGGCCCGGAGCGGGCGGGGTGGCGCGGACGGACGGGAGAGGGGATCAGCCCTTGAGCTCGGCGGCGACCAGCTCGGCGATCTGCACGGCGTTGAGCGCCGCGCCCTTGCGGAGGTTGTCGTTCGAGAGGAAGAGCGCGAGGCCGTGCTCGACGGTCTCGTCCTCGCGGATGCGGCCCACGTAGGAGGCGTCCTTGCCGGCGGCCTGCAGCGGGGTGGGGATCTCCGAGAGCTCGACGCCCGGGGCGTCCTTGAGCAGCTCGTAGGCGCGCTCGACGCTGACCGGACGCTCGAAGCGGGCGTTGACCTGCAGCGAGTGGCCGGAGAAGACGGGGACGCGCACGCAGGTGCCGGAGACCTTGAGGCCGGGGATCTCCAGGATCTTCCGGGACTCGTTGCGCAGCTTCTGCTCCTCGTCCGTCTCGAAGCGGCCGTCGTCGACGATCGACCCGGCCAGCGGGAGCACGTTGAAGGCGATGGGGCGCTTGTAGACGCCGGGCTCGGGGAACGCGACGGCCTCGCCGTCGAAGGCGAGCTGGTCAGCGGCCTCGGCGAGCTGACAGACCTGCGTGTGCAGCTCCGCGACGCCGGCCACGCCCGAGCCGGAGACGGCCTGGTAGGTGGTGGCGACGAGGGCCGTCAGGCCGGCCTCCTCGTGCAGCGGGCGCAGCACCGGCATGGCGGCCATCGTGGTGCAGTTCGGGTTGGCGATGATGCCCTTGGGGCGGTCCTTGACCGCGTGCGGGTTGACCTCGGAGACGACGAGGGGAACCTCGGGGTCCATGCGCCAGGCCGAGGAGTTGTCGATCACGACGGCGCCCTGCCCGGCGACCTTCTCGGCCAGCGCCCGGGAGGTCGCGCCGCCGGCGGAGAAGAGCACGATGTCCAGGCCGGTGTAGTCGGCCGTGGCGGCGTCCTCGACCGTGATCTCCGTGCCCTGCCAGGGGAGGGTGGACCCGGCGGAGCGCGCCGAGGCGAACAGGCGCAGCTCGCTGACCGGGAACGCCCGGTCGGCGAGGATCTTGCGCATGACTCCGCCGACCTGCCCGGTGGCTCCGACGATTCCGATCCTCATGAGGGCTCCCTACTCATGTACATCACATGCAACATGCAACCTGCTGCCAGGGACGTCGCGCCTGGCACGCCGGTTCCATCATGTGGTCACACCCGCCCCAAAAGTCCAATCCTTTGACCGGTGTGCGAGACCGGGGCGGGTGGAGCGGGAAATCTTCAGCCCAGGCGCAGGTCGGCCCGGACATCCTCCGGGCGGGCGGCGGGGGCGGCGGTGACGTGCACCCGGGCGGTCGCGGTCCCGCCGTCCGCCCGGCACAGCAGGGTGTAGGCCCCCGCGGCGGGGGCGGTGAGCGCGAAGCGGCCTTCGCCGTCGGTGACGGCGGCGAGGCCGGGCAGCGGCACCGGCCCGTCGGCGAAGGCCACGCGGGCGCCGGCGACGGGCGCGCCCGCGGCGTCGCGGACCGTGCCGCGGATCACGCCGGCGGGCGCGGAGGGGGCGTTCATACGGATCGGGTGTTCCCTCGGGTGGTCATACGGATGGGGTCACGCCTTCCAGGCCACGAAGTTGTTGTAGACCGGCGTGGTGATCCGGGTCCCGGAGTTCACCCGGGCCCCGCCGTACGCGTGGACGGCGACCCCGTACCGGTCGTTGCCGATGATCCGGTAGACGGAGCTGCCGCTCTGCCCGCCGAAGGTGTCGATGTCGTAGTACACCTTGCGCGGGCCCACCGAGTCGATGCGGCGCGCGTCGTACCAGAGCGTGGCGTACGGCTTGTCGGCCGGATAGCCGGCGATATTGCCGGTGACCTGGAGCAGATCCGCGTCGGACCAGACCCCGAAGCCGAACCAGCCGGTCTGCGCGCCCAGGTCCGTCGGCAGGATGATCGCGCCGTAGTCGAAGTTCTCGTCGCCGCTGCCGGTCCAGCCGGTCACCGACCGGAAGCTCGTGCTGACGACCGGGCCGTAGCAGACCGTGCCGCCGTTGCGCCCGGGCCAGACCTTGATGCTGCGGACCCAGCCGTCCCGCCCGGGCACGCCGCTGTTCTTGATGAAGACGACGTGCCCGGCGGTGGCGATGGTGTGCGGGCCGATGAACCAGCCGGTGCCGAGCCAGCCGCTGCCGTCCGCGGCGGTGATCTCCAGGAAGCAGTGCACGCGCCACGGGTAGACGCAGGTGTTGGTGATCTGCACGCGGTCGTCCGGCCCGTGGACGGTCTCCGGGCCGGCCGGGGGCCCGAAGGAGGCCTCGCCGATGTCGGGGACGAGGCCGCCGAAGACGTCGTCGGCCTCGGACGGCTCCGGCAGCCGGTAGCCCTCGACGGGCTCGGTGCCGGTGGAGCTGCCCGGGGCGGGCTCGCCGCCCGCGCCCGTGCCGGGGAGCTCGAACACGGGCTGTCCGTCGGCGGGCAGCAGGTCCGCCGCGGGGTCGCTGGAGACGGGGGTGTGGGGGTCCTGGGGCATGGCAGAAACCGTCCCTTCGACGGCAAGGTCCGCAGACCGCATCGAATAGGGCGTAAGCGCACCCTGTGCTCGAATTTCCTCCGGGAATCCGGGCCACGGTAGGAGCGCGGAGGAGCGCACGAGTGGGCTCTCGAAGCGTGGAAGGGGCGGGCGCCCATACCGTGCGCCCGCCCCTCGTCGTTCCGTGCGTCCGGCTAGCCGACGACCTTCTCGATCTTCACGCTGCCGTTGCCCGCGACCGTCCCGGCCGCGTTGACCAGCTGCACGTCCCCGAAGAAGGAGCGCCCCTCCGGAGCCTCGCCCGCCACCACGACCTGGGCCTCGACCGGCGCGGACTGCCCGGCGCCGAGCTTGACGGCGGAGCCGTCGGCGACCTTGATCTCGCCCAGCGAGGGGGCGAAGTACACGTCGCGGTAGTCGTACGCGGTCGAGCCCGCGGGCACGGAGTAGCCGGTGACCTCGACGGTGTACTCGCCCGCCGCCGGCCTGGTCAGGCTCACGAGCTCGTCGGAGCCGCCGCTGGTGGAGGAGCCCACGGCCTTGCCGTCCTTGTAGACGGTCAGGTCCAGGTCGGCCTTGGCGTCGGCGGCGGCGCCGATCGCGGCGTCGAAGCGGGTGACGCCGGCACCGAGCGTGACCTTGGTGACCTGCTTCTCCCCCTCCTTGATCTCCGGCCGGGCGGTCTTCGAGGAGCCCAGCCGGCCGCCCTTGAGGCTGCCCTCCAGCGCCGCGAAGCCGTTGACGGCCTTCCAGGAGACGGCGGCCGGGGTGCCGATCCTCGCCTCGGGGACGGTCTGCGTCGCCGGGTCGAAGGTGACGCCGAGCGCGGTGGCCGTCAGCGTGTAGGGGTTCTCCAGCAGCGGGGAGGTGCGCCGCGACTCGACCTCGATCTCCCAGACGCCCGGCAGCGGGTTGGCATAGCTGCGCAGGTCCGGGCGGCAGGTGTTGGCCGGGTTCGGGTAGTTCGGGTAGCAGTTGACCGTGGAGGTGGGGTCGACCGGCACGCCGTAGGGGTTGATCGCGATGAACCGGGTCTGGCTGTCCTTGGCCAGGCCGCCGAGCGCGACCTCCAGCGTCTTGGCGCCCTTCGGGACGCTGACGAAGTACGAGGTGGCGGCGTTGCGCACGGCGGTGGCGGTCTTCTTGACCACGTAGGACGGCGCGGCGACCGGCTCGGCGGCGACGACGGTGGTGAGGACCTGCTTGTCGATGCCCTCGGTGCGGTCGTCGTCCACGGTGAGGATCGCGCTGTGCAGGCCGGCCGTCCTCGGCTTCGCCGTGACCTTGACGGTCACGGGCTTGTTCAGCGGCAGCTTGACCTCGTCGCTGCCGGCGAGCTTGAAGGTGCCGTCGTTGTTGCGCCACTTCAGCTCGTGCCAGACGGCCTTGTCGGGCCCGGAGGTGCGGGTGACCGTCACGTCGTAGCTGCGGCTCTCGCCGGCCTTGAGGCCGCCCTCGCGGTCGTAGAGGCCGGTGCCGAAGCCCGGGGTCTTGAGCGCGGGGGAGAGCGCGGTGGAGACCGGGGCCTTCACCGTGTAGTCGTGGGCAGTGGCGCGGTGGCGCAGCGCCTCCCAGGCGTCCTCGATGTTGATCAGGCCGGCGCCCTGCTCGTAGGCCTGCGCGCCCTTGATCTGCTTGGCGGTGCTGGTGAGCGCCGTGCGCAGGTCGGCCGGGGTGAGCTTGGTCTTCTTCTGCTTGGCGGCGGAGATCAGCAGCGCGGAGGCGCCGGCGGCCTGCGGGGAGGCCATCGAGGTGCCCTGCAGCATGCCGTAGCCGGGCGGGAGGTCGTAGCCGGCCTCCTTGACGGGGGCGCCGGGCTCCCAGGTGGGCGTGGTGTTGACCGAGGCGCCGGGGGCGGTGATGGTCGGGGTGAAGCCGCCGTCCTCGCGCGGGCCGCGGGAGGAGAAGGGCATCATCGCGTACTTGGTCTTCACCTCCGAGCCGTAGTTGGCCGCCCAGGTCTCCTTGGAGACCGACGCGCCGACGCTGATGACCTTGTCGGCCAGGCCGGGGTCGCCGATGGTGTTGGCGCCGGGGCCGCTGTTGCCCGCGGAGATCACCAGCTGCACGCCGTAGGTGTCGATGAGGCGCGTGTAGAGCTCGGAGCGGGCGTTGTTGCCGTCGTTGAGCGCGGGGAGGCCGCCGATCGACATGTTGACGATGTCGACGCCGCGGTTGACGACGAGGTCGATCATGCCCTCGGTCAGGGCGACGTTGGTGCAGCCGCCGCTCCAGGTGCAGGCGCGCGAGGAGACGAGCTTGGCCCCGGGGGCCGCGCCGTTCATCCTCCCGCCGAAGAGGCCGTTGGCCGCGGTGATGCCCGCGACGTGCGTGCCGTGCTCGGACTCGATGACGCCGATGCTGACGAAGTCGGCCTTCTTGCCGACCCAGTCGCCGCCCTTCGGGTCCATCGGCACGTCCTTGCGGATCTGCACGACGAACGGGATGCGCTCGGCGATCGCGGTATCGGGGTTGTCCTTGCCGAAGTACCCGACCTGGAAGCCGTCCTTGTACGGCTTGAGCTCCTCGTCGTTGCCGAAGTCGGCGTCGTCGCCGAGGTCGACGCGGACGGTGCCCCTGGCCTTGTCGTAGAGGACCGCCCAGGAGTCGGTGGTGTCGCCGTCCCGGTTGAGGTCGCCTTTCATGTCGCCGCCGGCGGTCGCGTTCTCCCGGAACAGGGCCACCTGGTAGGGGCCGTTGCCGGGCACCGTGTAGCTGCGGCCGTTGAAGGAGAAGGACGGGCCGGAGACGTCGGCCGTCATCGGCAGCCAGGTGCCGTCCTGGTCGGTGAGCGGGTCGGTCGCGGTGACCCAGTCGACGATCTTGCGCTCGCCGGTGGTGGTCTTCTGCAGCGCAGGGTGGCCCAGGTCGATGCCCGAGTCGAGGATGCCGATGGTCACGCCCCGGCCGTCGGCGCCGGGGTGGTCCTCGGTGAAGTCGACGGCACCGGTCTCGAAGGCGGGCTGGTAGGGGTTCTTGGCCGGGGTGTCCTTGCCCGGCGCGGGGTAGCTGCCGGCCTTGGCGCCGCGGGCGCCCTCGGCGGCGTCGGCGCGGGGCGTCGGGTCCGGGAGCTTGATCTCCTGCCGGAGGTCGATGCCGTGCACCGAGCCGAGCTTCTGCGCCTCGGCGATGGCGGCGTCGGCCTTGGGCGTGGGGACGGTGGCCCGGACGTAGCCGAGCTTGTCGTCCGTGCGGCCGACCGAGGCGCCCTTGATGGCACCGAGCTTGCCGGCGACCTGGCCGGTCTGCCCGGGCGCGGTGGCGATCATCATCGTGACCGTCCTGTCGCCGCCGGCCTTGGCCCCGGCGAGCAGGGCGGCGTCGTGCGAACCGAGCTTGTCCGCGGGCGATTTGACCGGGCCCGGAGCGGGCAGCGGATCGTCGGCGAAGGCGGGCGCGGCGCCCGCGGCCGTGAGGGCGGCCACGAGGGAGGCCGCGACGGCTATTCGGACCGGGCGTCTCGCGCCGCCGGGGCGCGTGTTACGGGATTCGGGGGTCATGTCCATCCCTGGTTTGACGTGAAGGTGCCGCTGAACAGCGGGCGTCCGGAAATCGGAGCCGGATGACCGATCACTTTTATGGAAGTGACGGGGGTTTGGGGAGAGTTGTCGGAGAGGGAACGTAAGGATGGCGTAAACCCGCCAGGCGCCAGTCGGGAGGAAGCGTGACGGAGGCCGTGAAGCGGTCAGCGGCGTTCCCGCAGCTCAGAGGCTGTAGGGCAAACGGACTACAGCTCCGGCCCCAGAACCTGCCCACGGTGCCACCCGAGAGTGAACGCTGAGTGAGCGTCAGTCCGCCAGGGGACGAGTGCTGTATGTCCGTTCGCATTCGCCAAGATCGATGTGCGGTGATCGGCGGCGGCCGTTGCGGCCGCGTTCACGCCCAGGTCACCCCCGCTGCCAACGATCCTCGGTAGGAAGGATCGCTGCCGGCCACGCTCCGCAGCCCGGAGCCCGCTCCAGCCCGCTTCGCGTTCGCACTCGGGGAGACCGCTATGCACCGCAGATCAGACAGATCCGCAGACGCCCGCCTCGACCGCCGTACGTTCCTGGCGGCGGCGGGAGCCGTGACCACCGCGACCGGCATCGGCCTGGCCCTGGGGGCGGACCCGGTGCCGGCCGTCGCCCAGCCGCCGGATCCGAGCGCGTCGGGCGCGGCGCAGGCCGCCTCGGCGAGCGCGGACGCCGCGGCCGTGGCCGGTCCGAACGGCGCCGGGACGACCCTCGTCTCGGTGGCCGCCCCGCGCGGCGCCTCCGGCTACCGCAAGCTCGGCGACGGCCCCGGCTGGCCCCGGCAGGTGCGCGGCGAGCTGGCCGAGGCGCAGCGCGGCCGCGAGGACCGGCGCACGACGCTGGCCTCTTTCGTGCAGTTCACCGACCTGCACCTGACGGACGTGCAGCACCCGCTGCGCTACGAGTTCTTCCGGGCCGGCGAGCCCGGCGCGTGGCGTCCGCACGAGGCGCTGACGCTGCCCGGCGTGGTGTCGCTGATCGAGCGCGTCAACAAGCTGCGGCACGGGCCCGCGACCGGTGCGCCGCTGTCCTTCGTCATCACCACCGGCGACAACGGCGACGAGAACGCGCGGATCGAGGTCGAGTGGTTCCTCACCGCCATGAGCGGCGGCCGCATGAACCCCAACACCGGTGACCCGCGCCACTACGAGGGCGTCCAGAACAGCGGGCTGAAGCTCTTCTGGCAGCCCGAGAGCGCCCTGCGCGACCAGGACAAGCAGGCCGGATTCCCCCGCATCCCCGGCTACCTCGGCGCCGCCACCCGCCAGGTCAACAGCCCCGGCCTGAACATCCCCTGGTACTCCACCTACGGCAACCACGACGGCCTCTCCGGCGGCTGCTACCCGGCCGCGGGCACCTTCATCGCCGAGGCCGCGACCGGCAACAAGAAGCTCCAGACCGTCTCCGCCGCCGAGGCCAAGTGGCTGATGGAGGGCGAGTCCAAGGGCGTCGACCCCAAGGGCAAGCGGATCGAGGCCCTGCTGAAGGCGCACCGCAAGGAGATGCGCACCGTCACCGCCGACCCCCGCCGCGTGCCGCTGACCTCCCGGCAGTACGTGGCCGCGCACCTCGACCCCCGCTACAAGGGCCGCGGCCCCGTCGGCCACGGCTACACCCGCGACAACCTCGACTCGGGCGACCTCTACTACTCCTTCAGGATCTCCGACAAGGTCATCGGCATCAGCCTCGACACCACCGACCCCGGAGGCCACTACCAGGGCTCGCTCGGCACCGGCCAACTGCGCTGGCTGGAGCGCACCTTGAAGCGCTACGCCGACAAGTACGCGCTCGTCTTCAGCCACCACCCCAGCTGGAGCATGGACAACCTCACCCCCGACCCCACCCACCCCGGCGAGGACCGCCACGACGGCAACGAGCTGATCGCCGTCCTGAAGGACCACAGCAACGTCCTCGCCTGGATCAACGGCCACAGCCACCGCAACCGGATCCGCCCCCGCGGCACCTTCTGGGAGATCGCCACCGCCTCGCACGTCGACTACCCGCAGCTCGCGCGCGTCATCGAGGTCGCGGACAACCACGACGGCACGGTCTCGCTGTTCACCACGCTCGTCGAATCCGCCGCCCCCTACCGCGCCGACCCCGGCGACCTCTCCCAGACCGGACTCGCCTCCCTCTACCGGGAACTGGCCTTCAACGCCCCCGGATCGGACACCTCCCTGGCCGGCGCGCCCGCCGACCGCAACACCGAGCTGCTGCTCTCCCGGCGCTGAACCGGGCGTCACCGGGGCAGCACCACCAGATACGCGGCGGGGTCGCGGTCGGCCGACGCCATCAGGGCGGTACGGACCACCGCGGCCTGCTGCTCGGGGGTCTCGCGCAGCTTCTTCGGCGTGATGTGCACGACCATGACCCCGAGCCGCTCCAGGTGCTCCCGCTTGCGGAACTGCGCCGACCACACCGCGTCGTCGTCCTGGCGCGGCGTCCGCGCGTCGATCTCCACGGCCACGCTGTGCTCGGGCCAGAACGCGTCCACCCGGCCCAGGCACGGGCCGCCCGGCAGCCGCAGGTCCACGTTCCACAGCGGGGCGGGCAGCCGGTGGTCGCGCACCAGGTCGTAGAGCCGGCCCTCGGTGACGGCCCGGCCCTCGGCCAGCAGCGTGTCCACCGCGTCCACCACGTGCGCCCGCGCCAGCAGCCGCGCCCGCGTCAACTCCTTGACGACGGCGGCCGCTTCGCAGTGCCCGCCGCGCACGGCCTCGGCCAGCAGCCGGCGCACCGTGGAGGCGTCGGTGAGCTGGGCGACGGTGTCCGCGACCGCCCGCGCGACCGGTGCCACGGGCACCCCCGTCAGCATCTGCGGGTGCGGCAGGGCGTGGGCCCGCACGATCCTCGCGAAGCCGGACGCCCGCAGCCGGCGGGTGCGCGGCACGAGCACGTCGATGTGGTCGAGGGCGAGCAGCGGCGGCACGGAGGTGAAGCGGTGCAGGGCCAGCGCCGCCGCCCCGGTGATCATCGCGGAGCCGTAGGGGCCGGCCGCGGCCTCCCGGGCCGCGGCGGTGGCGGTGGCGGGGCCCGGCTGGGTGGGCGGGCCCGGGGTGCGCGGGACGGTGTACAGCAGGGCGGCGTGCAGCCGCTCCTCGCTGGTGGCGGGCCCCGTGCGGAGCAGGAAGACCCCGGGCAGCAGCTGCTGCCAGGGGCCGCCGGGGCGGCAGCGCTCCCCGGCGGCGGGTCCGGACACACCGTGGTCGCGCAGCTGACGTGCTGTCATGACACGGTGACGGACGTCGGAGAGGTGGTGCAGGGGGCGCGGGGAGAGAGGAGTGTCGGAGTTCATGCCGGGCACGTTCCCGCGTCCGCGGCGCGCCCTAACCCGGTGTTACAGCCCCGTCGACATTTCCGGACAACGCTGCCCTAAAGTACGGGTGTTCGACGGTCGGCCCGCCTGTCGGCCCGGGGGTGACTGAGCGGACTCCGTACGGTCCGGCTGCGGGAGGACCCCCGCAGCCGGACCGTACCCCGTACCGGAAGCCTTAGTCCGAGGCGGCGTCCCGTTCCTGCGCCCGCAGCGCACGCGCAAGGTCGTCGCGAGCCTCCAGCACGAGCCGCCGCAGCGCCGCAGGCGCGTCCGCGTGCTCCGCGAGCCACGCGTCGGCCGCACCGAGGGTGCGGGAGTCGTCCTGAAGGCCCGGGAAGAGCCCCCGCACGACGGCCATGGCGTACTCGATGGACCGCTCGCGCCAGATGCCCTCGATCACCGCGAAGTAGCGCTCGGCGTACGGCGCGAGGAGCTCGCGCTGCCCGGACTGGTCGAAGCCCGCGATGGTGGCCTCGGCCAGGGCGTTGGAGAGCTTGTCGGAGGCGACGACCGTCTGCCACGCCTCCTCCTTGACCTCGGCGGAGGGCCGGGAGGCCAGGCAGCGGACGCGGTGCCGCTCGCCGGAGGCGGTGTTGTCGCGGGCGAGCTCCGCGCCGATCACCGCCTCGTCGGCCGCGCCCTGCGCCGCCAGCGCGGCCAGGAACGCCCAGCGCAGCTCCTGGTCCACCTCCAGCCCGTCGATCTTCGCGGTCCCTTCCAGCAGGCCGCGCAGCAGCTGCAGGTCGGAGGGGGAGGCGGCGAGCTGGGCGAAGAAGCGCGCCCACGCCAGCTGGTGGCCGCTGCCGGGCTCGGCGAGCCGCAGTTCGCGCAGCGCGCCCGAGGCGAGCACCCGGCCGCCCTCCTCGCGCCACGCGGGAGCCGCGTAGTGCACCAGGGCCGTGCGCGCCCACGCCTGCAGCATCTGCAGCACGCCGACCTCGCTCTCCGCGCCCGCGAACCGCTCCACGAGGGAGAGGAAGTCGCGGGCGGGCATCAGCCCGTCGCGGGTGAGGTTCCACAGCGCCGACCAGCACAGGGCGCGCGCGAGCGGGTCCGTGAGGTCGCCGAGGTGGGCGCGCAGCGTCGCCAGCGAGCCCTCGTCGAAGCGGACCTTGCAGTACGTCAGGTCCTCGTCGTTGACCAGGATCAGCTCCGGGCGCTCGGCCCCGGCCAGCTCGGCCACGACCGTGCGCGGGCCGGCGACGTCGGCCTCGGTGCGGGCGTAGCGCACCAGGGCGCCGCCGGCGTCGCGGCGGTAGAGGCCCACGGCCACGCGGTGCGGGCGCAGTTCGGGGTGCTCGGGCGAGGCCTCCTGCAGGATCGCGAGCTCGGTGATCCGGTCGGCGGCGTCGTACGTGGCGAGCGGCGTGAGGGAGTTGACGCCCGCGGTCTGCAGCCAGGAGCGCGCCCAGGCGCCCATGTCCCGGCCGGAGGTCTCCTCCAGCACCTCCAGCAGGTCGGTCAGGCGCGTGTTGCCGAAGGCGTGCCGCTTGAAGTAGCGCCGGGCGCCCTCCAGGAAGGCGTCACGGCCCGCGTAGGCGACGAGTTGCTTGAGGACGGAGGCGCCCTTGGCGTAGGTGATGCCGTCGAAGTTGAGCTTGGCCTCCTCCAGGTCGTGGATGTCGGCCGTGACCGGGTGCGTGGAGGGCAGCTGGTCGGCGCGGTACGCCCACGCCTTGCGCCGGTTGGCGAAGGTGATCCACCCGTTCTCGAAGCGGGTGGCCTCCACCATCGAGAAGGTCCCCATGAAGTCGGCGAAGGACTCCTTCAGCCACAGGTCGTCCCACCACTCCATGGTGACCAGGTCGCCGAACCACATGTGCGCCATCTCGTGCAGGATGACGTTGGCCCGGCCCTCGTAGGACGTCTGCGTCACCTTGCCGCGGAAGACGAACTCCTCGCGGAAGGTCACCAGGCCCGGGTTCTCCATCGCGCCGAGGTTGTACTCGGGCACGAACGCCTGGTCGTACTTCCCGAACGGGTACGGGTAGTCGAAGTTGTCGTGGAAGAAGTCCAGGCCCTGCTTGGTGACGGTGAAGACGTCGTCCGCGTCGAAGTGCCGGGCCAGGCCCTTGCGGCACAGCGCGCCCAGCGGGATCTCCAGGACGGTGCCGTCGGGCAGCGTGCGGCTGTAGTGGTCGCGGACCACGTGGTACGGGCCGGCGACGACCGCCGTGATGTACGTGGAGATCGGCAGCGTCTCGGCGAACCGCCAGGTGGCGGCGGACGGTGCGACGGGCTCGGGCTCGCCCGCCTGCGCGCCGTTGCCCAGCACCGTCCAGCCGGCCGGCGCCGTCACCGAGAGGGCGAAGGGCGCCTTGAGGTCGGGCTGCTCGAAGTTGGCGAAGACGCGGCGGGCGTCGGCGGGCTCGTACTGGGTGTAGAGGTAGACCTCGCCGTCCTCGGGGTCCTCGAAGCGGTGCAGGCCCTCGCCGGTCCGGCTGTACGCGCACTGCGCGTCCACGACCAGGACGTTCTCGGCCGCCAGGTCCGTGAGCGCGATCCGCGAGCCGTCGAAGACGGAGGCCGGGTCCAGGGTGCGGCCGTTCAGGGTCACGGCCGTCACGGCGGGCGCCAGCAGGTCCGCGAACGTCGCGGCCCCGGGCTCGGCGCAGCGGAAGCGCACCGTGGTGACCGACCGGAACGTCCGGTGCTCCTGTCCCGCCCCCACCGCGGACCGCAGGTCGAGGGCCACCTCGTAGGCGTCCACGGCCAGCAGCCGGGCCCGCTCACGGGCCTCCTCACGGGTCAGGTTCTCACCGGGCACGTCGGGACTCCTTCGGCTGGATGGTGTGTCTGTGGCAACAGCGGAATCATGGCACGGGGTGTTTTTGTTGAAACGGCGACCGAATGGCCCTTCTGAGGAGATCTACGTGACTGCCGTGGAGAAGACCCCCGCCGACTTCTGGTTCGACCCGCTGTGCCCCTGGGCCTGGATGACCTCGCGCTGGATGCTGGAGGTCGAGAAGGTCCGCCCGGTCGAGGTGCGCTGGCACGTCATGAGCCTGGCCGTCCTCAACGAGGACAAGCTCGACACGATGGACGAGCGCATGCGCACGATCATGCGGACCGAGGCGTGGGGCCCGGTGCGCGTGTGCATCGCGGCCGCGGCCAAGCACGGCGAGCAGGTCCTCGGCCCGCTCTACACGGCCCTCGGCACCCGCTTCCACAACCAGGGCCTGCCCCGGGACCACGAGACGATCGTCGCCGCCCTGGAAGAGGCCGGCCTGCCGGCCGAGCTCGCGGACGTCGCCCGCTCGGACGCCTTCGACGCCGAGCTGCGCGCCTCGCACGAGGAGGGCATCACCAAGGTCGGCCAGGACGTCGGCACGCCGATCATCGCGGTGCCGGGCGCGGACGGCGAGCAGATCGCCTTCTTCGGCCCCGTCGTCACGCCCGCCCCCAAGGGCGAGGCCGCGGCGCGGCTGTGGGACGGCACGCTGCTGGTCGCCTCGACGCCGGGCTTCTACGAGATCAAGCGCACGCGGACGCAGGGCCCGGTCTTCGACTGACGGCGGCTGCGCCCCGAAGGGGACGCGGGGAGCTGCGCGACAAGCCCCCGCCGGCCGCAGAGGCCGGACGCCGGCGCGCACACCCGCCCCGCCTCCCTTAATGTCCCGGTATGGGGCAGACCGAACTCACGTCGCCGATCGGCTGGGACGGCGGCCGCGCAGAAGCGGGAACGCCGGCCGCAGGCCACTTCGCCGAGCGGCCCGTACGCCCGTACGACCTGCTGCTGCGAGCGGGCTGCCGGGCCCTCGTCCTGTTGCGGTCCGCGCTGGGCCTGCGCCGGGCGGCCGGGGCCCTGCGGCATTACCTGCTCGGCACCGGCGCCCCGTACCGCGTGGACGCGGACGCCCTGCTCGCCCTTCCGGCCGTGCGCTCCGCGGCCGGGGCGCAGCTGGACCGCTGGTGCGCCGAGGCGCTGGAGCAGTGGCGCGACGGCCCCCGCACGGCCGCCGCGTACCCCGCGGACAGCGGCTGGCGCGAGGTGGCGCTGCCCCGGGCGTGGGGGAGCGTGGACTGGCGGCTGGCGCTGGGCGCCTTCGCGTACCGGCTGACGGGCACGGTACGGGTCGCCGCCGACGGGACGGCGTCGGCCGACTACCGCTTCGCGGTGTGCACGTGCTGGGACGCCGGCCGGTTCGCCCGGCTGCACGACGTGGGGCTCGCGAAGGGGTTCACGGTGACGGGCGAGGCGTTCGGCCACGTGTGAGTGAGCGTGCATGAGTGAGCGCGCATGAGTGAGAAGGCCCCCGCGATGCGGGGGCCTTCTCCGCCTGCCACGTGAAGGGTGAGAAGACGATCACGAGCAGGACGGCGGGGAATTCCTTACGGAATTACGGGACCAGCAGCAGGTTGCCGCGCTGCTTGGCGGCCTCGAAGCGCTTGGCGACGTCCTGCCAGTTGACGACGGCCCACATGGCGTCGATGAAGTCGACCTTCTGGTTCTTGTACTGCAGGTAGAAGGCGTGCTCCCAGGCGTCGAAGACCAGGATCGGGACCGAGCCCTGGCCGACGTTGCCCTGGTGGTCGTAGACCTGCTCGACGATCAGCTTGCCGCTGATCGGCTCGTAGGCGAGGACGCCCCAGCCGGAGCCCTGGGTGGTCGCGGAGGCCTTGGTCAGCTGGGCCTTGAACTTGGCGAAGGAGCCGAAGGACTCGGCGATCGCGTCGGCGAGCTCGCCCACGCCGTCCTTGTCCAGGGGCTCGCCGCCGCCGTCGCCGGACATGTTCTGCCAGTAGATGCTGTGCAGGATGTGACCGGAGAGGTGGAAGGCCAGGTTCTTCTCCAGGCCGTTGATGGCGCCCCACTGGTCCTTGTCGCGGGCCTCGGCGAGCTGCTCCAGGGTGTCGTTCGCGCCCTTGACGTACGCCGCGTGGTGCTTGTCGTGGTGCAGCTCGATGATCTTCGCGTCGATCGTCGGCTGCAGCGCAGCGTAATCGTAGGGAAGTTCAGGAAGTGTGTAGATGGCCATGCCGAGCCCTCCGACTGCTTATTGCAATTAACTTGCAGGTAGACGCTACCAGCAAGAACAACTGACGGGCCGTAAGGGTGGGCGATCTCCTACAAAAGACCGAGGCGGGCTAGGTCCTGAAGATCAGGACCCGGCCCGCCTCGTGGGGGGTGTGGGTGGTGGCCGAACGGCGCGGTCAGCGGACCGCGGTCACTGCTTCGCGGCCGTCACGCGCTGCCGGACGTAGCCGATGAGGCAGAGGGCGCCCGTCAGCCCGGCGGTGAAGTACAGCTGGATGCGGGTGTCCTCCTCGCGCAGCATCAGCGACAGGACCGCCACGATCCCGGCCAGGGCCACCCAGGTCAGACCGGGGAAGAGCCACATCTTCACCACGAGCTTCTCCGGCGCCGAACGCTCCAGCTGCCGGCGCATCCGCAGCTGGGTGACGGCGATGAAGCCCCACACCACGAGCACCGCGGCGCCCGTCATGTACAGCAGCCACTTGAAGACGGTGTCGGGCCACCAGTAGCTGAGCAGGACGGCGAAGAAGCCGAAGGCGGAGGAGGCGATCACGGTCAGCCGCGGCACGCCGCCGGTGACCTTGGCCAGGAACCGCGGGCCCTCGCCGCGCATGACGAGGGAGTGCGACATCCGGGAGGCGCCGTAGATGTTGGCGTTCATCGCGGAGAGCAGGGCGACCAGGACGATGACGTTCATGATCTGCCCGGCGGCCGGGATGTCGAGGTGCTTGAGCACCGCCACGTAGGGGCCGTCCGTCAGCAGCGCCTTGTCGTTCCAGGGCAGCACGGTGACGATGACCAGCATCGAGCCGACGTAGAAGAGGGCGATCCGCCACATCGCGGTGCGGACGGCCTGGGCGACGCCCTTGACCGGGTGCTCGGACTCGGCCGCCGCGATCGTCACCGTCTCCAGGCCGCCGTAGGCGAAGACGGAGGCGAGCAGGCCCACGACCAGGCCGTTGGCACCGTTGGGGACGAAGCCGCCGTGGCCGGTGAGGTTGTCGGAGCCCGGGGCCTCGGTGCCGGGCAGCGCGCCGAAGATGGCGAGGACGCCCAGGATGAGGAAGACGCCGATCGCCGCGACCTTGAGCGCCGCGAACCAGAACTCGAACTCGCCGAAGTTGCTGACCGCCGCGAGGTTCGTCCCGCAGAAGACGGCCATGAAGATCAGCACCCACATCCACGAGGCGGTGGAGGGGAACCACGACTGCATGATGTGGGCCGCACCGATCGCCTCCACGGCGATGCCCACACAGAGCTCGACCCAGAACATCCAGCCGGCGGCGAAGCCCGCCCAGGGGCCTATCGCCTTCTCGGCGTGCACGGAGAAGGTGCCCGAGGCCGGGTTGGCCGCGGCCATCTCGCCCAGCATCCGCATCACGAGCATCACGAGCAGTCCGGAGACCGCATAGGCGAGCACGATGGCCGGACCGGCCGCGGCGATGCCCGCGCCGGAGCCGACGAAGAGGCCGGCGCCGATGACGCCGCCGAGGGCGATCATCGACAGGTGGCGCTGCTTGAGGCCGTGCGACAGATCCGTGCCGCCCGGCGCCTGGTCGCTGACCGCGCGCTCGGGCGCGGAGGTCGCAGAAGTCCGAGTCATGGTCGTGTGTGTCCCGTGGGGTGAGAGCGGAAAAGTTGCCTCAGTGTGGGGGTCATGTTCGCCCAGGACAACACCTGTGACAGGGCTGTCCGATATTCAGACGGCGGTATGACTGTCCGTGCCTGACATCTCGCCAGAAGGTGAAGGAATCCGGCCGTCCGGAGCGCTCCGGGCGGCCGTGATCAGCCCGCCCGGCGCAGCCGGAGCTCGCGCACCCCGGCCACCAGGAGCACGGCGCCGGTCGCCGCGGCCGACCAGATCAGCTGCGGCCGGGCCCCGTCGTCGGTCAGCATCAGCACCAGCACGCCGGCCATCCCGGCCAGAGCGACCCAGGTCAGATAGGGGAAGCACCACATGCGCAGGGCGAGCTTCTCGGGCATCTCCCGCTCGATCCGGCGCCGCAGCCGCAGCTGCGAGACGGCGATCAGGCCCCAGACGAAGAGCAGGACCGCACCCACGGCATTCAGCAAGTACCGGAAGATGGAATCCGGCCACTGCAGGTTGAGTATCACCGAGGCGAAACCGAACGCGACCGAGGCCAGCACGGCCCGGCGCGGCACGCCGCTGCCGGACACCTTCAGCAGCGCCTTCGGCGCCTCGTCGCGCTCGGCGAGCGAGAAGACCATCCGCGACGAGCCGTAGAGGTTGGCGTTCAGCGCCGACAGCAGCGCCACGAAGACCACGATGTTCATGATCTGCCCGGCGGCCGGGATGCCGATGTGGTCGAGCACGGCCACGTACGGGCTCTTGCCCGGCTCCATGGACGACCACGGCAGCAGGGTGACGATGACGAGCATCGAGCCCACGTAGAAGAAGAGGATGCGCCACACGGCGCTGCGCACCGCACGGCCGACGGCGCGCGCCGGGTCGTCGGACTCGGCCGCGGCGATCGTGAGGACCTCCAGGCCGCCGAAGGCGAAGACGACCGCGAGGACGCCGGAGACGACGCCGCTCACGCCGTTGGGCAGGAAGCCGCCCTGGCCGGTGAGGTTGGTGAAGCCCACCGCCTCGGTGTCCGGCAGCACGCCGAAGACCGCCAGCAGGCTCAGCCCCAGGAAGAGGACGATCGCGCCGACCTTGAGCGCGGCGAACCAGAACTCGAACTCGCCGAAGTTCTTCACTGCGGTGAGGTTGGCGGCCGTGAAGACCACCATGAAGATCAGCACCCAGGCCCACTGCGGGACGCCCGGCACCCAGCCGTTGGCGATCTGGGCCGCGCCCGTGGCCTCCACGGCCAGCACGACCACCAGCAGGAACCAGTACAGCCAGCCGACGGTGAAGCCGGCCCAGCGGCCCAGCGCCCGCTCGGCGTGCACCGAGAAGGCGCCCGAGGCGGGCATGGCGGCGGACATCTCGCCGAGCATCCGCATCACCAGCATCGCGAGCACGCCCGCGATCAGGTAGGAGACGATGATGCCCGGCCCCGCCACGGCGATGCCGGCGCCGGAGCCGACGAAGAGGCCGGCGCCGATGACGCCGCCCAGCCCGAGCATCGTCAGGTGCCGCTGCTTGAGCCCGGCCGACAGGGGTTCTTTCTCGCCCGCGAGGGAATCCGCGGTGGGGGGTGCGTCGTGCATGAGGTTCGTACTCTCGGATCCGCGCGAAGGGCGCTGGCGATCTTCACGCGGAGCGCAAAGGGGTATAGGTGACTCCACATTCTCCCGGTAATGCAGTCCGAGCCAAGCCTTACCGAGCTCCAGTGACAAGCATCACGCGATAATCCGCCCGTTCCGGGAACCACCCGGGGAAGTCTCCAAGCCGGACGGCCTGCCTTTGTCATTGCCGCGCGATGTCCCTTCGAGTGCCCTCGGCTAACGTCACAAAGTCACTTGTCCCCACCACTTATCTGCGGAGTGAAGATGGCCACCGCCGCTGCCTCTGTTCCCCGGACCGGTACGGTCCTCGCCGATCTGCTCCCCGCCTCCACCGCCGGGCGCGCCCGGGTGCGCGACGCGGCCCTGATCCTGGGCGGAGCCGCCCTCACCGGCCTCGCGGCGCAGATCGCCGTCCCCGTCCCCGGCTCCCCGGTCCCCGTCAGCGGCCAGACCTTCGCGGTCCTGCTGGTCGGCACCGCCCTCGGCGCCCGCCGCGGCTTCCTCTCCCTCGCCCTGTACGCCGTCGCGGGCGTCGCGGGCATGCCGTGGTTCGCCGAGGCCAAGTCCGGCGCCGCCTTCCCGTCCTTCGGCTACGTCCTCGGCATGCTGCTCGCCGCGACCGTCGTCGGCGCCCTGGCCCGCCGCGGCGCCGACCGCTCGGCCCTGCGCACCGCCGGCACGATGGCGCTCGGCTCCGCGATCGTCTACGCGGTCGGCGTGCCGTACCTGGCCCTGGCCGCGAACATGTCCCTCGCCGCCGCCGTCGCGGCGGGTCTGACGCCGTTCCTCATCGGTGACGCGCTGAAGGCCGCGCTGGCCATGGGAGCGCTGCCCACTGCGTGGAAGCTCCTGGGCCGCCGGGGCTGATCCCCCTCCGCCTGCGCAGAAGCCCGCGCCCCCCTCCGGGGACGCGGGCTTCTGCGTAGGTGTGCGCGGTGCGGCTAGCGCCCGGCGTTCGCGCGGTGGCGGCGGTCCAGGATGAGGCCCAGCGCCACGACGATCACGCCCACCAGCACCGAGGCGAGCACCGTCTGGCGGTTGTCACCACCGGTGTAGAGCATGTAGCCCAGCACGAAGGTGATCATGCCGATGGTGGCCCACGTCAGGTACGGGAAGAACCACATCTTCACCGTGAGCTTCTCCGGCATCTCGCGCAGGATGATGCCGCGCATCTTCAGCTGGGTGAAGCAGATCACCAGCCAGACGAAGAGGGCGACGGCGCCGGAGGCGTTCAGCAGGAACTTGAAGACGGTGTCCGGCCAGACGTAGTTGAAGATCACCGACACGAAGCCGAAGACGACCGAGGCGAGGATGGCGACCTGCGGCACGCCCCGCTTGTTGACCGTGGCGAAGGACTTCGGCGCGTCGCCGCGCTGGCCGAGGGAGAAGGCCATGCGGGAGGCGGTGTAGAGGCCGGAGTTCAGGCAGGACAGGACGGCCGTCAGCACGATGACGTTCATGATCTGGCCGGCGTGCGGGATGCCGATCGAGTCGAGCGCCGCGACGTAGCTGCCCTTGTCCGCGATCTCCTTGCTGTCCCAGGGGAGCAGGCTGACCACGACGAAGATCGAGCCGAGGTAGAAGACGGCGATGCGCCAGATGACGCTGTTGGTGGCCTGGCGGACCGCGCGCTGCGGGTCCTCGGACTCACCGGCGGCGAGCGTGACGATCTCGCTGCCCATGAAGGAGAAGACGACCATCAGCACACCGGTGAGGATGGCGCCCGCTCCGTTGGGCAGGAACCCGCCGTGCGCGGTGAGGTTGTCCAGGCCCGCGCCCGGGTTGTCCGAGCCCGGCAGCACGCCGAAGACGGCCAGCAGGCCGATGGCCACGAACGCGGCGATCGCGACGACCTTGATGCCGGCGAACCAGAACTCGAACTCGCCGTACGAGCTGACCGAGGCGAGGTTGGTCGCCGTCAGCACGATCATCACGATCAGTGCCCAGGCCCACTGCGGGACGGACGGTATCCAGCCGTTGAGGATGGCGGCGCCCGCGGTCGCCTCGACCGCCAGCACGACGACCCAGAAGAACCAGTACAGCCAGCCGATGGAGAAACCGGCCCAGCGGCCGAGCGCCCGGTCCGCGTAGGCGGAGAACGAGCCGGAGGTGGGGTTGGCCGCGGCCATCTCGCCGAGCATGCGCATCACGAAGACGACGAGCGTGCCGACGAGGGCGTAGGAGATGAGAATGCCGGGGCCGGCGGCGGCGATGCCGGAGGCGGAACCCACGAAGAGGCCCGCACCGATCACACCGCCAATGGCGATCATGGACAGGTGGCGGTTCTTGAGTCCGGCCTTGAGGCCTTCCCCGCCCGCCGCCGGGGCGTTGCCGGGATCGCCGGTCGTCGACCCCTTCGTCATGGTCGGCGGTGTCGCGCTCATATGCACGTTCCTTCGGGTTGTTCCTTTGGTTCTCGGGTTACGAGCCACCGCATTAGAACTTTTCGAAGGTGTCTTTAGGAAGACCCGAATCCATTTCGTTGTGTTCACTCAGAGTTACCACGACCTGCTGGCCGATCACGGTCCCCGTTCGTGCCACACTCGGACGCATGCGCGTGTACCTCGGCTCCGACCATGCCGGCTACGAACTCAAGAACCACCTCGTCGAGTGGCTCAAGGCCCACGGCCACGAGCCCGTCGACTGCGGTCCCCACATCTACGACGCCCAGGACGACTACCCGCCGTTCTGCCTCCGCGCCGCGGAGCGGACCGCCGCCGACGCCGACAGCCTCGGCATCGTGATCGGCGGCTCGGGCAACGGCGAGCAGATCGCCGCCAACAAGGTCAAGGGCGTCCGGGCCGCCCTGGCCTGGAGCGAGCAGACGGCCGCCCTCGGCCGCGAGCACAACAACGCCAACGTGATCAGCATCGGCGGCCGGATGCACACCCAGGAAGAGGCGACGAAGTTCGTCGAGATCTTCCTGGCCACGCCGTACTCCGGTGAGGAGCGCCACACCCGCCGCATCGAGATGCTGGCCCGCTACGAGGAGACGGGCGAGCTCCCGGAGATTCCGGCGCACCACCCCCAGCAGGGCTGATTTCCTTCCGGAGCGGTGGACGGGCCGCCTGCGCGGCCCGTCCACCGCTCCGCGATTTCGCGACCGTAGCCGAACCCCGTCCGGAGGACCCCCGTGCCTGAAGGGCATACGATCCACCGCCTCGCGGCCGATCATCGTGACCTCTTCGCGGAGCGCCCCGTCCGGGCCACCAGCCCCCAGGGCAAGTTCTCCGACGCCGCCGCCCTCGTGGACGGCCGCCCCCTGGAGACCGCCGAGGCCCACGGCAAGCACCTCTTCCTCGGCTTCGGCGGCGGCGACTGGATCCACATCCACCTCGGCCTCTTCGGCAAGTACGCCTTCGGGACGGGACACGCCCCGCCCCCCACCGACACGGTGCGCCTGCGCCTGGCGAACCCCGAGGGCTACGCCGACCTCCGCGGCCCCACCACCTGCGCCCTGATCACCGACGCCGAGAAGCAGGCGATACACGACCGCCTCGGCCCGGACCCGCTGCGCCCCGAGGACGACGGCGAGGCGGCCTGGCACCGCATCGCGCGCAGCCGCACGAGCGTCGCCGCCCTGCTCATGGACCAGAAGGTCATCGCGGGCGTCGGCAACGTCTACCGGGCAGAGGTCCTCTTCCGGCACGGGATCGACCCGTACCGCCTCGGCCGTGATCTGACCCGTTCCGAATGGGAAGGGATCTGGTCGGACCTGGTCGAGCTGATGCGCGAGGGTGTGCGCAACAACAGAATCGACACCGTACGGCCCGAGCACACCCCGGAGGCCATGGGCCGCCCGCCGCGCGTCGACGACCACGGCGGCGAGGTCTACGTCTACCGCCGCGCCCGGATGGCCTGCCACATCTGTGGCGGCGAGATCCGCACCGCCGGTCTCGCCGCCCGCAATCTCTTCTGGTGCCCGGGCTGCCAGCAGCACTGACAGCCCGTCAGGAAGCCTTCCGGCCGCCGGGAGGGCCCCGGCGGCGTCAGAAGCCGTGCGGCAGCCACGGCGCCACGTCGCTGCCGAAGGCCGCCGCCGCCTCCTCCAGCGCACCCTCGCGCAGCTCCCGCACCCGGCCGGCCCCCGCCAGCGCGGCGAGGGACACCCCGCCCAGATAGGCCGACCCCAGCTCCCGCACGGACAGGGCCAGGTCGGCCGCGTCCTCGGTGCGCTCGCAGGACGCGCCCTTCGCGTCGCCGGTCAGCCGCCACCGCCCCGCGTTCCAGGGGCAGAAGTCGTCGGCGACGTCCAGGACGACGTCCACCGGGCCGCGGTACGTCCGCGCGGCGAGCGCGCTCCCCACCTCGACCAGCCGCACGTGCAGCGAGTCCTTGACCCGCGGCTCGCACCGCCGGATGTCACTGACGAGATGCAGCAGCGGGTCGTCCACGGGACGGTTGTGGGCGGTCACGAGCGTCGTCAGGTCGATCTCCGTCAGATAGCGCCACAGGGCGGCGTACGCGGCCGGGGTCAGCGCCTCCACGTCGCGCAGCAGCACCGTCCCGCCCGGGCCCGACTCGGCCCACAGCGGCCGGACCGCGTACCGCGCGTACCCCACCGTCCGCCCGCCCTCCTCGGCGAGCACGCACTGCAGCGGCGAGGCGCCCTCGCGCCCGTCCGCCGGATCCAGCAGCGGCACGGCCTCCCAGCCCGGCTGCCGCGCGAGCATGCCCGGGCGGGCGGCTACCCGGCGTGCGTAGACCGCCTCGCAGGCGTCGCGTGCTTCATCGGGCTTCGACAAGCGCAACCGCACCCCCTCCGTGCCCTCCGGGGCGGACACGCGCACACGGGTCGTATCGATACGGACGCTCAAGGAGTGGGTCGCGATGCCGTAGCCGAACCGCCCGTAGATGTCCGGCTCGGAAGCCGTCAGGACGGCCAGCGGTTCGCCCCAGGCCCGCAGGTCGTCCAGCTGCCGCCGCATCATCTGCCGCAACACGCCGCGCCTTCGGTGCGTGGGCCGCACGCTCACCATCGTCACCCCGGCCGCCTGCACCCCGGCGCCCCCGGGAACGGTGATCCGCAGGGCGAACGCCCCGGTCGTACCCACCGCATCCGCGCCGTCCCAGACCCCGATCGAACGGTCGAGGCCGGCCAGTTCACGCCACAGGGCGGCTTCCTCGGGGGCCTCGGGGACCCCGCCGAACCCCAGCTCGACCGCGGCGTACCAGGCATCGAACTCAGCATCGCGAAGGACTCGCAACTCCGTCGTCATACCCCATGACTAGCAGCGACCCGGCCCCCGGGGCGAAGGAATTTCGCATAAGGGGCCGACCCTGCCGCACGGGACGTACCGTGCGCGGCCGTGTCGGCGCGGCGTGAGTCGACGCACCGCCGAATGGGTGGATAAGGTCACGATGCAATGACTGGCGGTGCGGAGACCCCGACGGCCCGGATGCGCAAGGCATGGCACCGGGCCCGGACAAGCGTGCGCAAAGCCGGGGTCGACTACTTCCGCGGCGACGGGTCCGACTGGATCGCCCTCGCGGCCCTGCTGCTCACGGTCCCCGCCCTCGCCCTGACCACCATCGCGCTGCCCGCCTGGTGCGTGCCCACCGCCCTCGTCCTGCCGATCGTCGCCGGCGGCCTGCTGCTGCGCCCCGCCAGCCTGCTCGCGCTGTACGGCGCCTCCGCCGCGGCCCTCATCGCCGAGGCCGCCGTCCTCAACCCCGAGGCCTCCGGCGACGGCGTCCGCGTCACGCCCGGCACCATCCTCGTCGTCGCCGCCGTCGGCCTCCTCGGGCTGCTCATCGCCCAGTTCCGCAGCCGCGTCGGCGTGCCCTGGCGGCGCGGCGGCACCATGCTCTTCGACCTGCGCGAACGCATCCGCGTCCAGAGCAAGCTGCCCAAACTGCCGCGCGGCTGGCACCGGGAGATGGCGCTGCGCCCGGCCGGCGGCCAGTCCTTCTCCGGCGACTTCGTCGTCGCCGCCCGGACGAACGGCGGCCGCACCCTGGAGGTCGTCCTCACGGACGTCTCCGGCAAGGGCATGGACGCCGCCTCCCGCGCGCTCCTGCTCTCCGGCGCCTTCGGCGGGCTCCTCGGCTCCCTGCCGCCCCACGCCTTCCTGCCCGCCGCCAACGGCTACCTGCTCCGCCAGGACTGGGACGAGGGCTTCGCGACCTCCGTGCACCTCGTCCTCGACCTCGACAGCGGCGACTACGAGATGTTCTCCGCGGGCCACCTGCCCGGCCTCCAGCTCAGCGCCGGCACCGGCCGCTGGGAGGAGAAGGCCGCGGAGGGGCCGCTGCTCGGCGTGTACGACGGCGCCCAGTTCGACCCGATAAAGGGCACCCTGCAGCCCGGCGACGTCCTCATGCTCTTCACCGACGGACTGGTCGAGACCTCCGAGCGGGACCTCACCGAGGGCATGGACCGCCTCACCGGCGAGGCCGACCGCTACGTCTCCGCCGGCTTCCAGGGCGCGGCCTGGCACCTGATCGAGGCCGTCGCGAAGGACGTCAACGACGACCGGGCCCTGCTGCTGATCTGCCGGCACTGAGCCCGGACGGCACCGGGCCCCGGACGTCACCGAACCATGGAGGATCCGCATGACCGCTCTCGACCTCGCCGCCGTGGAGGCCCTCGCGCGGCGCGCCCACGCCGCCCAGACCGACAAGGCCGGCCGCCCGTACACCGAGCACCTGGCGGCCGTCGCCGAGGGCGTGCGGCAGCGCGGCGGCAGCGACGAGCAGATGGCCGCGGCCTGGCTGCACGACGCCGTCGAGGACGGCGCGGTGACCGAGGAGTGGCTGGAGGGCTCCGAGCTGCCCCGGCCGGTCAAGGACATGGTCCTGGCCGTCACGAAGCGCCCGGGCGAGGCCCCGGAGGACTACGCGGCCCGCATCCTGGCCACGCCGGGGGCCCTCCTGATCAAGGAGTCCGACCTGGCGCACAACTCCGACCCGGAGCGGGCGAAGGAGCTGGACGAGGCGACGCGGAGTCGCCTGGCGGCGAAGTACGCGAGGATGCGGCGGCTGCTGGGTATCGAGGCGTAGGGACGCGGCTGGTTCGGCACCGCCGGCTGCACCGTCGTGGTGTCCCGCCGCTGCGGCGGGAGAATTTTGTCCGCCGCGATGGCGATCAGCCACAACGCCGGTGGTCCGGCGGTGCCGAACGGGCCCGATCCGTCGCTCTAGGGCTTACGGAAAGCCCACGCCATCCGCGGTTCCATCACGCACCGGAACACCCGCCGTACAGGCGACGTGCACAGCGCCGTCATGCCCGCGATCGCGATCAAGGTGACGACGATCTCGCCGACCGGCCGGCGGATCCACGCGGCCGCGTCGTACCACTCCCACCAGCGCGACAGCTTGATCAGGAAGCCGTGCAGCAGGTACCCGTACAGGGTCCCCGCGCCCAGCGCCGTGAACCACACCTTCCGGCGCGGCACCCAGGCCAGGAACGCCACCGTGAGCACGGCCGCGCAGGCGAACAGGGCGAAGGTCGTCAGCGGGGCCGTCCAGGCCGGCTCGTGCAGGTCCTGGACGGCGCTGCTGCGGTAGAACCAGCCGGTGTCCAGGCCGGGCGCCAGCCAGTACGCGACCGCGAGCGCCACGGCGAAGACCGGCACCGCCGCGATCCGCACCCAGCGGCGCCGCACGAGCTCGAAGTGCTCGCGCCGCAGGTGCAGGCCGATCACGAAGAACGGCAGGAACTGCAGCACCCGCTCCATGGCGAAGTCGCCGCCGACCTCGGGGGAGACCGCGGCCAGGACGGCCACGGCGAAGGCGACGGGGACCGGCCACCGGATGAGCTTCCACACCGGCGTCGTCAGCCGCCAGATGAAGAGCGCGGCCAGGAACCAGTTCAGGTACCACGGGTTGAGCAGGGAAATGGGCTCCGGCGGCGCGTCGTCCTCCGCCCAGTGCTGGAAGTACGTGTAGGCGACTTCGAAGACCAGGTACGGCACGACCACACCCGTGAGCAGGCGCTTGAGCTTGGCGGGGCTCAGATCGAAGCCGCGGGAGAAATAGCCGGATATCAGGATGAACGCCGGCATGTGGAAGGTGTACACGGTCATGTAGAGCGCCAGCGCGGCGCGGCTGGTGTGGGAGAGCGGCTCCCACGCGTGTCCCAGCGCCACGAGGACGATCGCGAGGTATTTCGCGTTGTCGAAAAAGGGATCGCGCTGTGCCGGGGCGGCCGGCGCGGACGTCTGGCCGGGCTGCCCCGAGGGGATCACCGCGCGGGCGGGAGGTGTGACGGCGGGGGACATCCGAAGCACCCTAGCGGCGTCGCGGCGGCCGCCGCCACGCGGACCGTCAAGTCACCCGATTTCCACTGCCCACGGCTTTGCAGGCTGTTTCTGGACGAAGTGCCGATGAAATGTCACAGGCCCACGGAAACAGGGAAGTTGGTGGCACGATGGTTGACGGGCGAGGGCCGCGGGGAGCATGTCTCCCGGGCAGACCGGTGAGTATCCGACCGAGGGTGTGATCAGTTGTGGCCATTTCGCTGTCAGTGGTGCTGCTCTTGGCGATCGTGCTGGTGGTGCTCTTCCGCTCCAACAGCATCAAGGGCGGCCCGGCGATCGTCGCCATCCTCTTCGGCTTCTTCCTCGCCTCGACGGGCATGGCGCCGTCGATCCAGAGGTTCCTGAACTCGATCGCCGAGACGATAAACGGCATCAAGTTCTGAGCCGCCCGGACGGCGTTCCCCGGGAAGAGCGCGGGGAACGACAAACGCCTCCGGCAGGGCCGGAGGCGTCGGTGGAGCGGGCGACGGGAATCGAACCCGCGTAGCCAGTTTGGAAGACTGGGGCTCTACCATTGAGCTACGCCCGCACGCGCCGCGAACCCGGAAAGGGCCGTGCGGCACGTTGTGCATCGTAGCGGGTCCGGGCCGTGCATCGCACGTCACCCCTTCGGCCCCCCACCGCGCGCCGCTTCCGCGCCGCCCCGTGCTTCCCGGCGCCGACGTTAATCACGCCACTGTTACCCCCGCGGGCATGTACCCTACGTCTCGCACTTACGGGGTGTGGCGCAGCTTGGTAGCGCGTCCGCTTTGGGAGCGGAAGGTCGTCGGTTCGAATCCGGCCACCCCGACCACCACACGACCACGGTCAAGATCACATTGTGGGGCTCATCCTGCTTGCGGTTACTATGCAAGCTGCGCGCCCGTGTGTCTGCACCACCGAGTCTGCCTACCGGGCGCGATCCGCTGAACCTCAGCAGAATCACCAGAAGTCAGCCCCAAGGAGACCGAACCGTGAAGAGCGCCGTGGAGACCCTGAACCCGACTCGGGTTCGGCTCACTGTCGAGGTGCCCTTCGAGGAGCTCAAGGCCAGCCTCGACGCGGCGTACAAGAAGATCAACCAGCAGGTCACGGTGAAGGGCTTCCGTCAGGGCAAGATCCCGGCCCGTGTCATCGACCAGCGCTTCGGCCGCGGTGCGGTGCTGGAGGAGGCCGTCAACGACGCGCTTCCGAAGTTCTACACCGAGGCGATCAACGAGGCCGAGCTGAACCCGCTGGGTCAGCCCGAGGTCGACATCACGGAGCTGAAGGACGGCGAGCTGCTGTCCTTCACCGCCGAGGTGGACATCCGCCCGACCCTGGAGATCCCGGACTACTCCGGCATCGAGGTCACCGTCGACTCCGTCGAGGTCACCGACGAGGACGTCGAGAAGTCGCTCGAGCAGCTGCGCGACCGCTTCGCGACCACCTCCCCGGTCGAGCGCGCCGCCGCCGAGGGTGACATCGTCACCGTCGACCTGGAGGCCAAGGTCGACGGCGAGGTCCTCGAGGACGGCGTCGCCAAGGGCGTCGACTACACCATCGGCTCCGGCCAGCTGCTCGACGGCATCGACGAGGCCGTGACCGGTCTCGAGGCCGGCGGCACCGCCACCTTCACCTCCGAGCTCAAGGGCGGTTCCGCCGAGGGCAAGGAGGCCGAGGTCAAGGTCGACGTCACCGCCGTCAAGTCCCGCGAACTGCCGGAGCTCGACGACGACTTCGCCCAGCTGGCGAGCGAGTTCGACACGCTGGAGGAGCTGCGCGCCGACAGCCGCAAGCGCCTTGAGCGGATGAAGAAGTTCGACCAGGCCACGCAGGCCCAGGAGAAGGTCCTCGACGAGCTGATCAAGCTGGTCGAGGTCCCGATGCCCGAGAAGCTGCTCGAGGACGAGGTCAACACCCGCAAGCACAACCTCGAGCACCACCAGCTGGGCCAGATGGGCCTGGACCTGGCGAAGTACCTGGAGATCCAGGGCAAGTCCGCCGAGGAGTTCGACGCCGAGCTCAAGGAGCAGGCCGAGAAGGGCATCAAGACCCAGTTCATCCTCGACGAGATCGTCAACAAGGAGAAGGTCTCGGTCGGCCAGGAGGAGCTCACCGAGCACCTCATGCGCCGTGCCCAGTCCTCCGGCATGAGCCCCGACCAGTTCGCCCAGGCGGTCGTCGAGGGCGGCCAGGTCCCGATGCTCGTCGGTGAGGTCGCCCGCGGCAAGGCGCTGGCCACCGTCGTCGAGGCCGCCACCGTCAAGGACGCGTCCGGCGAGGTCGTCAGCCTGGACGACGAGGACGAGGACGGCGAGACCGCCGAGGCCACCACCGAGGCCTGAGCCCCGGCAGCCGCATAGGGCGGCCGCTCAGGCAGCCGCACAGCAGCTACGGACGGGTCCGGACGTTTTCACGCGTCCGGGCCCGTCCGCGTCCCCGGGGCCCCGGGAGCCCCCGGGCGCCCCGAAGGCGCCCTCAGGGGCCTCCCGCGGCCTCCGCGGGCCGCTGTGCGACCTGCGGAACCTGCGCTCAGAGCGAACAGTTCCTGATGCGGGATGGCGCCCGCCGAACAGCGCGTTAGGGTCCGTAGATACGAGGGCAGGGGAGACATGGCAGCGCGCCGGCGAGCAGTCCGGCCGAGCCGGACCCCGGTCCCCGGAGAAGACGCGGAGACGGCCCGTTGCCGTCAGAGACGAGCAGGTGGATACGTGACGAATCTGATGCCTTCCGCCGCCGGTGAGATCGCCATCGGTGGTGGCCTCGGCGACCAGGTCTACAACCGGCTGCTCGGGGAGCGGATCATCTTCCTCGGCCAGCAGGTCGACGACGACATCGCCAACAAGATCACGGCGCAGATGCTCCTCCTGGCCGCCGACCCGGACAAGGACATCTACCTCTACATCAACAGCCCCGGCGGCTCGGTGACGGCCGGCATGGCGGTCTACGACACCATGCAGTACATCCCGAACGACGTGGTCACCATCGGCATGGGCCTCGCGGCCTCGATGGGCCAGTTCCTGCTGACCGGCGGCACCCCGGGCAAGCGCTTCGCGCTGCCCAACACCGACATCCTCATGCACCAGGGGTCCGCGGGCCTCGGCGGCACCGCCTCGGACATCAAGATCCAGGCCGAGCAGCTGCTGCGCACCAAGAAGCGCATGGCCGAGATCACCGCGCACCACACCGGCCAGACCGTGGAGACGATCATCCGCGACGGTGACCGGGACCGCTGGTTCACCGCGCAGGAGGCCAAGGAGTACGGGATCATCGACGAGATCATCACCCACGCTTCCGGCGTTCCGGGCGGCGGCGGCACCGGGGCCTGAGCCCCGGCGCAGTACGTACCGCCGCAGAGCCCGCTTCCGGGCCGGGAAGCCGCTTCCCGGCCCACCGACCGCCACCAGGATGGTGAAACCCGCATGAACATCTCGTCCCCGAGCGGCCTGTACACCGGCCCCCAGGCCGAGGCCCGCTACGTCGTCCCGCGCTTCGTCGAGCGCACCTCCCAGGGCGTCCGCGAGTACGACCCGTACGCGAAGCTCTTCGAAGAGCGCGTGATCTTCCTCGGCGTGCAGATCGACGACGCCTCCGCCAACGACGTCATGGCGCAGCTGCTGTGCCTGGAGTCGATGGACCCGGACCGCGACATCTCGATCTACATCAACAGCCCCGGCGGCTCGTTCACGGCCCTCACGGCCATCTACGACACGATGCAGTTCGTGAAGCCGGACATCCAGACGGTCTGCATGGGCCAGGCCGCCTCCGCCGCCGCGATCCTCCTCGCGGCCGGCACCCCGGGCAAGCGCATGGCCCTGCCCAACGCCCGCGTGCTGATCCACCAGCCCTCCAGCCAGACGGGCCGCGAGCAGCTCTCCGACCTGGAGATCGCCGCGAAGGAGATCATGCGGATGCGCACCCAGCTGGAGGAGATGCTGGCCAAGCACTCCACCCAGCCGATCGAGAAGATCCGGGACGACATCGAGCGCGACAAGATCCTCACGGCCGAGGACGCGCTCGCCTACGGCCTGGTCGACCAGATCGTTTCTACCCGCAAGAGTTCCGTAAACGTTTGATCGCCGTGCCGCTGGTATCCCCCTTGAGCCGACCGAGTAAGGCCAAGGGGGGCCCGCTCGGGGGGCCCGGCAAGGTACCGTCGATAGGCAAGCACCCGGGTTCGCAGTGCAAGGCGGATCCCAGGCGAAGGGGAAGCACCTCGTGGCACGCATCGGTGACGGCGGCGATCTGCTCAAGTGCTCGTTCTGCGGCAAGAGCCAGAAGCAGGTGAAGAAGCTCATCGCGGGTCCTGGTGTGTACATCTGCGACGAGTGCATCGACCTCTGCAACGAGATCATCGAGGAAGAGCTCGCGGAGACGAGCGAGGTGCGCTGGGAGGAACTCCCGAAGCCCCGCGAAATCTACGAGTTCCTCGAAGGCTATGTCGTGGGCCAGGAGGCCGCGAAAAAGGCCCTCTCTGTCGCCGTCTACAACCATTACAAGCGTGTGCAGGCCGGTGAGACCGGCGCGCACAATCGCGACGACGGCATCGAGCTCGCCAAGTCCAACATCCTGCTGCTGGGCCCCACGGGCTCCGGCAAGACGCTGCTGGCCCAGACCCTGGCCCGCATGCTGAACGTCCCCTTCGCCATCGCCGACGCCACCGCGCTGACGGAGGCCGGCTATGTCGGCGAGGACGTCGAGAACATCCTGCTGAAGCTGATCCAGGCCGCCGACTACGACGTCAAGAAGGCCGAGACCGGCATCATCTACATTGATGAGATCGACAAGGTCGCCCGTAAGAGCGAAAATCCGTCGATCACACGGGACGTGTCGGGCGAGGGCGTCCAGCAGGCCCTGCTGAAGATCCTGGAAGGCACCACCGCCTCGGTCCCGCCCCAGGGCGGCCGCAAGCACCCGCACCAGGAATTCATCCAGATCGACACGACGAACGTGCTGTTCATCGTGGGCGGCGCCTTCTCCGGCCTGGAGAAGATCATCGAGTCCCGGGCCGGCGCCAAGGGCATCGGCTTCGGTGCGACGATCCGCTCCAAGCGCGAGATCGAGGCCAGCGACCAGTTCCAGGAGGTCATGCCGGAGGACCTGGTCAAGTTCGGCATGATCCCGGAGTTCATCGGCCGTCTGCCGGTCATCACCTCCGTCCACAACCTGGACCGCGAGGCCCTCCTCCAGATCCTGGTCGAGCCGCGCAACGCCCTGGTGAAGCAGTACCAAAGGCTCTTTGAACTCGACGGCGTCGAGCTGGAGTTCGACCGCCCGGCACTTGAGGCCATCGCCGACCAGGCCATCCTCCGCGGCACGGGGGCGCGCGGCCTGCGCGCCATCATGGAGGAAGTCCTGATGTCGGTGATGTACGAGGTCCCGTCGAGGAAGGACGTCGCCCGCGTCGTCATCACCGCGGACGTCGTCCACTCCAACGTCAACCCGACCCTGGTCCCGCGCGAGCCGCGGATCGTGGGGAAGGACGAACGGCACGAGAAGAGCGCGTAGCGCTGCGCTGAGCCGGCTGAGCTGAGTTTGCGTAAGGGGCACCCGGCGGATCGCCGGGTGCCCCTTTCTTGCCTCGCGTTCTTGAAGGCCAAGTACGGCCACCCGGCACTGCTGCTGGTCATCTGCCAGGACAAGGCGACTGCGGAATGGGCAGCAGGTCCGTTCAAGCTCGGGCCCGAGGGGTGGAAGGCGCTGGCCGTGCACCCTCTGGTTCTGGGGCCCGGAAACGTCCCGCCCATCATCGACGCGGAGGAAGCCGCCCAGAACCTGGCCATGGCGACCTTCTCGGCGATGACGCACGGGCGGAGCCAGGACGCTCCGGCCATACTGGACGCGCTGGCGCGTGCCCTGGGAACGGCCGACGAAGAGTCTGTCGCGTACTACTCGGAACTGCTGGAGATCGGTCTGGGGGAAACCCCGGCTAGGGAGACCTGGAGGAACCTGATGACCATCCGTACGTACTTCCCCGGCCGGGGCACGCTCATCGAGGAGACGCTCCTGAAGGGTGAAGCCAAGGGGGAGGCCAAGGGCAGGGCGGATATGGTGCTGCGTGCACTGGAGCACCGCGGAGTCCCCGTGTCCGCCAGGGACCGGGAGCGCATCGCGGAGTGCACGGATCTGGACATCGTGCAGGGCTGGGCCGACCGCGCCTTCACCGTCTCCTCCGTCGATGAACTCTTCGGTGAGGAGAGCTGAGAGGCAGAGCTGAGAAGTACCGTGGAAGAGGGCGTCCGGACGAGTGCCGGGCGCCCTTTCGTGTGTCCGAACGTGCCCGTGCGTAGGGTGGCGGGCATGGCGGGAGAACGTGATCTGACGAAGTTGCTGAGCGGTATGCGGCCCGTGCTCAACGCCGGGCGGTACGTGTACGCGACGGTGGCGGGTGAGGCGCCGGCGGGTGTGGCCCCCGTCGTGACGGTGAGGGAACCGGAGGGCCTCACCCTGGTCGTACGGCAGGAGGAGGCCGACGCGGCCGGGCTGCCGTACGAGTACGTGGCGGGCTGGATCACCCTGCGGGTCCACTCCGCGCTGGAAGCGGTGGGCCTCACGGCAGCCGTCGCCCAGGCCCTGGCCCAGGCCGGCCTCAGCTGCAACGTCGTGGCGGGCTTCCACCACGACCACCTCTTCGTCCCGTACGAGCGGGCGGAGGAGGCGGTGGGCCTGCTGGAGGCGCTGGCGGAGGGGGCGGGGGAGTAGCCGGCCCGTTCCCGTGTCCCGAATGATGCGGTGGATCTTGTGGGTGCGGGAGGGCGAGGGAGAGTCTGGCGACACGCCCGGGGCATCCGCCCCAGGAGCCGATCGCCAACTCTCGGAGGCACCCCTATGCGTACGACCGCCCGCATTACCGCCACCGGCTTCGCCCTCACGGCTGTACTGCTTGCCGGCACCGGCACCGCCGCCGCCACGACCGCTCAGGCGCAGGCGGGGGGTTCGGCGGAGGCGGCCATCCCGGCCTGCTCCCTGAGCAACACCAAGGTCACGGTGCAGAACGTGTCCCGCCCGATCAACCACCAGCTGCTGACGGCCACCAACACCAGTTCCAAGCCGTGCTTCGCCTACGCCCACCCGCACCTGGCCTTCGACGCCGCGCAGCACGTGGTGCCGGTCGTGAAGGACTCCATCCCGCAGGCCGTGGTCACGTTGGAGCCCGGCGAGTCCGCGTACGCGGGCATCAACCTGTCCGCCGCCGACGGCTCCGGCACGGACGGACGCACCGCGAGCGTCCTGCGGGTGAGCTTCGACGAGGGCGCCGGCACGCAGAGCCGGGCCCGCACGGTGAAGCTCCCCGAGGACACGTGGGTCGACAGCAAGGCGGCGGTGACGTACTGGCAGAGCGACGTGGAGAGTGCCCTGATGTGGTGAGGTGAGGGCGGTGGAGGCGGGTTGAGTTCCGTGGGTCGGGTGCGGGTTAGAGCAGGCTGGCAGCGGGGGCCGGCTCCCCCTTTTCCTTGCGCCGGTCAGGGTGACCGTAGCGGTGGGGCTGGGATCCGTGGGTCGGGTGCGGGTTAGAGCAGGCTGGCAGCGGGGGGAGGGGTGGGGGGCTTGGGTTCGGTGTGTTGGGTGTGCGGTGGGTGGGGTGTTGGCCGCCGTACTCGTGCCGTCGCGGATGCGGGCGCGTGAGGAGACCTTGCGCATAAGTCGTGGCTGAGGGGGAGCTGGCTGCTGCCGCGATGTGGTGTCTGCCGTCGTGGGCGCTTCGCTCGGCTCGCCACCGTCGTGGCTGGGCGGGCGGGTGTCCCTGAGTGGGGGCTGTTGTGACGGAGGGCGTGTGGTGGGGCTGCGGGTGGCTTGCGGCCTGCGCCCGGGCCCGGTTATCCGCCGCGGCGGCGGCCAACTGCCCCCGGATATGGGCTCCTGTGACAGGAGAGGCCCGGTGGGGCTGATGGTGGCCCGCAGGCTGCGACTCGGCCCGCTTATCCGCCGCAGCGGGCGGCAGGCCGTCCCTGAGGGGGCTCGCTTGTGACAGGAGCACCCTCGTGGGGCCGCTGAGGTGCCCGGCCGCCGTCCCGGGTCACTTATCCGCCGCCCTACGCCCCACGCCGGGTGAACTCCGCACTCACATGCATCCTGCAGCCGGACGAGCAACCACAGTGGTGGCGCGCTGAGCGGAGCGCCCACGACGGGCCCGGCCACATCGCGGCAGCTGCCAGCTCCCCCTCAGCCACGGCCGAAGGGACCGGTCTCCTCACGCGCGTGCATCCGTGACGGCGCGAGTACGGCGGCCAGCCTCCCACCGGCCGCACAGCCAACCAGCCGGACCCAAGCCCCCCACCTCTCCCCCTGCTGCCAGCCTGTCTTGACCTCAGCCGTCCTGCGGCTGTTGGGAGACGTACGAGCCCAGGCCCGGCTCCGTGTAGATGAGTCCCTCCTCGCGCAGTCCACGGTGGACCTTGTGGGCCGTCATGGCCGCGATGCCGAACTCTTCGGTGAGTTGGTTGATGGACGGAACGCGCGAACGGGGCGGGTACGTGCCGTCCTTGATGCGCTGCCGGATCACTTCGGCGACCTGGCGCCAGCGTGGGATGTCAGGAGCGAATTCGACCACACGGGGACGCTACGTGTTCCAAGTGTTCCCTGCAATGCCCAGATATCTTCGGTTCCTTAGTTATCTAGGGGCCCTATGGATCCCTACGCTACGCTCTCCGCGTTGTGGAAGACCCCGGCGACCGCTGGCACGGTCCCGGGGCGTGGCCAACGCCTCGAAGGAGCGTCGACATGCGCAACCTTATCCGCCGCTGGTTCCGGCGGGGACGGCGGATTTCCGCCCTCGAAGTACCGTCCGTACCGAAGCCTCGTGTCGCTGAACCTGAACCCCGCCCCTCGCAGGACTCGTCCTGCAGGGTCTACGTGTGGGCCACCGCCCACGGCATCGACCTTCGGCCCCGTTCCCCGCTGGGCGCGTGCACCTGCGCTGCCCGGGACCATCAGCAACCCCTGCCCGGCATCGGCGCGTTCGTCGTGGATACCCGGGACGGTGCCGTCGGGCAGGTCATGCGCAACGGCGGGCCGCAGCTCCTGCTGCGTACGCTCGCGGGCGGCAAGGAGTGGGAGGCCGCACCCGACGCGGTCCGGCCCGTCACCGAGGCCGAGTTGCTCAGCGCGAAGGTGCAGGCGGCCAACACCGCCAGCCGGTGGGGGAAGTAGGACACGGACGGTGACGGCCGCCCCCGTGGCGGCCGTCACCGGTCGCTCCTACTTCTCCTTGCGGACCTCGCTGCGGACCTTGGCGGTCGCCTCGGCCAGCTCCTGAGCGGACATCGTCTTACCCGTGGACGCCTCGCCGCCGTAGGGCGACTTGCCCGGGGCCGCGTGCCGGACGAGCCCCATGGCGCTCGAATCGCTCCAGATGCAGCTGGCGGACTCGCTGGAGCTCGACAGGGTGCCCGCGGTGAACGTGGCCTTCTGGAGCCTGCACTTCATGACTGCGCCGTCGAAGCCGCTCGGTGAGAACTCGGTCCAGGGCGTGATCGTCTCGATCTTGTAGCTCTGCATGGTGCCCTCGTTCTTCTTCTGGTTCTCCTCCATCTTCGCGATCAGCGCGTCGACGGTCTTCTTGGGGTCGGCGAGCTCCCCGTAGACACCCGTGAGTGAGAGCGACATCTTCTCGGGGCTGGCGTAAGTGCCCGACACTCCCGTGCCGTTGGCGATGCCGAACTCCTTGGCGCTCTTGTCGTCGGTGAGGTCCTTTGTGTCCGTCTGCTTGGAACCCGGTGCGCTCAGACTGCTCTTCGTGTACTTGCCGTCCAGCAGCTTGTCCGGCATCACGATGGTGTACGGCTTGACCTCGCCGTCGCTGCCCATGAAGAACATCGCACCCGCGATGAGCGCGCCCACGACCGCGACCGCGCCGATCGTGATGCCGATCGCCTTGCCCTTGCCGCCGCCCTGGGGCGGGACCGGCGGGGGGTACTGGCCCGGGTAGCCGGGCTGGGGCTGCTGGCCGTACGGGGCCGGCTGCTGGGGGGCGCCGTAGGGCTGCTGGGGCTGCGCGCCGTAGGGCGTGCCCGGCGGCGGGGGCGGCGGCGGGTAACCGTAACCGGGCTGGCCGGCGGGCGCCCCTTGGGCGTAGGGGCCCGGCTGCTGGGGCGGCTGCTGGCCGTAGGGGCCCGGCTGGTTGTAGCTCATTGGGACTCTCTTCGATCCGTGGGGGACTCGTGTGACAGTCCCGCTATCCTTCCGGATCTCTTAGGTGGTCCTTACCGTAGAGCGGCAACGGTTTCGGAACAGTTCTGCCCCGCGTGCGGCTACTTCGGCTTGCGGACCTCGTTGCGGATCTTGGTCGTCAGTTCGGCCAGCTTGTCCGCGGGCAGGCCGTCCGACCGCCGGGTGTCGGCACCGCTGCCCATGGAGTAGCTGATGACGAGTCCGACAGTGCCCTTGTCGCCCCATATGCACTGGCTCGTGGTCTGCGAGAACTTCGTGTCGATGACGGTGAACGCCATCGTGTCCTGCTTGCACTTCAGGACGACTCCGTCGAAGCCGCTCGGGCGGTAGTCCTTGTACTCCCCGCGCTTGCCCTCGTCCCCCGGGGAAGGGGCGGCGTCGTCCCGGCCCTCGGCCATCTCCTTGATCATGCGGTCCACGGACTTCTCCGGGTCCGGGACGGCGCCGTAGAAGCCGATGACCTGGAGGCCCTGCTCCTTGTCGTTCCTGTAGCCGGCGTTGTCCCCCTCCGCCTTCTCCAGGCCCAGCTTCTTCATCTCGGTGCGGTCCTCGGCGTCGACGCCCTTCTTCCCCTTCTTGCCGGGGAACTGCTTGTACTCGCCGTCCGCCAGCGTCTGCGGCATTTCGATCGTGTACGCGCCCGCCTTGCCGTCATTGCCGCTGACCATGTACAGGCCGCCGCCCACGAGGCCCGCCAGCACGGCCAGGACCCCCGCCCCGATGCCGATCGTCTTGCCGCTCAGCCGTCTGCCCGGCTGCCCGTACGGCTGCACCAGCGGCTGCGGCGGCTCGTTGGTCTCGTTCATCGGGTGTCCCCCCACGTCTCTTTGTCGATTCTTTGTCGCTAGAAGTCGGGGTACATCCTTTCTTGTCGTTTATTCAGTTCTTACCGCGGGGTCCGCGCCGCCGCCCGCAGTTCCCCCGCCGCCTCCGCCGCCTCCGCGATGCCCGCCCCCGCGCCCAGGGCTGCGCCCACGACGCCCACCGTGCTGTGGTCCGCCCACACGCAGTACGAGAGGGGCAGGCCCGCCCCGGTACCGCCGTCCGCGGGCGTGAACTGCACCGCCTGGCACTTCATCACCGCGCCGGCGTCGTTCAGGCCCCGGGGGATCACCCGTACCGGGCTGCCCTCGATCTCCTCCCGCGTTCCCTGTTTCACCGGCCGCTCCCGCGCGTCCTCCGCCATCGCCTCGAACATGCCGTCGACCGCCCGTTCGGGGTCCCTCACCTCTCCCCACAGCCCGCTGTACATCAGCATCCCGCTGCGGGCGGGGCCGGACGCGTAGCCCGCCGTGACGCTTCCCGCGTCGCGGACGCCCAGGCGCCGCAGCCGCTCCAGGTGGTCCGCGCGGAAGGTGCGGTCCACGGGGGCGTCCCTGAGGAAGTCCCCGGCGCGCTCCGGCGCCGTCAGCCGGTAGCGCGCGCCGCCGTGCGCCGAGCTGCCGCCGCCCGTGAGGAGCAGAAAACCGCCCAGAAGTGTGCACATCAGGATGAGTGAGCCGATTGCCACGGCGGCCATCACCTTGCCCCGGCCGCCCCGCCGGTCCGGCACCGGCGGCGGCCAGACGGCCGCGCCGTAGCCGCTCGGGCCGCCCGGCCGCGCGTAGGAGCGGGGCGCCGCCGGGAGCGGCTCGTACAGGCCGGCCTGCTGCTTGCTCATCGTTCTCTCGTCGCTTCTCTCGTGGCGTGGGCGTCATCCTCGCCGATCCCGCGGCCATCGATTCGAAACCCCCGCGTACGCCCCCGTAGAATTCACCCCGTGACCGACAACACTCAGCGCCCCGACAGCGGGCACGCCGACCGCACCCCCGACCTGCCGACCCAGTACGCGCCGGCCGATGTAGAGGGGCCGCTGTACGAGCGCTGGGTAGAGCGGGGCTACTTCGAGGCGGATGCCACGAGCGAGAAGGAGCCCTACACGATCGTCATCCCGCCGCCGAACGTCACCGGTTCCCTCCACCTGGGCCACGCCTTCGAGCACACGCTGATCGACTCCCTCACGCGCCGCAAGCGCATGCAGGGCTACGAGGTCCTGTGGCAGCCGGGCATGGACCACGCGGGCATCGCCACGCAGAACGTGGTCGAGCGCGAGCTGGCCAAGGAGGGCAAGTCGCGCCACGACCTCGGCCGCGAGGCGTTCGTCGAGCGCGTGTGGCAGTGGAAGGGCGAGTCCGGCGGGCAGATCTCCGGGCAGATGCGCCGTCTGGGTGACGGCGTCGCGTGGTCGCGCGAGCGCTTCACCATGGACGAGGGCCTGTCCAAGGCCGTCCAGACGATCTTCAAGAAGCTCTACGACGACGAGCTGATCTACCGCGCCGAGCGCATCATCAACTGGTGCCCCCGCTGTCTCACGGCCATCTCCGACATCGAGGTGGAGTACCAGGACGACGACGGCGAGCTCGTCTCCATCCGCTACGGCGAGGGTGACGCCTCCATCGTCGTCGCCACGACCCGCGCCGAGACGATGCTCGGCGACACGGCCGTGGCCGTCCACCCCGAGGACGAGCGCTACAAGCACCTCGTCGGCACCGAGATCGAGCTGCCGCTGACCGGCCGCCGCATCCCCGTCGTCGCCGACGAGCACGTCGACCCCGAGTTCGGCACGGGTGCCGTCAAGGTCACCCCCGCCCACGACCCGAACGACTTCGAGATCGGCCGCCGGCACGACCTGCCGTCGCTGACCGTCCTCGACGAGCACGGCGTCATCACCGCCCACGGCCCCTTCCTCGGCCTGGACCGCTTCGAGGCCCGCTCCGCGATCGTCGGCGCCCTGCGCGCCGAGGGCCGCATCGTCGCCGAGAAGCGCCCGTACACCCACTCCGTGGGCCACTGCTCGCGCTGCAAGACGACGCTGGAGCCGCGCCAGTCCATGCAGTGGTGGGTGAAGACCGCCCCGCTGGCCAAGGCCGCGGCCGACGCCGTCCGCGACGGCAAGGTCAAGATCCACCCGCAGGAGATGGAGAAGCGCTACTTCGACTGGGTCGACAAC
The DNA here is from genome assembly GCF_024519335.1 of Streptomyces telluris. Taxonomy (NCBI): domain Bacteria; kingdom Bacillati; phylum Actinomycetota; class Actinomycetes; order Kitasatosporales; family Streptomycetaceae; genus Streptomyces; species Streptomyces telluris. Next base: position 43,284 of record NZ_JANIID010000006.1, read on the forward strand.
CTCCACGACTGGTGCATCTCGCGCCAGCTGTGGTGGGGCCACCGCATCCCGGTCTGGTACGGCCCGGACGGCGAGATGGTCTGCGTCGGCCCGGACGAGCAGCCGCCGGCCGGCGAGGGCTGGCACCAGGAGACCGACGTCCTCGACACCTGGTTCTCCTCGGGCCTGTGGCCGTTCTCCACCCTCGGCTGGCCCGAGAAGACCGAGAGCGTCGAGAAGTTCTACCCGAACTCCGTCCTCGTCACCGGTTACGACATCCTCTTCTTCTGGGTCGTGCGGATGATGATGTTCGGCCTGTACGCGATGGACGGCACCCCGCCGTTCCACACCATCGCCCTGCACGGCATGGTCCGCGACCAGTTCGGCAAGAAGATGTCGAAGTCCTTCGGCAACGCGGTCAACCCGCTCGACTGGATGGACAAGTACGGCTCCGACGCCGTCCGCTTCACCCTCGCCCGCGGCGCCAACCCCGGCGTCGACGTGCCGATCGGCGAGGACTGGGTCCAGGGCTCGCGCAACTTCGCGAACAAGATCTGGAACGCCACCCGGTTCGCGATGATGAACGGCGCCACGGTGGAGGGCGACCTGCCGCCCGCCGAGCGGATGTCGGCCACCGACCGCTGGATCCTCTCGCGCCTCAACGCCGTCGTCGCCGAGGTGGACGCCCTCTACGACGACTACCAGTTCGCGAAGCTCTCCGACGCGCTGTTCCACTTCGCGTGGGACGAGGTCTTCGACTGGTACGTCGAGCTGTCCAAGACCACCTTCCAGAAGGGCGGCCCCGAGGCCGAGGTCTCGGCCCGCGTCCTGGGCGAGGTCCTCGACGTCACCCTCAAGCTCCTGCACCCGATCGTGCCCTTCGTCACCGAGACGCTGTGGACCACGCTCACCGGCAAGGAGTCCGTCGTCATCGCCGACTGGCCCAAGGACAGCGGTTTCCGTGACGCGGCCGCCGAGCAGGAGATCGCGACCGTCCAGCAGGTCGTCACTGAGGTCCGTCGCTTCCGCTCCGACCAGGGCCTGCAGCCGGGCCAGAAGGTCCCGGCCCTGCTGGACCTGACCGGCACGGCGCTCGCGGCCCACGAGGACGCGATGCGTTCGCTGCTGCGCCTGCAGCCGGCCGGCGAGGGCTTCGCCGCCACCGCCTCGCTGCCCGTCGCCGGCGCGACCGTCGCCCTCGACCTGTCCGGCACGATCGACGTCGAGGCCGAGCGCAAGCGTCTGACCAAGGCGCTGGCCGCGGCCGAGAAGGACAAGGCGCAGTCCACGGCCAAGCTCGGCAACGAGGCGTTCCTCGCCAAGGCGGCGGAGGCTGCCGTGGAGAAGATTCGCAAGCGGCTGGAGACGGCCGAGGCCGACATCGAGCGGATCAGCTTGCAGCTGGCGGGGCTGCCGAAGGGCTGAGTCGGCTTCGCCGGGTTCTGAAACGGCCCCCGTACCCATGGGTACGGGGGCCGTTTGCCGGTCTACGACCGGTCCTGTCCCTGCGGGCCGGTGGGGGTGGGTCGCGCAGTTCCCCGCGCCCCTAAGGGGGCGCGCCCACGCGGCGGAGCCGCAGATTGACACAGTCCCGCGCCCCTTACGGGGCGCGCCCATGCGGCGGAGCCGCAGATTGAGACAGCCCGCGCCCCTTACGGGGCGTCTAACGCGCCGCCCAAGGTCGTGTTCGGTTCGGGTCCCACATCGGGCCCCATGGGCCCTCCACCAGGGACTCTTCCTCTTCGGCTCGGGGGTTGCGGCGCCTGCGGCGGTGTTGCGGCCAGAACAGTACGTATGCCGTCGACACCGCCACGAAGGCCAGCCGGATCAGGCCCTTGGCCGACTCGTCGGGTACGACGAAGACGCTTCCGTAGAGCACGATCAGCGCGATCCAGCTCCACCACGGCACGAGGCGGCGCTGCCCGCACACGTCCCACAGCAGGGTGCCGAGCAGCACCGACGCCGTGTAGTACGTGTAGACGCTGGGGTCGAGGAGGATGCGGGCGTTCGCGCCCAGCAGGACGACGCCGGCCCAGCGGCCGCGCCACACGGCGACCGCGCCCAGCGTGAGGCCGAGGGCGGCCTGGGCGGGGCGGGCCCAGTCGGGGGTCACGGGGGTGTTGCCGCCCAGCCAGCGCAGCGCGGAGGCCGGGTTGTTGGGGATGGTGAACTTGGCGGCGGCGAAGGAGTCCGGGGCCGCGACGAAGAACGGCAGCCAGGCGACGGCCAGCAGGGCCGCGCACCAGAGGACCGCCCGCAGCCAGCGGTCCCGCGGGAGGGCGAGGATCAGCGGGACGAAGGCCAGCGCCGTGGGCTTGGAGTCCATCGCCAGGGCCAGGCAGATGCCCACGGCGGCCGGGTTGCAGCGGGTCAGGAACCACACGGCCAGCGCGGTGAAGAACAGCGCCAGGACGTCGTCCAGGTGCCCGAAGCGGACCGACACTTCGATCCACATGGGGATGAACGCCGCGCCCGCGATGAGGACGCGCTGCCGCAGGCGCTGGTGGTTGGTGCCGGTGCCCAGGAAGTGGATGGCGGCGCTGCGCCCCGCGAGCACCACGATGACCAGTCCCAGGGCGGACATGAAGGCCGCCGACAGGAACTGGCCGGTGTGCTCGGAGAACGGGTTGAACAGGCCGGCCACCAGGAAGCTGATGGGGCCCATCTGCAGCTCGGGGTGGTGGGCGTAGAGGTTGAGCCCGCCGGTGCCGTCGCCCGACGCCCCCTGGTAGATCAGCTCGCCGCCGGTGCGCAGGTAGTGCCAGGAGAAGCCGCCGTTGGGCTCCACCAGGGCGAACCACAGCACGGTCCACACCGTGAGCAGCAGCAAGTGCATCCGTGTGCTGATTTCCGGTACTCGTACCCGCACCGCACAACGCTCCCGTTCCGCTGCCCGGACCTGCTCCGGACATGTGTCACCGGGGGTCAGATGGCGGAACGGGGGCGGAGGTTGCCTCGTGGGTCGCGAATGTGGCCCACTTCATGGTTTGGCGGATGTGGCGTGCCGTCAGCTCTCGATCGCGATCGGGCCCGACGTGACCGCCTCGGCGTTGCGGCGGGTCTTCGCCCAGCCGTTGCGGCCGCGCAGCATGCGGACGAAGCCGCGCGCGGACGCCGGGAAGAGGTGGTACGCGTACAGCCACAGCGCGAGACCCCACAGCAGAGCGGACAGCAGCGAGTGGTCGGACGCGCGGTCGCGGCGGTAGACCGGGCCCCACAGTACGAACGGCAGCACCGAGACGACGGCCAGGCCCAGCACCAGCGGCCACAGGGCGAGCATGCCGCCGAACGCCTCGCCGGCGCCGTCCTCCGCGGCGGTCAGGCCCAGCAGGGCGAACATGACGGCGCACAGGGCCAGGGTCACCAGGTGGGCGACCGGCTGCAGGAAGGTGTAGAGCGTCTCCAGGACGCCCTTGCCGCCGTAGTGGCGCGAGGAGACGATGCGCGGCGCGTAGCGGACGCACTGCAGGTTGCCCTGGGCCCAGCGGGTGCGCTGGGTGAGGAAGCGGCGGGCGTGCGGGAGGCCCTCCTGGGAGACCCAGGTGTCGGCTATGTGGGATATCCGGTCGCCGTTGAGGATCATGTGCAGGCCCAGCTCGTAGTCCTCCAGCAGCGCGCCGCGCTGCCAGGGGCGGCGCTCGGCGGCGGCGATGCGGTCCAGGGCGGCGAGCCGGGTGAACTGGCCGTTGCCGCCGAGGCCCACGGAGCCGGTGCGGCCGCGCAGCAGCTGCATGCCGGCGTTGGAGACGGAGAACTCCATGTCCTGCATGCGCACGAGGAGACGGGCGAAGGCGTTGCGGACGCGGCCGCGGTCCGGCAGCGGGCGCGGGTCGCCGGCGTTGCGCATGCGGACGCTGACCTGCACGCCGCCGGTCTCCGGGTCGCCGAAGCCGGCCGGGCCGCTGACGCGCTCCAGCGCGTGCGGGTCGAGCTGGCCGTCGGCGTCGATGACGCAGACGACGACGCGCTCGCGGTCGGCGTCCTTGGACAGGAACTGGTTCAGCTCGTCGTAGGCGGAGTTGAGCGCGGCGCCCTTGCCCTGGCGGGCGTCGGGCCGCACGCGGCTGACCAGGTGCACGCGGCGGTCGGTCTCGGCGAGCCCGGCGACGATGGCGCCGGTGCGGTCGTCGCTGTCGTCGTCGATGACCCACACGTGCGCGCGCGGGTGGTCGGTGCGCAGGCGTTCCACGGTGGTGCCGACGACTGCTTCCTCGTCCCGGCACGGGACGAAGAAGTGCCAGTCGAAGGCGTCGGCGTTGCCGTTCTCGGCCTCGGGGCGGCGGAGGTAGGCGTGGCGGGCGCCGGCCCAGTAGAGGAGGAAGCAGGCGAGGAGGAAGAAGGGGAAGACGAACAGGAGGGGGCTGGAGAACACGGGTTTTGCTCCGGGGGCTTGCTTTCGGCGGGTACGGCACCGCCGGTCACGTGCGTGGGGGTTGCTCGCCGTTGCGGGCGGAAGGGGGCGGGGGAGACCCCCTACGCGGCCGCGGCCAGCTGCTGCGGGGCAGTGATCGCCGTCAGCAGCGCCACGATGCGGTCGGACGCCAGGCCGTCGCCGAAGGGGCTCGGCAGTGCGGCCAGGCGGGTCAGGCCCTCCGGGCCCTCCGCGAGGCGGCGTACCGCGGCCTCGCCGATGGCACGGCCCGGCGCGACCAGGTCCGCGAAGTCCGCCATCGCCTCCGGCCGCTCCGTGGAGCGGCGGACGACCACCAGCGGGCGGCCGAGGACCGTGCACTCCTCCTGGATGCCGCCGGAGTCGGAGACCAGCAGCGCCGCGTGCCGGGCCAGGGCGAGGAACTCGCCGTAGCCGAGCGGGCGGGTGACGGTCAGGCCCGCCAGCAGGTGCTCCAGGCCGGCGGCCTCGACGCGGGCCCGGGTGCGCGGGTGCAGGGGCAGCACGACGGGCCGGCCGTCGGTCGCGAGCGCGGCGAGCTCGGTGAAGATGGCCCGCAGCGCGTCGGGGGAGTCGGTGTTCTCGGGGCGGTGGATCGTGGCCAGGACGTAGGAGTCGGCGGTCAGGCCGTGCAGCCGCAGCAACTCCGCGCGCTCGGGGGCCGGCGGCAGCTGCCCGTGGACGGCCTCGACGACCGTGTTGCCGGTCACCGCGATGCGGGCGTCGTCGACGCCTTCGGCGAGGAGGTTCGCGCGGTTGTCCTCGGTGGCCGCGCACAGCACGTCGGCGATGCTGTCGATGAGGACGCGGTTGTGCTCCTCGGGCATGTTGCGGTCGTGGCTGCGCAGGCCGGCCTCGACGTGCAGGAGCGGGATGCCGCGGGCGTTCGCGGCGAGCGCGCCGGCGAGGGCCGCGTTGGTGTCGCCCTGGACGACGACGGCGAGCGGCGGCTCGGCGGTGAAGAGGTCGTCCAGCTGGGCGAGGGCGCTGGAGATCTGCACGGCGCGCGGCTGCCCGCCGACCCCGGTCAGGAACGTCGGCTCGGGCAGGCCCAGCTCGGTCAGGAAGCGGCCGGACAGCTCCTCGTCGTAGTGCTGACCGGTGTGCACCAGGTGAGCGGCGGGGCCCAGGAGGCGTACGAGGTCGGTGAGCTTGACCAGCTCGGGGCGGGTGCCGAGGACGACGGCGACGCTACGGGCGGGCAGGGACTGCACGAGGTGACTCCTGGGGCCGGCGGGCTGTGACAGCTCACGACCTTGCGGTGCCTCGGTTGCACCCCTGGGGTGACTTCGGTTGCCGGACGGTTGCGAATCGCCCGAAGCGGGTCTAAAGCCGCTGGAAGGGACTTTCGTCCTCCCCGTCCGCGGGACCTTCGTCCCCGCCGTCGGCCCGGTAGCGGTAGCCCAGGCCCCGTACGGCCTCCAGCGGGTCCGCGGCCTCGTCGCCCGCGGCCTGCCGCAGCTTGCGCCGCAGCCGCAGCACGGCGAACTTCACCCGCTCGCGGCCGGTGCCCTCGGGGTCGTCCCACACCCGGTCGAGCAGCTGGTCGGTGGTGATCACCCGGCCGCGGTTGCGGACGAGCACCTGCAGCAGCCGGTACTCGATGTCGCTGAGGCGGGCCTCGTGGCCCTGCCAGACCGCCGAGCGCCGCTCGGGCACGAGCCGCAGCCCGTCGTCGAAGGAGTCGCCGGCCCAGCGGGTGGGGGCGGTGCGGCGCAGCAGCGCCTCGACGCGGGCGAGCAGCTCGTCGTTGCCGAAGGGCTTGGGCAGGTAGTCGTCGGCGCCGGCGCGCAGGCCGCGGACCCGGTCGGTCTCGGCGCCGCGGGCGGTGAGCAGCAGGACGGGCAGGTCGCTGAGGTCGCGGGTGCGCTCCAGCACCTCCCAGCCGTCGAGCTGCGGCAGTCCGATGTCGAGGAGCATGAGGGCGGGGCGCTCGGCGAACAGCAGCCGCAGCCCGTCGCGGCCGTTCCCGGCGTGGGCGACCTCGTAGCCCGCGCGGGTGAGGAGGGTGCGCAGGGCGAGGGCGAGGTCGGGGTCGTCCTCGACGACGAGCACGCGGGTCATGGGGCCTCCTCCGTTCCCGGCGCGTCCGGCGGGCCCGGGGGCGGGGCGTCCGGCGGGCCCGCGACCGGCAGCCGGATCAGGAAGGAGGCGCCCCCGCCCGCGGCGCCGCCGACGGTGATCGTGCCGCCGTGCAGCTGGACGATCGCGCGGCTGATGGCGAGTCCGAGACCGGTGCCGGGATAACCCCCCGTACGTGCGTTCGGGGCCCGCACGAAACCATTGAAGATCTCTTCGCGGAATTCCTCCGGGACGCCGATTCCGGTATCCGCGACTTCGATCTCCCAGAACTCGCCGCGCGGTGCCGCCGTGACCGAGATCCGGCCATCCGCGGGGGTGTATTTCGCGGCATTCTCCAGAAGATTGGCCAGGACGTTCTGCAACCGGTGCCGGTCGCCTCTCAGGACGGGCCCGGCGGTGCACTCCAGAACGGTGAACAATCCCGCTTCCTGTGCGGCGCCCATCCGGTCGAGGACGGCGTCCAGCAGCATCCGGTCCACCTCCACGGGGCCGAATTCCAGCTCCAGGCCCGCGGTGGCCCGCATCCGGGTGGTCAGCAGCAGGTCGGAGATCACCCGCTGCATGCGGTCGGCGTTGCGCCGGACGGCCTCCAGGAAGGAGGTCTGCTCGTGGGTGAGGGCGCCGAAGGCGGGGTCGGTGAGCAGCTCGCAGAAGCTGATGATGGAGGTGAGGGGCGTGCGCAGCTCGTGGGAGGCGGCGGCGGTGAAGGCGTTGCGCTGCCGGGCGAGCTCGGTGAGCGCCACGTTGTCCCGCTCCAGGTCCCGCTCGCGCCGCTTGCGCTCGGTGATGTCGTCGTAGGTCCACAGGGCGCCCAGGTAGGCGCCCTCGTGGCGCAGCGGCTCGATCGCGCGGCGCAGGGTGCGGCCGTCGGGGAGGGGGATCTCGGCCGTCCGGTGGACGTGGCGGCCGCCCGGGGCGCCGCCGGGGGCGAGGCCGGTGCGGCCGTCCAGGTCGAACATGCGGTGGAACCTCCGGTTGGCCGCGAGCACCCCTCCGTCCGGACCCTGCACGGCGGCGCCCGAGGGCAGGGCCTCCAGGAGCGCGTCCAGCAGCGCCCGCGGCCGGACCCGGTCCCGGCTCTCGCCCCGGTCCTCGCCCCGGCTCCCGCCTGCGTCCTCGTCCTCGGACGGCATCCCGCTCACCCGGCTCCGGCTCTTTCCCGTCAGGACTCCCGTAAGGGATATTCCGGGAAAACCGTATGGCATGACCGCAGGGTGCGCCCCTGCGGGCGGGCGGGACGCGAAGGCCGCCGCGACGCCTGCCGCCCGCTCCGTCGTACCCCCTCCGTAGACTGGTCCGCGTGAGCGAGCGCCCCCTGAACGACGACAACGGCAGCACCGGCCCCGACGGCGATGACCGCTTCGCGGAAATCGTCGATGCCGAGACCGACCTTCCCCAAGCTCTCGGCTCCGCTCGAGCAGGGGAGACCCCAACCCCCGACCTCGCCGTCATCGAGGCCGGCAGCCGGACCCTGCGCGCCCAGGCCGGGCCGCCGCAGGGCGACATCCCCGCCCGCCCCGAGGACCCGGAGACCGACCGGGCGCTGCGCGAGGTCGAGGCCGAGCTGGCCGGCCGCTGGGGCGAGACCAAGCTCGACCCCTCGCTGGTGCGCATCGAGGCCCTGATGGACATCCTGGGCCAGCCGCAGCGCGCCTACCCCTCGATCCACATCACGGGCACCAACGGCAAGACCAGCACCGCCCGCATGATCGAGTCGCTGCTGTGCGCCTTCGACCTGCGCACCGGGCGCTACACCAGCCCCCACGTGCAGTCGATCACCGAGCGCATCAGCCTCGACGGCGCCCCGATCCCGGCCGAGCGCTTCATCGAGACGTACCGCGACATCCAGCCGTACGTCGAGATGGTCGACGACCGCGAGGAACACCGCCTGTCCTTCTTCGAGGTCCTGACGGCCATGGCCTACGCGGCCTTCGCCGACGCCCCGGTCGACGTGGCCGTCGTCGAGGTCGGCATGGGCGGCACCTGGGACGCCACCAACGTCGTCGACGCCGGCGTCGCCGTCGTCACCCCCATCTCCCTCGACCACACCGACCGCCTCGGCGCGACGCCCGGCGACATCGCCGGCGAGAAGGGCGGCATCGTCAAGCAGGACGCCACCGTCGTCCTCGCCCAGCAGCCGGTCGACGCGGCCCAGGTGCTGCTCAAGCGCTCGGTCGAGGTCGACGCCACCGTCGCCCGCGAGGGCATGGAGTTCGGCGTCGTCTCCCGCGAGGTCGCCGTCGGCGGCCAGCTGCTGACGCTGCGCGGCCTGGGCGGCGAGTACCCCGAGCTCTTCCTGCCGCTGTACGGCGCCCACCAGGCGCACAACGCCGCGGTCGCCCTGGCCGCCGTCGAGGCGTTCTTCGGGATCGGCTCGCAGCACGCCCGCACGCTCGACGTCGACACCGTCCGCCGCGCCTTCGCCCAGGTCTCCTCCCCGGGCCGGCTGGAGGTCGTGCGCCGCAGCCCCACCGTCGTGCTGGACGCCGCGCACAACCCGGCCGGCGCGCAGGTCACGGCCGAGGCCGTCACCGAGGCGTTCGGCTTCAGCCGCCTGATCGGCGTCGTCGGCGCCAGCGCCGACAAGGACGTCCGCGGCCTGCTGGAGGCCTTCGAGCCGGTCTTCGCCGAGGTCGTGGTCACCCGCAACTCCACCCCGCGCTCCATGGACCCCGACGAGCTCGCGGCCCTCGCCGTCGAGGTCTTCGGCGCCGAGCGCGTGCAGGTCGAGCCCCGCCTGGACGACGCCCTGGAGGCCGCGATCACCCTCGCGGAGGAGGAGGCCGAGTTCTCCGGCGCGGGCGTCCTCGTGACCGGCTCGGTGATCACGGTCGGCGAGGCCCGGCTGCTCCTCGGAAAGGGCTGATCATGCGAATGCTGTGCGCGAGCACTCTGATCGGTGAATTCTTCGTCATCGGGTTCGCCGGCCTGGTGGCCATGCAGACCTCCGACCTCTCGGCGGGCACCGTGTGGGCCGTCAGCGGCACGGCGATGGTGGTCAGCGTGCTGCTGTGCGGCATGCTCACCCGGCCCGGCGGCGTCCAGTTGGGCTGGCTGCTGCAGATCGGCCTGGTCCTGAGCGGTTTCATCGTCCCGATGATGTTCATCCTCGGGGTGGTCTTCGGCGGCCTGTGGTGGGCCTCGGTCCACTTCGGCCGGAAGATCGACGAGGCGAAGGCCCGCTTCGTGGCCGCGGCCGCGGAGGCCGAAGCCGCGTAGCTCCGGGCTCCGCATGCAGGGATTCCCCCGGTGCCGGCCGGGGGAGGGTACCGGGCGTCACCGGCGCCCCTGTAGCCTCTGCGGCACCACACCCTGCCCCTGCAAGGAGCCGCAGTATGAGCCAGCGCACCCTCGTCCTCCTCAAGCCCGACGCCGTCCGCCGTGGTCTGATCGGCGAGATCGTGGGCCGCATCGAGCGCAAGGCGAACTGGACGATCGCTGCTCTGGAGCTGCGCACCCTCGACCGGGCCACCCTCGCGCAGCACTACGCCGAGCACGAGGGCCGGGACTTCTACGAGCCGCTGATGGGCTTCATGTCCTCCGGCCCGGTCGTCGCCCTGGTCGTCGAGGGCGAGCGCGTCATCGAGGGCGTGCGCGCCCTGGCCGGCCCCACCGACCCCATTTCGGCCGCCCCGGGGTCCATCCGTGGTGACTTCGGCACCATCACGCGCGAGAACCTCATCCACGCCTCGGACTCCGAGGAGTCGGCCCAGCGGGAAATCAAGATTTTCTTTCCCGGCCTCGCCTGATAGCTCTTCAGGCCCGGAGCCTTTCCGATCAGGGGCGACCGATTTAATTTCGGTCGCCTCTGGCATATGCGCGGCGAACGAGGGAACCTCTCACTCCGACACGACGTCACCATTACTAGGGGAGGCTCGACTTCCGCCGACAATGGCGGAGGAACCCTCGCACCGCGTTCGACCGGTCGAGACTACGATGAGAGCTTCCGCGCCCGCGGCGCACCGCACCGCAGCAGCACACCCTGCCGACCTCAAGTAAGCACTCGCTCCAGCTGGGAAGGCCAGACGTATCCTCATGGGGAACAACATGTCGTTCATCGGCCGTGACATGGCTGTCGACCTCGGGACCGCCAACACGCTGGTGTACGTCAGAGGCCGCGGAATCGTCCTCAACGAGCCATCCGTCGTCGCCATCAACACCAACACCGGCGGCATCCTCGCGGTGGGTGCCGAGGCGAAGAAGATGATCGGCCGCACCCCGGGCAACATCGTCGCGGTCCGGCCGCTGAAGGACGGCGTGATCGCCGACTTCGAGATCACCGAGCGCATGCTCCGCTACTTCATCCTCAAGATCCACAAGCGGCGCTGGATGGCCCGGCCCCGCGTCGTGGTCTGCGTGCCCTCGGGCATCACCGGCGTCGAGCGGCGCGCCGTCATCGAGGCCTCCACCCAGGCCGGCGCCCGCCAGGTGCACATCATCGAAGAGCCCATGGCCGCCGCGATCGGCTCCGGCCTGCCCGTCCACGAGGCCACCGGCAACATGGTCGTCGACATCGGCGGCGGCACCACCGAGGTCGCGGTCATCTCCCTCGGCGGCATCGTCACGGCCCAGTCCATCCGCGTCGCGGGGGACGAGCTCGACAACGCGATCATCCAGCACATCAAGAAGGAGTACAGCCTCCTCCTCGGTGAGCGCACCGCCGAGCAGATCAAGATCACCATCGGCTCGGCCTACGACCTGGAGCAGGACGAGCACACCGAGATCCGCGGCCGGGACCTGGTCAGCGGCCTGCCCAAGACCGTCGTGATCTCCGCCGGCGAGGTCCGCAAGGCCATCGAGGAGCCCGTCAACTCCATCGTCGACGCCGTGAAGACCACCCTCGACAAGTGCCCGCCCGAGCTCTCGGGTGACGTCATGGACCGCGGCATCGTTCTCACGGGCGGGGGCGCCCTGCTGCGCGGCCTCGACGAGCGGCTGCGCCGGGAGACCGGCATGCCGATCCACATCGCCGAGGACCCGCTGGACTCCGTCGCGCTGGGCTCCGGCAAGTGCGTCGAGGAGTTCGAGGCCCTCCAGCAGGTCCTCGACGCCCAGCCGCGCCGCTGACGCGCCCGCCCTCGGGCGCGCCTTCCGGGGTGCCGTCGCGGGGCGCCGTTCCACCTGCCGGGGGACGCCGCCCCACCCCCTCGGCAGCGGCCGGCGCCGACGCCACCGGCGTACCGCCGTAGCCGGGAAACAACCTGATATACAGGCACAACGCTCCGGATGACCGGCCCGCCCCGCAGCCCGCCGGTCCTACGAGAAGGGCCCGCCGCCGCACGTGAGGGACACACGAGAGAGCCGGCTGCTGCTGGTGCTGCTGGTCGCCATCGCCTTCGCACTGATCACGGTGGACATCCGTGGCGGTGAGCGGTCCCCGCTCGACGGCGTCCGGCACGCGGCAGCCTCCGTCTTCGGGCCCGTCGAGAAGGGCGTCGCCTCCGCGGTCGACCCCTTCGGCAACGCCGTGGCGGCCGTGCGCGACTCCGACGAGCGGCACAACCGCATCAGCGCCCTGGAGCGCGAGAACACCAGCCTCAAGCAGCGCCTCGGCAGCGACGACCGCAACCGCGGCCGGGCCGCCGAGCTCGACGCCATGCTCAAGACCGCCGGCCGCGGCCAGTACGGCATCAAGGGCGCCCAGGTCATCGCCATAGGCGCGGCCCAGGGCTTCTCCTGGACCGTCACCATCGACGCCGGCAGCCGCGACGGCATCAAGCGCGACATGACCGTCCTCAACGGCGACGGCCTCGTCGGCCGCGTCACCACCGTCGCCCGCGACACCGCGACCGTCCTGCTCGCCAACGACCCCAAGTTCACCGTCGGCACCCGCATGGAGAAGAGCGGCGAGCTCGGCTTCGCCAACGGCCAGGGCGCCGGCGTCCTGCGGGTCGAACTGCTCAACGGCAAGGCGGCCGTCCGCCCCGGCGACCGCCTGGTCACCTTCGGCTCCAGCAAGGACAAGCCGTTCGTCCCCGGCGTCCCCGTCGGCGAGGTCACCCGCGTCGAACCCGCCGGCGGCAGCCTCACCCGCACCCTCCAGGTCCGTCCCTTCGTCGGCTACAGCAAGCTCGACATCGTCGGCGTCGTCGTCGAACCCCCGCGGACGGACCCCCGCGACACGGTGCTCCCGCCCAAACCGGAAGCGCCCAAGCCCACGCCCACCGTGACCGTCACGGTCACGCCCTCCGCGAGCGCCAAACCCGAGGACTGACGATGCGCCTCAACCGGATCCTGCTCTCGACCGCGCTCGTGGTGGTCGCCCTCGTCGTGCAGGTGACCGTCCTGGCACGGCTCCACCTGCCGGGAGCCGTGCCAGACCCCCTGCTCCTCGTCGTCGTCGGGCTCGCCCTCGTCCACGGCCACACCAACGGCGCCGTCATCGGCTTCTGCGCCGGCCTGCTGGCCGACATCGCCCCGCCCGCCGACCACGCCACCGGGCGCTACGCCCTGGTCCTGTGCGTCATCGGCTACCTCGTCGGCCTCGCCCGGCCCGAGACGGGCAAGCTGCGCTCGGCCACCGTGCCCATGCTCGTCGTCGTCGCCGCGGCCGTCGGCTCCACCCTGCTCTACGCGGGCGTCGGCTCCCTCGTCGGCGACACCGCCGCGCGTAACGTCGGCCTCACCAGCCTCGTGTTCACCGCGGCCCTCTATGACCTGCTGCTCGCGCCCTTCGTCGTGCCGCTCGTCATGGCCATGGCCAGGCGCGTCCAGCCCGACCCGCTGTCCGCCGACGGCCCCAGCACGATGGGCGGCTCCCGCACGAACCGCGTCGGCGGCCAGCGCGCGGGTCTGCGCACCGGCCTGCGCCGGCCGAGCCGGCTCAAGGGGGTGAAGCGCCTGTGAGTAACTTGTCCGACGGCGGGGGCACCTCGCGGGTCGCCATCCGCCTCATCGTCATCCAGATCCTCGTCTTCTCCCTCCTGCTCACCCTCGCCGGCCGCCTCTGGTACCTCCAGATCCGCAACGGCGACGAGTACACCGCCGAAGCCGCCGACAACCACATCCAGCAGGTCGTCGCCCCGGCCACCCGCGGCTCGATACTGGACGCCCGCGGCGTCCCCCTCGCCGACAACGAGACCCGCCTCGTCGTCTCCGCGAGCCGCACCGACCTGATGAAGATGAAGGACAAGGGCAGGACCGTCCTCACCCGCCTCGCCGGAGTGCTCGGCATGAAGCCCGAGGACGTCGCCGCCAAGGTCCGGCTGTGCGACGCCAAGACGCCCAAGCCCTGCTGGGCCGGCTCGCCCTACCAGCCCATCCCCATCACCGACGAGGCCACCACCCAGCAGGCCCTGCAGATCCGCGAGCGCGCCGAGGACTTCCCCGGCATCACCGCCGAGCCCACCGCCGTCCGCCGCTACGCCGGCCCCGGCGGCTCCAACACCGCCCAGGTCCTCGGCTACCTCTCGCCCGTCACCGACGACGAGATCATCAAGGCCAAGGCCGGCCGCTCCCCGCTGCTCCGCTCCGACCAGGTCGGCCGCTCCGGCCTGGAGCGCCAGTACGACTCCCAGCTGCGCGGCAAGGCCGGCGTCACCCGCTACGAGGTCGACAACCTCGGCCGCGTCATCGGCAAGGCCAGGAGCGACAAGGCAGTCCCCGGCTCCAACGTCGTCACCAGCATCGACGCCCGCGTGCAGGCCATAGCGGAACGGGAGCTGGACCAGGCGATGAAGGACGCCCGCAAGGAGGTCGACCGCAACACCGGCACCAACTACAAGGCCGACGCCGGAGCCGTCGTCGTGATGGAGGCGAAGACCGGCCGCGTCGTGGCCATGGCCTCCAACCCCACCTACGACCCCAACGCCTGGGTCGGCGGCATCTCCGCCAAGGACTACCAGAACCTCACCGGCAAGGACTCCGGCTTCCCGCTGCTCAACCGGGCGATCCAGGGGCAGGCCGCCCCCGGCTCGATCTTCAAGGTCGTCTCCGCCACCGCCGCCGTCAAGGCGGGCTACGCCTTCAACGACAACTACAACTGCTCCGCCTCGTACAGCATCGGCAACCAGGTCTTCAAGAACTTCGAGTCCAAGGGCTACGGCCCCATCAACCTCGGCCGGGCCCTGGAGGTCTCCTGCGACACCGTCTTCTACGACCTGGCCTACCGCCAGTGGCAGAAGGACGGCGGCAACAACCCCAAGCACCCGGCGGACTGGTTCTACAAGACCGCCCACGAGTTCGGCCTCGGCAAGGAGACCGGCATCGACCTCCCCAACGAGGTCGCCGGCCGCATCCCCGACCGCGAGTGGAAGAAGAAGTACTGGGAGGCCAACAAGGACTCCTGGTGCAAGCAGGGCAAGACCGACGACAGCTACGCGGGGCAGATCGCCAAGGAGAACTGCGAGTCCGGCATGCGCATGCGCGCCGGTGACTCCGTCAACTACTCCATCGGCCAGGGCGACACCCTTGTCACCCCCCTCCAGATGGCCACCATCTACGCCGCCATCAGCAACGGCGGCACCCTGTGGAACCCCACGGTCGGCAAGGCCGTCATCAGCCCCGACGGCAGGACGGTCCAGGAGATCGCCCCCAAGTCGCACGGCAGGCTGCCCTTCGACGGCAGGACGCGCGACCAGATCGACGCCGCCCTCGCCGGCGTCGCCACCCAGGGCACCGCCGCCTGGCGCTTCGAGGGATGGCCACAGAAGGAGATCCCGATGCACGCCAAGACCGGCACCGCCGAGGTCTACGGCAAGCAGACGACCTCCTGGTTCGCCACCTACACCGGCGACTACGCCGTCGTCATGACGATCGCCCAGGGCGGCACCGGCTCCGGCGCCTCCGGCCCCGCCGTGCGCAACATCTACAACGCCCTCTACGGCGTCGACGACAAGGGCAAGGTGGACGCCAAGAAGGCGCTCCTGCCGCACCCCCAGGCAGGACTGCCGAAGATCGAGAAGGACGGCACCATCGAGGCCCAGCCCATCGAGCCGCCCCCGCCCAGCCCGTCGGCCCGGAAGGAGGAGGAGAAGGACACGTGACCGCCACCGACGGCTACCGCGCCCGCCGCTACAGCCCCGAGCGCTCCGCCTGGGGCCGCCTCACCGCCCGCGACTCCGTCCTGCGCCGCCTGGACTGGGTGATGGTCTGGGCCGCCCTCGCCCTCTCCGGCATCGGCACCCTGCTCGTCTACTCGGCCACCCGCAACCGCACCGAGCTCAACCAGGGCGACCCGTACTACTTCCTGCTCCGCAACATCCTCAACACCGGCATCGGACTGGGCCTGGCCATCGGCGCCGTCTGGGTCGGCCACCGCGCCCTGCGCGGCGCCGTGCCCATCCTCTACGCCATCTCCGTCCTGCTCACCGTCGCCGTCCTCACCCCGCTCGGCGCCACCATCAACGGCGCCCGGTCCTGGATCCAGCTCGGCGGCGGCTTCTCCCTGCAGCCCTCCGAGTTCACCAAGATCACCATCGCGCTGGGCATGGCGATGCTGCTCGCCGGCAAGGTCGACGCGGGGGAGCGGCTCCACCCCGACCACCGCACCGTCGTCGAGGCCCTCGGCCTCGCCGCCCTGCCCATCGTCATCATCCTGCTGATGCCCGACCTCGGCTCGGTGATGGTGCTCGTCGTCATCGTCCTCGCCGTGCTCCTGGCCTCCGGCGCGTCCAACCGCTGGATCGCCGGGCTGATCGGCGCCGGCGTCCTCGGCTGCGTCCTCATCTGGCAGCTCGGCGTCCTCGACGCGTACCAGATCAACCGCTTCGCCGCCTTCGCCAACCCCGCGCTCGACCCCTCCGGCGTCGGCTACAACACCAACCAGGCCCGCATCGCCATCGGCTCCGGCGGCCTCCTGGGCTCCGGCCTCTTCCGCGGCTCCCAGACCACCGGGCAGTTCGTGCCCGAGCAGCAGACCGACTTCATCTTCACCGTCGCCGGCGAGGAGCTCGGCTTCGTCGGCGCCGGCGCGATCATCTTCCTCGTCGGCGTCGTCATCTGGCGCGCCTGCCGCATCGCCCGCGAGACCACCGAGCTCTACGGGGCGATCGTGGCGGCCGGGATCATCGCCTGGTTCGCCTTCCAGTCCTTCGAGAACATCGGGATGACGCTCGGGATCATGCCGGTGACGGGCCTGCCGCTGCCCTTCGTCTCCTACGGCGGGTCGTCGATGTTCGCGGCGTGGATCGCGATCGGGCTCCTGCAGTCGATCAAGGTGCAACGGCCGGTGTCGGCGTAAACAGGGCTGCCGTCCGGGGCGGCGGCGCACTAGATTCGGCACCATGGCGGACACTCTGCGCGAGATCGAGCGGAAGTACGAAGCCGGTGGCCCCGCGGCGGCGGCCTCGCTGCCCGACCTGAGCCGTGTCGCGGGCGTCGCGACCGTCACCGACGAAGGCACGCACGAACTCGACGCCGTCTACTACGACACCGCGGACCGGCGCCTCGCCGCGGCCGGCATCACCCTGCGCCGCCGCACCGGCGGCTCCGACGAGGGCTGGCACCTCAAGCTGCCCGTCGCCCCCGGGGTGCGGGACGAGATCCGGGCACCCCTCTCGCCGGACGTGCCGCGCGCCCTCGCGTCCCTGGTCAGGGCCCGCGTCCGGCGCGCCGGGCTCGTCCCCCTCGTCCGCATCCGCTCGCGCCGCGAGGTCAGCCGGCTGCTCGACCCGCAGGGCACGCTCCTCGCCGAGGCCAGCGCGGACAAGGTCCGGGCCGACCGGATCGGCGACGGCGGCCGCAGCGCCCGCTGGACCGAGTTCGAGGTCGAGCTCGGCAGCGGCACCGACCCCGCCTTCCTCGACACCGTCGAGGAGTGCCTCCTGGAGGAGGGCCTGCGCCCCTCCGACGCGCCGTCGAAGCTGGCGAGGGCGCTGCAGGAGACGGAGGGCGGGAAGAAGGCGGGGGAGAAGGAGACCAAGAAAGAGACGAAGAAGGAGACCAGGAAGGAGACGAAGAAGCCCGGCAAGAAGGGCGACCGGGGGCCCGTCACCGCCGGGGACCACGTCCTCGCCTATGTCCGCCGCCAGATCGACGCCCTCCTCGCCTACGACACCGCCGTCCGCCGCGACACCGAGGACTCCGTCCACCAGATGCGCGTCGCCACCCGCCGGCTGCGCAGCGCCTTCCGCACGTACCGCGACGTCCTGGACCGCGAGGTCACCGACCCGCTCGGCGCGGAGCTGAAGTGGCTCGCCGAGGAGCTCGGCGCCGACCGGGACCGCGAGGTCGTCGCCGAGAGGCTGAAGGAGGCCCTCGGCGAGCTGCCGGGCACGCTCGTCCTCGGACCCGTCCGCGCCCGGCTGCGGATCTACGCCGCCGGCCGCGCCCAGAGCACGCGCAAGCGCCTCGCCGCCCTCCTCGACAGCGACCGCTACCTCACCCTCCTCGACGCGCTCGACGCCCTCCTGGCCGGCCCGCCCCTGCGCCGGGCCGCCGCGCTCCCCGCGCCGGAGGTCCTGGCCGGGGCCGTGCTGCACGACTACGAGCGCCTGGCCGGGCGCGTCGAGCACGCCCTCGCCACGGGCCGCGGCCCCGAGCGGGACACCGCCCTCCACGACGCCCGCAAGGCCGCCAAGCGGGCCCGCTACGCCGCCGAGGCCGCGACGCCCGCGCTCGGGAAGCCGGCCAAGCGCTTCACGCGCCGCATGAAGGACGTCCAGTCGCTCCTCGGCGACCACCAGGACAGCGTCATGACCCGCACGGCCCTGCGCACCCTGGCGGCCGAGGCCCACGCGGCGGGGGAGAGCACGTTCACCCTGGGACTGCTGTACGGCCGGGAGGAGCGGCGGGCCGCGTGGGACGAAGTGGAGCTGCAGCTGGTGTGGCGCAAGGCGTCCCGCAAGCGGTACCGGGCGGATCTGGGGGCGTGATCCGGGGGCGGCCGATCCCCGCGGCCGCGGGCATTGTCAAGATCGCGTGCAAGGGGCGATTCCCGGCACGTTACGCTTGAGAGTCGCCCCTTGCCAGCTCACGAAGGTCCCCCCAGATGACTGCCGAATCGGTCTTCCCACAGCTCGAGGCCCTGCTCCCGCATGTGCAGAAGCCCATCCAGTACGTCGGTGGAGAGCTCAACTCCACGGTCAAGCCGTGGGAGAGCGCGGACGTCCGCTGGTGCCTGATGTACCCGGACGCCTACGAGGTCGGTCTGCCCAACCAGGGCGTCATGATCCTTTACGAGGTCCTCAACGAGCGCGAGGGCGTCCTCGCCGAGCGCACGTACAGCGTGTGGCCGGACCTCGAGGAGCTCATGCGCGAGCACAAGGTGCCGCAGTTCACCGTGGACAGCCACCGGCCGGTCAAGGCGTTCGACGTCTTCGGCCTGAGCTTCTCCACCGAGCTCGGCTACACCAACATGCTCACCGCGCTCGACCTGGCCGGCATCCCGCTGGAGTCGAAGAACCGCACGATCGACGACCCGATCGTGCTCGCGGGCGGTCACGCCGCCTTCAACCCCGAGCCGATCGCGGACTTCATCGACTGCGCGGTCATCGGCGACGGCGAGCAGGCCGTCCTGGAGATGACCGAGATCATCCGGGCCTGGAAGGCCGAGGGCCGCCCCGGCGGCCGCGAGGAGGTGCTGTTCCGCCTCGCGAGGACGGGCGGGGTGTACGTCCCGGCGTTCTACGACGTCGAGTACCTGCCGGACGGCCGCATCGGCCGCGTCGTGCCCAACAAGTCCGGCGTGCCGTGGCGCGTGTCCAAGCACACCGTCATGGACCTGGACGAGTGGCCGTACCCGAAGCAGCCGCTCGTGCCGCTCGCGGAGACCGTCCACGAGCGCATGTCCGTCGAGATCTTCCGCGGCTGCACCCGCGGCTGCCGCTTCTGCCAGGCCGGCATGATCACGCGCCCCGTGCGGGAGCGAAGCATCACCGGCATCGGCGAGATGGTGGAGAAGGGCCTCAAGGCGACCGGCTTCGAGGAGGTCGGCCTGCTGTCGCTGTCCTCCGCCGACCACACCGAGATCGGCGACATCGCGAAGGGCCTGGCGGACCGGTACGAGGAGGACAAGATCGGTCTGTCCCTCCCGTCCACCCGTGTGGACGCCTTCAACGTCGACCTCGCCAACGAGCTGACCCGCAACGGCCGCCGCTCCGGTCTGACGTTCGCCCCCGAGGGCGGATCCGAGCGCATGCGCAAGGTCATCAACAAGATGGTCTCGGAAGAGGACCTGATCCGCACCGTCGCCACCGCGTATGGCAACGGCTGGCGCCAGGTGAAGCTGTACTTCATGTGCGGCCTGCCGACCGAGACCGACGAGGACGTGCTCCAGATCGGCGACATGGCGGTCAACGTGATCGCCAAGGGCCGCGAGGTCTCCGGCTCCAACGACATCCGCTGCACCGTCTCCATCGGCGGCTTCGTGCCCAAGCCGCACACCCCGTTCCAGTGGGCCCCGCAGCTCTCCGCGGAGGGGACGGACGCCCGCCTGGAGAAGCTGCGCGACAAGATCCGCGGCGACAAGAAGTACGGCCGTTCGATCGGTTTCCGCTACCACGACGGCAAGCCCGGCATCATCGAGGGCCTGCTCTCGCGCGGTGACCGGCGGGTCGGCGCGGTCATCCGCGCGGTCTACGAGGACGGCGGCCGCTTCGACGGCTGGCGCGAGCACTTCTCGTACGACCGCTGGATGAAGTGCGCCGAGCGGACGCTGCCCGAGCAGGGCGTCGACGTCGCCTGGTACACGACGCGCGAGCGCACCTACGAGGAGGTCCTGCCCTGGGACCACCTGGACTCCGGTCTCGACAAGGACTGGCTCTGGGAGGACTGGCAGGACGCGCTCGACGAGACCGAGGTCGAGGACTGCCGCTGGACGCCGTGCTTCGACTGCGGCGTGTGCCCGCAGATGGACACGTCCATCCAGATCGGCCCGACGGGCAAGAAGCTGCTTCCGCTCTCCGTCGTCAAGTAAGGACGTTTGTTCGAGCGGGGGCCCTGCCGGGTTGGCAGGGCCCCCGCTGCACGTACTCTAGGTAGCAGTACGACCGCACTCACGAAGGAATCAGACCACTGGGCAAGCGACAGCCCGAAGGCCCCCCGCCCGCTCCCGCGGTGCAGCGCATTCGTCTGCGCTACACCAAGCGCGGCCGCCTCCGGTTCACCAGCCACCGTGACTTCCAGCGCGCCTTCGAGCGTGCCCTGCGGCGCGCCGAGGTGCCCATGGCGTACTCGGCGGGCTTCACCCCGCACCCCAAGGTGTCGTACGCCAATGCCGCACCCACCGGCACGGGCAGTGAGGCCGAGTACCTGGAGATCCAGCTCGCCGAGGTCCGCGAGGTGGAGCAGCTGCGCAAGCTGCTCGACGAGTCGCTGCCGGACGGGCTGGACATCACGGACGCCGTGGAGGCCCGCACGTCCTCCTTCGCCGACCGGCTGGAGGCCTCCGTCTGGGAGCTGCGGCTGGACGGCGTCGAGGCCGGGGACGCCGAGCGGGCCGTGGCGGCGTTCATGGCGGCCGAGCAGGTGGACGTCCAGCGCCGCACCAAAAACGGGTTGCGGACCTTCGACGCCCGTGGTGCCGTGATCCGGCTCGAAGCGCGGGACGCCGCGGCCGATAGGCCCGGCGACGGTCCCTGTGCGATACTGCGGCTGGTTGTTCGGCATGCCACACCCGCCGTTCGACCCGACGACGTCCTGTCCGGTCTCCGCGCTACGGCCGACCTGGCGCCGCCGGTCCCCGCTGCGGTGACCAGGCTGGCGCAGGGGCTGCTCGATGAGGAGTCCGGCACGGTGACCGACCCGCTCGCGCTTGACCGCGAAGCCGCCCCGGCCTTCCCCACCACGGCCGCCGGGCCGAGCCCCGCAGGCGATGCGCAGGTGCCGGAAGGTTCCGCGTAAGGACGGCCGTCGAAGCGCCGCCGGACACCAGGGAGCCACCCGGTGCGGCAGGCGCACTGACCAGGAGACTTTCGCCGGTGCCGATGAGCATCGGACCCGGCGAGCGAGACGACAGCTCCCGTGCGGCGACCGCGCCCCGGACGGCGGTACCGCGCACATCACGCGGGCCGGCGGGCCGGAACCGGCGCGGCGCCCGGGAGCGTGACGGGAGAACCGCCCGCATGCTCGAATCCATTGAGCCCACCGAGCCCGGCTCCGCCGGGACCGAGGACAACAACAGCCCCAGCGACACGCTGCCGGCACGTCGCCGCCGCCGTGCGGCTTCCCGCCCCGCGGGCCCGCCGGCCGCGGCCGCCGCCTCTTCCGAGGCCCCCGAAGCCGCCGCCGCACCCGCGGCCGAGGCACCTGCCGCGCCGGAGGCCGAGGCCCCGGCCGCCCCTTCGACGCCCGCCCGCCCGCGCCGCCGCGCCACCCGCAAGGCCGCCGCGCCCTCCGGCGCCCCGAAGGCCGCCGAGCCCGCCGTGGCGACCGCGCCCGAGGTGGCCGAGTCCCCGCAGCCGGTCGAGCTGACCGCAGAGCCCGCCGAGGAGCCCGCGGCCGAGCCCGCTCCCCGTACGCGCCGCCGCGCCACCCGTAAGGCCACCGCCCCGGCGGGTTCGCCCAAGGGCGCCGCGGCCGTCGTCGAGCCGGTCGAGCCGGCCGTCGCCGTCGCCGTCGAGGAAGAGGCCGAGGAGGTGGCCGAGGAGCTGCAGGAGGCCCCTGCCGCCCCCGCCCGCCCGCGTCGCCGCGCCACTCGTAAGGCCACTGCGCCCGCCGGTGCCCCGAAGGCCGCCGAAGCCGCCGAGCCCGTCGAGGCCCCGGCCGCCGCTCCGGTCGCCGAGGCCGCCCCCGAGGCCGCCGAGGCCGCCGCCCCGGCCCGTCCGCGTCGCCGCGCGACCCGTAAGGCCACTGCGCCCGCCGGTGCCCCGAAGGCCGCCGAAGCCGCCGAGCCGGTCGTCGCCGAGGCCGTCGCCGAGCCCGTGGAGGCTCCGGCCGCCGCCCCTGAGGCCGCCGAAGCCGCCGCCCCCGCCCGTCCGCGCCGCCGCGCCGTGCGCCGTGCCTCCGCCCCGGCCGGTGCGCCTGAGGCCGCCGAGGCCGTCGTGGAGCCGTCCGCGCCGGTCGCCGAGGCCGCCGAGCCCGTGGCCGAGGAGCCGCAGGAGGCCCCGGCCGCCCCGGCCCGTACGCGCCGCCGCGCCACCCGTAAGGCCACCGCCCCGGCGGCCGCCGAGCAGGTGACCGAGCCCGCCGAGGCCGAGGCCGCCGCCGAGCCCGAGGAGCAGGCCCCCGCCGCCGAGCCCCGTGGCCGCCGCACGCGCCGCCGCGCCGCCGCCCCCGCCACCGCCGAGGCCGAGCAGCCCGCCGAGGCCGCCGCCGAGCCGGCTCCGGCCCGTGCGCGGACGCGCCGCCGTGTCGCCGCCGGTGACGCCGAGCAGGCCGCCGCCGCCCTCGAGGCGGCCAAGGAGGCGAGCCGCGCCCGCGAGGCCGAGGCCGCCCCGGCCGCGGAGCCCGCCGCCCCCGCGCGGGGCCGCCGCCGCGCCGTGCGCCCCCCGACGGCCGTCTTCCAGGCGCCCGTCTTCACCGAGCCGATGTTCCAGACCCCGGAGACCGCCGCCGCTGCCGCCGCCGCGGCCGCCGAGGAGGAGCGGCCCGAGGCCGAGGTCGTGGAGGAGCGCGTCGTCGAGGCGCAGCCCGTCGGCCGCCGCCGTCGCCGCCGCCGTGGCGAGCCCGCCGAGGCCGAGCAGGTGGAGGCCGCCCCGGTCGCCGCCGCGGCCGAGGAGGAGCCGGAGGCCGAGCCCGAGGAGGCCGCCGAGGCCGCCGCCGAGGACGAGGAGCAGGGCGAGCGCCCGTCGCGCCGCCGCCGCCGTGGTGGCCGCCGCCGTCGCCGTGGCGAGGCCGCGGACGCCGAGGGCGAGCTCGAGGACGAGCAGGCCGCCGAGGCCGAGGAGGCCGAGGCCCGCGAGGAGGAGGCCGAAGAGGCCGAGGAGGCCGAGGGCAGCTCCAGCAGCCGTCGCCGCCGTCGCCGTCGCCGCCGCAGCGGCGAGGCCATCGACACCGAGCCGGGTGCGGACGAGCCCGAGCGCACGGTCGTCAAGGTCCGCGAGCCGCGCAAGCGCGAGGAGCGCGAGCCGGGCACCGGCTTCGACGAGGTGCAGTCCATCAAGGGCTCGACCCGCATGGAGGCGAAGAAGCAGCGCCGCCGTGAGGGCCGCGAGCAGGGCCGCCGCCGCGTGCCGATCATCACGGAGGCCGAGTTCCTGGCCCGCCGTGAGGCCGTCGAGCGGGTGATGGTCGTCCGCCAGAGCGGTGAGCGCACCCAGATCGGCGTGCTGGAGGACAACGTCCTCGTCGAGCACTTCGTCAACAAGGAGCAGGCCACCAGCTACGTCGGCAACGTCTACCTGGGCAAGGTCCAGAACGTGCTGCCGTCGATGGAGGCCGCCTTCGTCGACATCGGCAAGGGCCGCAACGCCGTCCTGTACGCCGGCGAGGTCAACTTCGAGGCGCTCGGCATGGGCAACGGCCCACGCCGCATCGAGACCGCGCTGAAGTCCGGCCAGTCCGTGCTCGTCCAGGTCACCAAGGACCCGATCGGCCACAAGGGCGCGCGTCTGACCAGCCAGGTCTCCCTCCCGGGCCGCTACCTCGTGTACGTGCCCGAGGGTTCGATGACCGGCATCAGCCGCAAGCTGCCCGACACCGAGCGCGCGCGTCTGAAGACCATCCTCAAGAAGATCGTCCCCGAGGACGCGGGCGTGATCGTGCGCACCGCCGCCGAGGGTGCGAGCGAGGACGAGCTGCGCCGTGACGTCGAGCGTCTGCAGGCGCAGTGGGAGGACATCCAGAAGAAGGCGAAGCAGATCTCGACGAGCTCGCCGAGCCTGCTGTACGGCGAGCCGGACATGACCGTCCGCGTCGTCCGCGACATCTTCAACGAGGACTTCTCCAAGGTCATCGTCAGCGGTGACCAGGCCTGGGAGACCATCCACGGCTACGTCTCGCACGTCGCGCCGGACCTGGCCGACCGCCTGCAGAAGTGGACGTCGGACGTCGACGTCTTCGCCACGTACCGGATCGACGAGCAGCTGATGAAGGCGCTGGACCGCAAGGTCTGGCTGCCGAGCGGCGGCTCCCTGGTGATCGACCGGACCGAGGCGATGGTCGTCGTCGACGTCAACACCGGCAAGTTCACCGGCCAGGGCGGCAACCTGGAGGAGACGGTCACCAGGAACAACCTGGAGGCGGCCGAGGAGATCGTGCGCCAGCTGCGGCTGCGCGACCTCGGCGGCATCATCGTGATCGACTTCATCGACATGGTGCTGGAGTCCAACCGGGACCTGGTGCTGCGGCGCCTGCTGGAGTGCCTGGGCCGGGACCGCACGAAGCACCAGGTCGCCGAGGTGACCTCGCTGGGCCTGGTCCAGATGACCCGCAAGCGGGTGGGCCAGGGCCTGCTGGAGTCCTTCTCCGAGGGCTGCGTGCACTGCAACGGCCGCGGCGTGATCGTCCACATGGACCAGCCGGCGTCCGTCGGCGGCGGTGGCGGCAAGCGCGGCAAGAAGAAGGGCAAGGGCGCGGGCGCCGCGGCCGAGCACGAGCACGTGCACGAGGCGGCTCCGGCCGCCGAGGAGGCCCCCTCGATCGTGGAGGCCCCCGCGGCCGCCGCCGTCGAGCCGGCCCCCGAGGCGCCCGAGCTGGAGCCGGTGGCCGTGACCGAGGCGCAGCTGCAGCCGTCGGTCGGCGGTGACGAGGAGTGGTTCGGCAGCGCCGCGGAAGCGGAGGCGGCCGTCTCCTCCAAGCGTGGCCGTACGCGCCGCCGGGCGACCCGCAAGGCGTCCGCTCCGGCGGGTGCGCCGCGGGCCGCTGCCGAGGCGGAGCCCGAGGTCGTCGTGGAGGCGCCCGCACCGCAGGCCGCCGCCCCGGAGGCCGTCGTCGAGCCGGTCGCGGAGCCGAAGGCCGAGGCCGTCGAGCCCGTTGCCGAGCCGGTCGCGGAGCCCGTGGCGGAGGCGGCCCCGGCCGCGCCGGCCCGTGCGCGCCGCCGGGTGACCCGCCGGGCCTCCGCGCCCGCCGGCTCCCCGTCGGACACCGAGGCCGCCGTCGTGGTCGTCCCGTCCGTGGCCCCGGCCGCGGAGCCGGAGTCCGCTCCGGTGGAGGCCCCGGCCGCGGAGCCGGTCGCCGAGGGCGTCGACGAGGCGGAGGCCGCTGCCCCCGCCGAGAAGCCCGCCCGCAAGACGGCCGCGAAGAAGGCCACCGCCAAGAAGGCGCCGGCGAAGAAGGCCGCCGCCAAGAAGACGGCGGCCAAGAAGACGACGACGACCGCGAAGAAGGCCACGGCCAAGAAGACCGCCACGAAGACGGCGGCCAAGAAGGCCCCGGCCAAGCGGACGACGAAGAAGGCGGCCGCGGAAGCGGTGTCCTCCTCGGAGGACTGAGTGGCGTAGTGCCGGGCCCGGACCGGGCCCGGCACCGCCGCGACGGCGACCGGTTCCCCGTCAAGGGGGCCGGTTTGACCCGTTCGTCAAGGGCACGTAATCTTGACGGTCGGTGTCTGTTACGGCACCACGCCACTGAGCAAACACCTTCCGGCCACGCCGGGAGAGGCCGCTCGTCCACTCGGACAGTCACGGGCCCGGCCCGTGCGAGCGGCTGGCATCAGAGGTTCCTTTACTAGCGAGAGAGTGAGATCCGCGTGTACGCAATCGTGCGTAGCGGTGGTCGCCAGCACAAGGTTGCTGTCGGCGACATCGTCGAGGTTGACAAGATTTCCACCGGCAAGGTGGGCGACGCGGTCGAGCTCTCGACGCTGCTCGTCGTCGACGGCGAGAACGTCACCAGCGACCCGTGGGTCCTGGCCGGCATCAAGGTCTCGGCCGAGATCGTCGACCACCACAAGGGTGCCAAGATCGACATCCTGAAGTACAAGAACAAGACCGGTTACCGCAAGCGCATCGGTCACCGCCAGCAGTACACCGCGGTGAAGATCACCGGCATCCCCACGGCTGCGAAGTAAGGGACTGAGGAGACATGGCACACAAGAAGGGCGCATCGTCCACCCGGAACGGTCGCGACTCCAACGCTCAGCGGCTCGGCGTGAAGCGCTTCGGCGGTCAGGTCGTCAACGCCGGTGAGATCCTGGTCCGCCAGCGTGGCACCCACTTCCACCCGGGCGCCGGTGTCGGTCGCGGTGGCGACGACACGCTGTTCGCGCTTGAGGCCGGTGCGGTGCAGTTCGGCACCCACCGTGGCCGCAAGGTCGTCAACATCGTTCCGGCTGTCTGATCCAACGGGATCCTGACGCCGTAGAGCGATAACGAGGGCGGACCTCCCTTCCCTGTACGGGAAGCGGGTCCGCCCTCGCTGCGTTACAACAGAGACAATTCCGTACTTCCCCCAGCCTGCGGCCGGGGGACCCCCAGGAGGCACACCGCTATGACCACCTTCGTGGACCGCGTCGAGCTGCACGTCGCCGCGGGTAACGGAGGCCACGGCTGCGCCTCCGTACACCGTGAGAAGTTCAAGCCGCTCGGCGGCCCGGACGGTGGCAACGGCGGCCGTGGCGGCGACGTGATCCTGGTCGTGGACCAGTCGGTCACGACCCTGCTCGAGTACCACCACAGCCCCCACCGCAAGGCCACCAACGGCAAGCCCGGCGAGGGCGGCAACCGCTCCGGCAAGGACGGTTCCGACCTGGTCCTGCCCGTCCCGGACGGCACCGTCGTCCTCGACGCCAAGGGCAACGTCCTGGCCGACCTCGTCGGCGAGGGCACCACCTACATCGCCGCCCAGGGCGGCCGCGGCGGCCTCGGCAACGCCGCGCTGGCCTCCGCCCGCCGCAAGGCGCCCGGCTTCGCGCTGCTGGGCGAGCCCGGCCAGACCGGCGACGTCGTCCTGGAGCTCAAGACCGTCGCCGACGTGGCCCTCGTCGGCTTCCCGAGCGCCGGCAAGTCCTCGCTGATCTCGGTGCTCTCCGCGGCCAAGCCGAAGATCGCCGACTACCCCTTCACCACGCTCGTCCCGAACCTGGGCGTGGTCACGGCCGGCGCGACCGTCTACACCATCGCCGACGTGCCCGGTCTGATCCCCGGCGCCAGCCAGGGCAAGGGCCTCGGCCTGGAGTTCCTGCGCCACGTCGAGCGCTGCTCGGTGCTCGTGCACGTGCTGGACACCGCGACGCTGGAGTCCGAGCGCGACCCGCTGACCGACCTCGACGTCATCGAGGCGGAGCTGCGCGAGTACGGCGGCCTGGAGGACCGGCCGCGCATCGTCGTCCTCAACAAGGTCGACATCCCCGACGGCCAGGACCTCGCGGACATGATCCGCCCCGACCTGGAGGCCCGCGGCTACCGCATCTTCGAGGTCTCCGCCGTCTCCCGGCACGGCCTGAAGGAGCTGTCCTTCGCGCTGGCCGGCATCGTCGCCGAGGCGCGCGCCGCCAAGCCGAAGCAGGAGGCGACCCGCATCGTCATCCGGCCGAAGGCCGTCGACGACGCGGGCTTCACCGTCACCCTGGAGGAGGACGGCCTCTACCGCGTGCGCGGCGAGAAGCCGGAGCGCTGGGTGCGCCAGACCGACTTCAACAACGACGAGGCCGTGGGCTACCTGGCCGACCGCCTCAACCGCCTCGGCGTCGAGGACGAGCTGCTGAAGGCCGGTGCCCGCGCGGGCGACGGCGTCGCCATCGGCTCCGAGGACGACGCGGTCGTCTTCGACTGGGAGCCGTCGATGGCCGCCGGCGCGGAGATGCTGGGCCGCCGCGGCGAGGACCACCGCCTGGAGGCCCCGCGGCCCGCGGCGCAGCGCCGCCGCGACCGCGACGCGGAGCGCGACGAGGCGGACCGCGAGTTCGACGAGTTCAACCCGTTCTAAGGGTGCCGTGCCCGCGGCTCCGCCGCGGGCACACGCCCCTTAGGGGCGCGGGGAACTGCGCGAGCAACCACAGTCGGCCCGCAGTCGACGACGGCGCGCGGCCTCCGCCCGTACGTCACGGCGCACTTGAGGCAGCGCGCTGAGCCGGTCAGGCGGCTGAAGGCTGTCTTCGGCTGGTCGCGCAGTTCCCCGCGCCCCTGGCGGGGCGCGGTCCGCGCACATGGGAACCCCATGACGAAGGCCCCGGGAGGAAACCTCCCGGGGCCTTCGTCATGCTGACGGAGTCTTACACCGCGGCAGCGGTATCCGCCTCGCGCTGCGTCGGAATCTCGGAGGCGCGAGCCTCCATCCGCGCACGCCGGGCGTCTGCCTCCGCGGCGAGCGCCAGCGCCGCCGCGTTGAAGCGGACGAGCGACGGCGGGTCGGACGGGCCGAGCAGCTGGACCTTGAGCTCGGCGCGGGCCTCGGCGAGGCCGTCCAGGCGGGGGTCGCGGACGGCCGCGAGCAGCCCCGCGACCTCGCCGGCCTCCGGGGTGAGGATGGTCGCCGCGCTGACGGTCGGGAAGTTCGCGCGGAACTCCTCCTCGGTCATGCCGCTGGTGTTCGCGACGGCGTACGGCTTCTCGCTGATGAGGTAGTCCGAGACGACGCTCGACACGTCGCTGATCAGGACGTCCGCCTCGTTGAAGCAGCTGAAGAGCGCCGGGCGGGCGGTGGTGATGATCTGGTGCTCCCACTCCGGCAGGGAGGCCCAGTAGGCGCTCTCCCAGGCGGTGGTGGCGGCCTCGACGGTCGCGGCGCGCCCCGGCTCGGGCGTGCCCTGGAGCATCATCCGCTCGATCTCGTCCGCGCTGTCACGGAAGGTGCTGGTGGTGAGGCGGTCCAGCTCGGCCGTGCGGCGCTCCAGCTCGGCGGCGGTCTCCGGGCCCGGACGGGCGCCGTTCCGGGCGGCGTTGGCCTCGCGGATCATGGCCTGGATGCGCTCGTTGGCCCGGCCCGCGCGCGGGTCGACGGAGCCGGTCATCGGGTGCGGCTTGTAGAGCAGGCGCACCTTGGGGTCGGCGAGGAGCTCGCGGACGATGTTCTCGCCGGCGAGCATCACCGAGGTGTTGCCGGGGTTGCCGTCCCAGCCCTCCCACGTGGGGGCGTAGAGCACGGTCGTCAGCTCGCGGGCGGGCGCGCCCGCGTACGGCCGGATCGGGGCCAGCTGCGGGCGGCCGACCTCGACCACGTCGCGGTCGTCGACGCCGATGTCGGCGAGCTGGTAGCGCTCGCGGGCGGCGGGGCCGGCGACCCAGATCTCGTCGTACGCCTTGGAGTAGGGGTTGCAGCTGGAGAGCTTGTCGCTCTCGCCGTGGTTGATGAAGGCGTGCTTGATCGACGGCATCCGCAGGACCTGCGAGGTCTTACCGGAGTTCGCCGGGTGGATCATCATCTTCAGCGAGGACTTCTCCAGGGCCATCAGGTGGACGACCTTGGGGATGCAGATGATCGGCACGTCGGTGGCCTCGATCTTCTGCACCATGAAGCGCTCGCGGAGCACGATCACGGGGTTGCCGTCGAGCGCGGCGAGGGTGGAGAGCCACATGTTGGCCTGGTAGGCCGAGGTGGTGCCGCCCGAGAAGTACATGCCGCCGGTGGGCTTGTAGTCGGCCAGCCAGCGGTCGAGCCACTCCAGGGCGCGCTGCTCGTTCGCGATGCGCTTCTTCGGCCGCAGCCAGCCCGCGAGGTGGAGCGTGCCGCCGGCGGCGAGCAGGAGGGCCAGGCCGATGCCGAGCATGCCCCACAGGGGCTTCTCGGTGCCGACGGTGACCAGCAGGCCCGCGGTGGCCGGGATCGCGAAGCGCAGCAGCCGGCGGCCGTGCTGGCGGGCCAGCAGGCGCGGCGGGGCGGCGGTCAGGCGCAGGCCGGAGGTGTCGATGTTGCGCGTCACGAAGGGCAGCGTGCGGCTGCGGCGGACCATGATCGCGGTGGCCTGGCAGGCGAGGTGCGCGGCGTAGAAGAGGACGAGCCCGACGAAGAGGGGGGCGTATCCGCGCAGCGAGCCGTCGCCCTGGAGCCGCAGGAGCCCGAGGAGGATCAGCATGTCGCGCAGCAGCTGCCGGACCATGACGTCGAAGCGGACCTTGCCGAGGACGGCGACGAGACCGGGGTCACGGTGCTGCAGGTAGAGATCGAGGGCGAGCCCCGCCGCGGACGCGGCGATCAGCAGCGCCACGTTGGGCAGCAGCGCGCCGACGAGCTGCGTGGCGAAGAACACCAGCATCGCGAGGAGCGCCGCGGCCTGGACGGCGCGTCGGGAGGCTGTTCCGGCAGAAGGCACTGGGAGGGCTCCTGGCAGGCGGACTAGGGGGGACTGTGGGCGTGGGGGAACCGTGCCTGGGCAACGGTCGACTACCGACCGTATGACGCGGGCTGGTCCACGAGCAATCTTCCGTGACGGCAATCATCGCAAAACAGGGCCGAACGACCACAATCCCAGGCGGTAGATTTGCGGGCCTGAGGCAGCCCGGAAGAGGCGGGCGACCGGCGAATCACCTGAGGTGTGTGCAGTGACTGGGGCAGGGGAGCAGCAAGGGGCCCGTGAGGCGGCGGTGGCGGGCGCCCGCAGGATCGTGGTCAAGGTGGGGTCCTCCTCGCTCACCACCGCGGGCGGGGGGCTGGACGCGGACCGTGTTGACGCGCTGGTCGACACGCTCGCCAAGACCACCGGCGAGAAGGAGGTCGTGCTGGTCTCCTCCGGCGCGATCGCGGCCGGCCTGGCCCCGCTGGGCCTCGACCGCCGCCCGCGCGACCTGGCGCGCCAGCAGGCCGCCGCGAGCGTCGGCCAGGGCCTCCTCGTGGCCCGTTACACCGCGTCCTTCGCCCGTTACGGCCGGCGCGTGGGCCAGGTGCTGCTCACGACGGACGACACCAGCCGCCGTGCGCACTACCGCAACGCCCGCCGGACGCTGGACCAGCTCCTGGCCATGGGTGCGGTGCCGGTCGTCAACGAGAACGACACGGTGGCCACGGACGAGATCCGCTTCGGCGACAACGACCGGCTGGCCGCCCTCGTGGCCCACCTCGTCCGGGCCGACCTGCTGGTGCTCCTCTCCGACGTGGACGGCCTCTACGACGGCGACCCCAGCACGCCTGGCACCTCGCGGATCGCCGAGGTCACCGGGCCGAAGGACCTGGAGGGCATCTCGATCGGCAGCGCGGGCAAGGCCGGCGTCGGCACCGGCGGCATGGTCACCAAGGTCGACGCGGCCCGGATCGCGGCGGCCGCCGGCATCCCGGTCGTGCTGACCGCGGCCAGCCGGGCGGCGGACGCCCTCGCGGGCCGCCCCACCGGCACGTTCTTCCACCGCACGGGGCGCCGCTCCGCCGACCGCCTGCTGTGGCTCGCCCACGCCTCCGCGCCGCAGGGCGCCCTGACGCTCGACGACGGCGCCGTGCGCGCCGTGGTGGACGGCAACGGCTCGCTGCTGCCCGCCGGCATCGCCGGGGTCGAGGGCGAATTCAGCGCGGGCGATCCGGTCGAGCTGCGCGATTCCGCGGGCCGGGCCGTCGCGCGCGGGCTGGTGGCCTTCGACGCCGCGGAGATCCCCCAGCTGCTCGGCCGCTCCACCCGCGACCTGGCCCGGGAGCTCGGGCCCGAGTACGAGCGCGAGGTCGTGCACCGTGACGACCTCGTCGTGCTGCGCCGCTGACGGGCGTCGAACACGGCGCGACAGGACGGCGACGGAGTGTGGTAAGTCCAGCCTTTCCATGGGGCCTTTCCGTGAAAACGCCACGCGGCCGCCCGCAGACTGGTCAACTTTGATGCGAGGCACATGCGGGGCGCCGTTCCGGGCAGGCGGGTTCCCGCGTACCACCGCTCCGCCGCACGCACGCGGAGCAGCGAGCAACAGGAGGCCGCCGGTGAGACGAGGGCGCCCAGGGGCGCTGCCCCGCGCTGGAGGCACGCCCCCAGCCACGGCTGTGGGCTCCTCCGCCCAGGCCCGCGGGGCCGTGGGGGAGCCGCGCACGCTGACCAGCGTCGGGGGCGGGGGCGATCCGGTGGAAGTGTCCCGGCTGTGGCACATCACCCTGAGCGTCTCGGGCGCCGAGGCGCCGCTCGCCGAGGTCCGGCGGGCGCTGGAGCAGCTCGCCCACGACCACCCCTTCCTGCTGACCAGCCGCTACGCCCACGACCACGCCGAGATCCGCTACTGGGAGGAGGCGCGCGACCTGCACGACGCCGCGGCGGTCGCGCTCCGGCTGTGGGGCGAGCACCGCTCGACGGCCCGGCTCCCGCCGTGGGAGATCGTGGGCCTGGAGGTCATCGACCGGGAGACCTACCACCAGCGCATCGCGGCGGGCTACGGCCCCCTGCCGGCCACACCGGTGGGGGTGCACCCGTTCTGAACGTTCCCTGACGCCGCCGGGCCCGGTGGAATCGCCCGCCGCCGCGGCGCGCAACCCCGCCGGGGTTCCGGCTGTGCCGGACGGGCTCCGGCCGGCCGGGTGCCGGGTGCCGGGTGCCGGGACCCGCGAACCGTCCGGCCCGGCCCATGACGACGAGGCGACCCCGTCCGTAGCGCGGACGCCGCGTCCACAGTCCGAAACGCGTCGTGGCTCCCGGCCCCACGCGACTACGCTTCCAGCCATGAGCAGCGTTTTCCCCTCCCCCCTCGCCGACCCGATGCCGCAGTCCCCGGTGCTCCGCGCCGCCTACCGCGCCCGCGCCGCCGCCGCGGACCTGGCGCCACTGCCGCGCTCGGTGAAGGACGAGGCGCTGCTGGCGATCGCCGACGCCCTCGAGGCGCGGACGAAGGAGATCGTCGACGCCAACGCCGAGGACGTGGCCAAGGCCCGTGCCGCCGGTACGAGCGAGAGCGTCGTCGACCGGCTGACCCTCACCCCGGAGCGGGTGCGGGCCATCGCCAAGGACGTCCGCGACGTCGTCGCCCTGCCCGACCCGGTGGGCGAGGTCGTCCGCGGCTCCACCCTCCCCAACGGCATCGACCTGCGCCAGGTCCGGGTGCCGCTCGGCGTCGTCGGGATCATCTACGAGGCCCGGCCCAACGTGACCGTCGACGCGGCCGCCCTGTGCCTGAAGTCGGGCAACGCCGTCCTGCTGCGGGGCTCCTCCTCCGCGTACGCCTCCAACACCGCGCTCGTGCGCGTCATCCGCGACGCCGTGGGCGGTGCGGGCCTGCCGGCCGACGCCGTGCAGCTGGTGCCGGGCGAGAGCCGCGACTCCGTGCGGGAGCTGATGCGCGCCCGCGGCATGGTCGACGTGCTGATCCCGCGCGGCGGCGCCTCCCTGATCCGCACCGTCGTCGAGGAGTCCACGGTCCCCGTGATCGAGACGGGCACCGGCAACTGCCACGTGTACGTGGACGCCCGGGCCGACCTGGACATGGCCGTGGAGATCCTCGTCAACTCCAAGGCGCAGCGCGTGAGCGTGTGCAACGCGGCCGAGACCCTCCTCGTCCACCAGGACATCGCGCAGGAGTTCCTGCCGAAGGCGCTCGCCGCCCTGGCGGAGGCCGGGGTGACCGTGCACGGCTGCGAGCGCGTCCTCGCGCTGGCCGGGGGAAGCCCGGCCGCCGTGGTGCCGGCGACCGCCGAGGACTGGGAGACCGAGTACCTGTCGTACGACATCGCCGCGGCGGTCGTGGACGACCTGGACGCCGCCGTCCGCCACATCCGGCTGTGGTCCTCCGGCCACACCGAGGCCATCGTCACCACCTCGCAGGCCGCCGCCCGCCGCTTCACCCAGCTGGTGGACTCGACGACCGTCGCGGTCAACGCCTCGACGCGGTTCACGGACGGCAGCCAGTTCGGCTTCGGCGCCGAGATCGGCATCTCCACGCAGAAGCTCCACGCGCGCGGCCCGATGGGCCTGCCCGAGCTGACCTCGACGAAGTACATCGTCACCGGCGACGGCCACGTGCGCGGCGGCGGGCTTCCCGCGAGCTGAATTCCCCTACGGGCCGCACGGATTGACCCTTCCGGGGCTACGCTGGACGAGTGCCGGACGACGTGGGGGGCCAGCCGTTCCCGGACGGCGAGGAGCCCGACAGCTACCGCAGCGGGGACGATCCCTTCGCCTCCGTGGTCTTCGACGAGGAGTTCGTGCGGTCCGCCAGGATCCACGAGCCCTCCGCGGTCGAGCGGATGCTCGCCGCCGACCGGGCCCGCGCCGAGAGCGAGACCTCGCAGTCCGCTCAGCGCTCCCGGTCCGGCGGCGGCTCCGCCGACGACGATCCCTACGACGACTACGAGGACGGCTTCGGCGGCGCCGCGCCCGGGTACCACCCGGGCCGTGCGGGCACCTGGCCCACCCTCACCCACGACCTCGACCCCGACGACGCCTACGGGCCGTACGGCCGCCACGGCGGCCTCCGGCGGCCCTACCGGGGCCATGCCCGCTGGCACCGCCCGGTGGCCTGGGTGCTCGCCGTGGTGATGGGCATAGGCGTGGTGGCCCTCGCCTTCGCCGCCGTCTACCGCAGCGCCTCCTCGGGCAATCGGCCGAGCTCCGATCCGCCGCCCGCGACCAGCGGGGTGGACGCCCCGGCCGGGGCCCGGCCGGGCCCGTTGCCCTCCGTATCGGCGGACTCCGAGCCTCCGGTGGCCTCGGCGGTGCCCCGGCCCTGAGGGACGCCGGAAATCACCGGTCCGGGGCCACGGGCTCACCGCCCGCAACCGCTGTGACCAGCACGTATGTGCGTGGCCCCGGCAGGCAGATTTTCTTCGGAACTTGTCGTGTACCAGGGCGTTTACCGAAGCCCCGGCAGACCTACTCTTGATGTATGGACGGGCCTGGAGACCCCCCTGAGGGCACGCCCGAGGGTGTCCCGGCAGGTGGGGACGACGAATACCGATCCGTCGTCTTCGACGAATCGTTCGTGCGTGCTGCCCGGCTCCAGGAGCTCTCCGCCAGCGAGCGCATGGGTGACCACGCGCTCGCGGTCCGCAACCGCCACCTGTGGTCCCGGGTCAGCACCTCACGCCAGGTGATCGTCCTGGTGATCCTCATAGCCCTGGCCTTCGGCACGGCCGTCTACATGGGACTGCGCCATCCCTACAAGGACCCCGTCGTGCCCGCCGCCGAGCCCATGCGGGCCACGCTCGTCCCGCTCGCGCCGCACGACCCGGTGCCCGGCGGCAGCGCGCAGGAGCTGTTCGACCACAGCTCCGCCGCGCAGTTCCGGCTGGGCGCCGAAGGCGTCAATCTGCCCCCCGCGCGCAGCACCCAGCACTTCTCCGAGAGCCAGGTGATGGCGGCCCTCGCCGCCGCCAAGGAGTACACGGTGAAGTCGGCGCTCGACCCGGCCGTGCTCACCGGCGGCACCCAGCGGAGCGTCCGGCTGCTGCTGGACCCCGCCCAGCTCGACCAGTTCGACCGCAGCTTCGACCGGCCCGTGGACGACGGGCGGCACGCCGCCACCGGCTGGCTCGTGCGCTTCGACCCCGCCCAGGTGGCCCTCGTCGACACACCGGTGCGCACCCGCGGCGTCTTCTCGATCGCCGAGAGCGGCCCGGCCACGCTGGAGGTCTCGGCCGACCACACCTTCGTCTACGCGCTGCGCCCGGCGAAGGAGGCGGCCGACCGCAGCGTGAACGCGGACAAGTCGTCGCTGTTCACCGTGCGGCGGGCGATGAAGTTCCGCTTCGACCGGGAAGGGCTGCAGGAGCACCACCTGATCGTCGTGCAGAGCTACGTACAGGCCGGGCCCGAGTCCTGCTCGGCCGACGACGAGGTCTACCTGCGGCCGCTGCTGGCCGGCCACAAGCCGGACGGGTCCGTTCCGGGCGACACGGACCCGTACGCCACGGGATCGGCCACCGCCGCGGTGTGCGGCTCCCTGGCGGCGAGCGCCCAGCCGGCCCCGCCGGGCCGCTAAGCCTTTCCGCCGCCCTCCGTGGGGCCTCCGGGGCCCTCCTTCGGGGAGCCGTTCGCCGGGCCTCCCGGGCCCGAGGGGCGCCCCGAGAAGACGTCCTTGAGCCGACCGCCCAGGTCCCCCGCGCCGCCGGCGATGTCCCGCACCAGCCCCATCAGCGGATCCTTGCTGGACCGCACCGACTCCGCGTAGTGGTTCGCGGACTCCCGGAGGGAGTCCGTCACCGACGTGTCCTTGTCCTCCGCGCGCCGCGGGTAGTGACCGTCCATGATCCGCTGGAAGTCCCGGCTCTCGGACCACTTCTTCAGCTCCGCGGCCCGCACCGTCGTGAACGGGTGGCTGCGCGGCAGCACGTTCATGATCTTCAGGACGGAGTCGCGCAGGTCCCCGCCCGCCTCGTACTCCTCGGCCTGGGCGAGGAAGGCGTCCACGTTCATCTCGTGCAGGTGATTGCCGCCGGCGATCTTCATCAGGCCGCGCATCGACGCCCGGACGTCCTGCCCGACCAGCAGGCCCGCCCGGTCCGCGGACAGCTCCGACTTGCGGAACCACTCGCGCAGGGCCGTCACGATCGCCATGATCGCGACATTGCCCAGCGGGATCCAGGCCACCTTGACCGCGAAGTTCGTCAGGAACAGCAGGATCGTGCGGTAGACGGCGTGCCCGGACAGGGCGTGCCCCACCTCGTGGCCGACGACGGCCCGCATCTCCTCCTCGTCCAGCAGCTCGACCAGGCCCGTCGTCACCACGATGACGGGCTCGTCCAGGCCGATGCACATGGCGTTGGGCTGCGGATCCTGGGTGACGTACATCGGCGGGACCTTCGGCAGGTCCAGGATGTAACAGGCGTCCAGGAGCATCGTGTGCAGGTGCTGGAACTGCTGCTCGCCGACGCGCACCGAGTCGGACAGGAACAGCAGACGCAGGCTGCGCTCGGGCAGCAGCCCGCTCAGCGCCTTGAAGACCGTGTCGAAGCCGCTCAGCTTGCGCAGCGCCACCAGGGCGGAGCGGTCCGCCGGGTGCTCGTAGGCGCGCGAGGAGATGTCCGGGAAGCGCTTGCGCTGCCGCCCCGGTAGCCGCTCCCCGGGCTCCCCGGGAGCGTGGCCGTTGCTGCCGTTGCTGCTGTCACTCATCGAGACCCCCTCGGCGGCGTATGCACCTTCCGGACCCCACCCTAGGCGCTGCCACCGGCAGGGCTACCGTGGAGACATGTCCCATCTGCATGCACTTGCCGCCCAGCCGGGCGTGACCGAGCTCCTCGCCGTCTCCAAGGACGACACGGGCCCGGGCGTCGTCCTGCGCACCGTGCTCATCGTCGGTGTCGTCGGCATCGCCTTCCTGGCCTGGTTCCTGCTGCGCGGCTACAAGAAGGACTGACGCCCGTCCGGCGCCGCACCCGCGACGCGCGGCCCAAGCGTGGAGTCGGCGTGAGCCCGGCGGCGGCCCCCGCATACGATGTGGCAGAAATCTCTGCCCGCTACCGTCCCGGATAGGTCCTGCCGACGATGACTGCCTTCGCCTCAGCGCACACCGCCCTCGCCACCCTCGCCTCCGAGGGCGAGCACGTCGACGAGCACGCCAGCATCAGCCCCTACATGACCGGTGGCGCCGCCCTGGTCATCCTGCTGCTCCTGCTGTGGGTCACCACCCGCTTCAACCGCGACCGCTGAACGAGCCGGTCCCTGCGGGTCCGGCACTCCGCCGCGCCCAGTAGGGTCTGCACGCATGGGAGAGCAGACAGGGCCCGCTAAGCGGCGACTCGGCGTGATGGGCGGGACCTTCGATCCGATCCACCACGGCCACCTGGTCGCCGCGAGCGAGGTGGCCGCGCGTTTCCACCTGGACGAGGTGGTCTTCGTACCGACCGGGCAGCCGTGGCAGAAGAGCCACCGGGAGGTGTCCCCGGCCGAGGACCGCTATCTGATGACGGTGATCGCCACGGCGTCGAACCCGCAGTTCTCGGTCAGCAGGATCGACATCGACCGCGGCGGGCCGACGTACACCACGGACACGCTCCGTGAGCTCGCCTCCCTCAACGACGACTCGGACCTGTTCTTCATCACCGGCGCCGACGCGCTGTCCCAGATCCTCACCTGGCGGGACACGGAGGAGCTGTTCTCCCTGGCCCACTTCATCGGCGTGACCCGGCCCGGCCACATACTGGCCAATCCGGGGCTGCCGGAGGGCGGCGTCTCCCTCGTCGAGGTGCCGGCCCTCGCCATCTCCTCCTCCGACTGCCGCGCGCGCGTGGCGCAGGGCGACCCGGTCTGGTATCTGGTCCCCGACGGTGTGGTGCGCTACATCAACAAGCGCAAGCTCTACCGGCGCTGAGCGGCACGGAACCGAGGGGCACTGAGGGGAACCGGTGAACGACCGACAGGATCCGTACGCACATCGGCCGCAGGTGTACGGCTACGACGCCTACGGGCAGCCGGTGTACCACCCGGACGCACCTGAACGTGTGTACGACGCCTATGGGCAGCCCCTCCAGCAGCAGACGGCGTACGGCTACGACCCGTACGCCCAGCAGGCCCAGCAGCCCGTCCAGCAGGCCTACGACGGCTACGCCCCGTACGCCCCCGAGCAGCCGCAGCAGCAGTCGCAGTCGCAGCAGCAACCGCAGGCCCGGCCTCAGGGCCGGCAGCAGGCCGAGGCCCCGCAGGAGTGGATCCCGCAGCAGGCCGGCCCGTCCGCAGGGGCGGAGCCGGCGCCGCCCCGGGCGGAGCAGCGCGTCCCGGAGCCCCGGCAGGCGCCCGACGAGGCGGCGGCAGCCCCTGCCGCGGCCGCGGGCTACCGCACGGAGCAGTTCTCGTTCATCGAGGAGCCCGACGAGGACTCCGAGGACGTCATCGACTGGCTCAAGTTCAGCGAGAGCCGCACCGAGCGGCGCGACGAGCGCAAGCGCAAGGGCCGCAACCGGATCGTCGCCCTCGTCGTGGTGCTCGTCCTCGCGCTGGGCGGCGCGGCCGGCTACCTGTTCCTCACCGGCTCGGACGGCAAGAAGGGCGCGGCCGCGACGGGCGCGGGGCAGAAGCGCGACGTGATCGTCGTCCACCTGCGGCAGACCCGCGGCGGCGGCTCCTCCACCGCCCTGCTGGTCGACAACGAGACCAGCAAGAAGGCCACCACCATCCTGCTGCCGAACACCCTGGCTGTCGCCAAGGAGGGCGGCGCCGGCTCCACCACGCTCGGCAAGTCCGTGCAGGACGACGGCACCGGGGCCACCCGCGACGCCCTGAACACGCTGCTGGGCTCCGACATCAAGGGCAGCTGGCGGCTGGACACCCCCTACCTGGAGAACCTGGTCGAGCTCGTCGGCGGCATCGAGGCCGACACCGACACCGACGTCCCCGGCGAGAAGCCGGGCGACAGCCCGGTCGTCCGGCGCGGCACCGCGCAGAGCCTGAGCGGCCGCACGGCCGTCGCCTACGCCACCCACCGCGGGCCCGGCGAGGACGAGGGCAAGCAGCTCGCCCGGTTCGGTCAGGTCATGCAGGCGGTGCTGAAGAAGATGCCGGACGACAGCGCCTCGGCAACGCGCACCGTGGAGTCGCTCGCGCAGATCCCCGACCCCTCGCTCTCCACCGAGCAGCTGGGCGCCTCCCTGGCCCACATGGCCTCCCTGGCCCGCAAGGGCTCGTACGCCACCGCGCTGCTGCCCGTGGAGAAGGACGGCACCCTCGGCGAGAAGGCCACCGGAGGCGTCGTCAAGGAGGTCCTGGGCGGCACGGTGAGGAACACCGACCGGAACGCGACGCCCCGGGTGAGCGTGAAGAACGCCACAGGCGGCAAGGGAGCCGCCACCTCCGCCCAGATCACGCTGGTCAATAGCGGCTACAGCGTGATCGACGGCGGCACGGCGGGATCCGCGGCGACGGCCTCGGCGGTGCTGTACGCGGACGAGAAGCGGGCGGCGGAGGCCAAGGAGGTCGCCAGGACGCTGGGGCTGCCGGCGGGCGCGGTGAAGCAGGCGAAGGACGCGACGACGGCCGACGTCACCGTGGTCCTGGGCAAGGACTACAAGGGCTGAGGAGCGGGCGGTCGCACCAGCGCCGAGGGCCGGCCGTAATGGCCAGGAGGGTCGCCGGTGGGTCGTGAGACCCTTGACGGGTACCCGAATCCTCTTCGACGAAAGCATGGCTTGTGACCGCCACGGACCGCTCCATCGAGCTCATCAAGGCCGCCGCCCAGGCGGCCGCCGACAAGCTCGCGCACGACATCATCGCGTACGACGTCAGCGACGTACTGTCGATCACCGACGCCTTCCTGCTGGCCTCGGCTCCCAACGACCGCCAGGTCAAGTCGATCGTCGACGAGATCGAGGAGCACCTCGCCAAGGAGCTCGGCGCCAAGCCGGTGCGCCGTGAGGGCGACCGCGACGCCCGCTGGGTGCTGCTCGACTACGTCGACATCGTCGTCCACGTGCAGCACAGCGAGGAGCGTGTCTACTACGCCCTGGAGCGGCTGTGGAAGGACTGCCCGGAGATCGAGCTGCCCGCCGACGCCGTCGCCACCCGCGGCAAGGGCGAGGAGCACGCCCGTGAGCACGCCGCGGAGGCCGGTTTCGACGGCGTGGACGGTGAGCTGAGCTGAGCGGCGGCGGCAAGAGCGGCGGCCGGGGCCGCCGCATCGTCCTGTGGCGGCACGGCCAGACCGCCTGGAACCTGGAGCGGCGCTTCCAGGGCTCCACGGACATCGAGCTGACCGGGACCGGCGTGGCGCAGGCGCGCCGGGCCGCCCGGCTGCTGGCCGGCCTCGGGCCGGACGTGATCATCGCTTCGGACCTCAGCCGGGCCACGGCCACGGCGGCGGAGCTCGCCGCCGTCACGGGCCTGGAGGTCACCACCCACGCCGAGCTGCGCGAGACGTACGCGGGCGTGTGGCAGGGCCTCACGCACGACGAGATCATCGAGCGGCACGGCGAGGAGTACGCGGCGTGGAAGCGCGGCGAGCCCGTCCGGCGGGGCGGCGGCGAGCTGGAGACCGAGGTCGCCGACCGGGCCGCCCCGGTCGTCCTGGAGCAGGCCGCGAAGCTGCCGGAGAACGGCACGCTCGTCGTCGTCAGCCACGGCGGCACCATCCGCACCACCATCGGCCGGCTGCTCCAGCTGGAGTCCCGCTCCTGGGAGGCGCTGGGCGGCCTCACCAACTGCTGCTGGTCGGTGCTGGGCGAGGGCGCGCGCGGCTGGCGCCTGCTGGAGCACAACGCGGGGACGCTCCCCGAGCCGGTGCTCGGCGACGACGACTGAGCGCCCCCGGGGCGCCCCGGGCCCGGATTTCACATCCGGGCAGGTGGCAGGCTAAAGTTCTTCTTGTTCGCGGGGAACGCCGGGGGAAACGCCGGAAGACCTGAGAACAGCGGGGCTATAGCTCAGTTGGTAGAGCGCCTGCATGGCATGCAGGAGGTCAGGAGTTCAATTCTCCTTAGCTCCACAGTTCGAAATGATCCCGTCTCCGTCACCGGAGACGGGATCGTTTGCTTTACCGGCACATTCCCGTGGCAGAATCCGGTCGTCGGGAGCGGAGGACGGGCCGAAGGGG
This sequence comes from Streptomyces telluris, assembly GCF_024519335.1. NCBI lineage: Bacteria > Bacillati > Actinomycetota > Actinomycetes > Kitasatosporales > Streptomycetaceae > Streptomyces > Streptomyces telluris. The sequence continues at coordinate 84,840 of NZ_JANIID010000006.1, forward strand.
AGGGAACGGCTGACCCATGGGTGCTCACAGCCGGAAGTGCGACTGGTGCGGCAGCGGCACGCCGATCGTCCGAGACATGGAACCGCTCAACTCCGCCTTCCAGTACTGGTGTGTGGAGTGCGCACGGGCGCTGATCATAAAAGGCGACCCCATCGAGACCTACCGCGAGCTGGAAGGCGAGCCGATCTACGGGCGGCTGCTGGACGAGCACTGCACGCTCAAGCGCTTCTACTCCTTCGCCACGGCCTGACGGCGCCGGTCCGCCACGGCCTGACGACGCCCGTCCGCGGCGGGCGGGCACCGGAACGCACACGACCGCGCACCACGGTGCGGCGGAACCTGTGATTTCCCGTTTTTTCCCCGGATTTCCTTCATGTCCGGCAACCCCGCCAGAGACGCACGCGTCCTGAGGGGTGAAGCTGCCGCCGGGAACGGCCGGCGGCACGGGGGAAGCATGCGGAGGACACCGCGTGACCGAAACTGTCATCGGCCCGGCCGGCTCCGAAGAGGCCGTGGCCGAACTCACACCCTTTCTCGACGCCCTGCGCGTCCCGCCGGTGCTGCGTCCCGGCCGGACCGAAGCGCTCCGCGGCATCGAGATCGAACAGACCGCCACCTGGGTCCGGCTGCACTCGCAGCTGCCGCCCACCCGCGTATGGGCCTACGAGGGCCACGTCCCGGGGCCGACGATCGAGGTGCGCCGCGGCCGCCGGTTGCGCATCACCTGGAGCAACCGCCTCACCGGCCCCCATCCGGTGACCGCCGTGGAGGCGGCGCAGGTGCCCGGCGCCCCGGCGCCCGACAGCGTGCCCGGCCGCAGCGGCGCCGTACCGCTGGCCGACGTCGCGGCGCTGCCCGCCTGGACGGTGACGCACCTGCACGGCGCGCCCACCGGCGGCGGCAACGACGGCTGGTCGGAGAACGCCGTCTCGCCGGGCGACAGCCAGCTCTCCGAATATCCCAACGACCACCGCGCGGTCGCCTGGTGGTACCACGACCACGCCATGGACATCACCCGCTGGAACGTCTTCGCCGGCCTGGCGGGGATGTACCTCGTCCGGGACGCCGAGGAGGACGCGCTGCACCTGCCCTCGGGCGAGCGCGAGATCCCGCTGATCGTCCAGGACCGCAACCTCGACCAGGACCCGGACGGCAAGCTGACCGGCCGGCTGCTCCACAAGACCGTGATCGTCGGCAAGGACGCCCACGGCAAGAACGTCACCCGCTCCTTCAACGGCCCGTACACCCTTGTCAACGGCGTCATCTGGCCCTACCTGGACGTGACGGCCCGGTGGTACCGCTTCCGGCTGCTCAACGCCTCCAACGCGCGGACCTACGCGCTGCGGCTGGTCGACGCGGAGACCGGTGCGCCGGTGCAGGGGGCGGCCTGGCAGATCGGCACGGACGGCGGGCTGCTGCCGCGGCCGCTGCCGCTGGACGGGCCGCTGTCCGTGGCGCCCGCCGAGCGCATGGACCTGCTGATCGACTTCGGGCGGCTGCGGGGCCGCCGCGTCCGGCTGGTCAACGAGGCCCCGGGCGTGCCGTACCCGCAGGTCATGGAGTTCCGGGTGGCGGACGAGGAGGAGTGCGACCCCTTCGTGCTGCCGTCGGTGATCTCCAGCTCCTTCGAGCGGCTCACCCACGACACGGTGCCCGAGCACGAGCACCGGCTGATCGCCCTCGTCCCGCCGGGCTCGGCCGGGAACGCCCACCCGGGCATGTGGGAGATGCAGAAGGTGGAGCCGGGGGACGTGCAGATCCCGGGCGCGGGGGTGATCCAGGTCAAGGGCGCGGACGGCAAGCTGCGGACGTACCGCAGGGCCGCCCAGAGCTTCGACGACGCCCTCGGCTTCATGGTCACCTACGACGGCTGGGAGCAGTGGAGCTTCCTGAACCTGGGCGGCCCGACGCACCCGATGCACATCCACCTGATCGACTTTCAGGTCCTCAGCCGCGACCTCTACCCCGCGGGCCCGCAGAGCCCCTTCGACGTCGCCCTGGGCGGCACGCGCGCGCCGCTGGAGTTCGGGGGCCGGGCGCCGGTGTCGGAGGGCGACGCGGGCTGGAAGGACGTGATCCAGGTGCCGGCCGGACAGATGGTCAACGTGATCGGCCGCTTCCGCGGGGCGCGGGGCCGGTTCATGTACCACTGCCACCTGCTGGAGCACGAGGACATGGGGATGATGCGCCCGTTCGTGGTGATGCCGGGTGAAGTGCTGAAGTTCCATCACGGGGAGCACGGCGGCCACGGGGGTCACGGAGGGCACGGGGGTCACGGTCGCTGAGACCGCCGTCCCCCGCCGGGCGGTCCGGCCCGGCGCCCGCGGTCCGGAGGGCGGCCGCGGCGAGGAAGGCCGCCCCGGCCGCCGGGTAGCCGGCGGAGAGCAGCATCCGGCCGCCGCTCTGGCGGAGTTCGGGCCGGGTCTGCACGTCGTGGGGGACCCGCCACAGCGCGTAGGAGCAGAACAGCACGGCGGCCACCGCGGTGCCCGCCCACCAGGCGCGGCTGCCGCGGGCGGCCGCCTCGCGGACGAGCAGCAGCCCGGCCGGTACGCACCACACCCAGTGGTGCGACCAGGAGACGGGGCTGACGAGCAGTGCGGTGGCGGCGCAGGAGAGGGCGCCCCAGGCGGTCGCCCGCGGCCCGCGCCGCTGCGTCCGGACCGCGACCGCGAGGCCGAGCACGGTGACGGCCAGCGCCGTGACCGCCCACCACGGCCCGGGGTCGCCGGTGTGCAGCAGCCGGGCGAGGACGCCGCGCAGCGACTGGTTGGCGGTGTCCTCGGCGTGGCCGACCCGCTCGGTGGCGAAGACGGCGTCCGTCCAGAAGCGGCGCGAGTCGTAGGGGAGAGCCAGTGCGGCGAGGACCGCCGTGCCGGCGAAGGCGGCGGTGGCGACGGCCGCCCGGCGCAGCCACGGCCCCGCGTCCCCCGGGCCCGCGCCGCGCCCTGTGCCCGCCCCGGCCGTGCGCCGGGCGAGGCCGGTCGCCGCCAGGTGGACGACGAACAGGGCGGGGGTGAGCTTGATGCCCGTCGCGAGGCCGGTGCCCAGGCCCGCCCAGCGGTGGGTCGCGGGGCGCGTCAGGTCCCACAGCACCAGGACGACGACGAGGAGGTTGATCTGCCCGTTGCGCAGGGTCTGCCACACGGGCTCGCACCAGACGCACAAGGCGGCCGCCGTGAGCGTCAGGGCGGCGCGCGGGCGGACGTCGACGAGCCGCAGGGAGAGGTGGACGAGGGCGAGCAGCAGGCCGAGGTTGGCGAGCTCGGTGAGGACGCGCAGCGCGGTCGTGCCGGGCAGGGTCAGCGCGGTGAACAGGAGCGCCGCGAAGGGCGGGTAGGTGGCGGGCAGGCCGCGGTGCGTGGCGCGCATCGCGTAGAGGTCGCCGCCGGTGCGGACGGTCCAGCCTTCGGCGCGGTAGACGAGGACGTCGATGGAGGTGACGTGGGAGGCCCGCTGGGCCAGCAGGAAGAGGCAGAAGGAGACCAGACAGCCCGCGGCGGCGGCCAGGGTGCTGCGGCGGCCGGGGCGGCCGGGCCGGGCTGGCACGAGGAGCGCTCCGGTTTCACAGGCGACAAATCGGGCGAATAGTGGGCGATGTTATCCCATTCGCCCAGGTTTGCTGTGGTGGCGGGCGGCCGATTTGGCAGGTGGCGGGGGTCTCCGTGTAATGTTGTCGATGTCGCCGGGGGAAACGGCAAGGGAAACAACCCGAACCGGACCCGGTGAAAACAGAACACGGGGCTATAGCTCAGTTGGTAGAGCGCCTGCATGGCATGCAGGAGGTCAGGAGTTCAATTCTCCTTAGCTCCACAGGAAATAAGCGGGTCGTCCGGAAACGGACGGCCCGCTTTTTCGTTTCCGCAACCCGGCTACCGGCTACCGGCTGCGGGCTGTCCGGCGGCTAACGCTCCTTGTCCAGCCGGAGGGCCAGCGCGGGGCAGCGCCGCACGGCCCGCTGCGCCCGGTCCCGCAGATGGTCCGGGACCCCCGCGTCCGCGAGCGCGGGATAGCCGTCCGGTCCGGTGCGGACGAGCTGCGGCAGCAGGTCCGCGCACAGCCCGTGTCCCTTGCACAGCGTCCAGTCCACCGCGAGCCGCTCCACGCGGCGCGGGGCGCCGGTGACGGCGTCCGGGCCGCCGGACGCGGGCAGCGGCAGCACCCCGGCCGTCGGGCGCCCGCAGCCGGCGCCCAGGACGTGTGCCGCGAGGTCGTCCGTGAAGGCCGCCAGCGCGCTCAGGACGAACCGCGCGGCACCGTCCGGATGCCCGCAGGCCCCGCGCCCCCGCACCGCCCCGGCGGCCTCCCGCACGGCCTCCAGCGCACCCTGCCCGCCGCCGGCCGTGACGTCCGCCAGGGCCCCGGCGAGCGTGGGCAGCCCGAGCCGGCACGGCCCGCACTGCCCGGCCGACTCGGCGGCCAGCCAGTGCGCGACCCGTACGGTCTCGCCCAGCGGGCAGGTGTCCGCGGGCAGCGGCAGCACGGCCCCCGCCCCGAGCGCCCCGCCGCGGGCGGCCAGGCCCTCGTACGACACCGGGGCCGCGGCCGCCGTCGCCGCGTCCAGCCACGCGCCGTGGTAGCCGCCGGTCAGCACCGCCTGCGGCGCCGGGGCGGCGCCGCAGGCCGCCAGGACGGAGGCGAGCGGCACCCCGCTCGGCGCCTCCACGACCTGCGGCTCCGGCACCGCGCCCGAGACGGTCAGCAGCACGGTGCCGGGCTCGCCCGCGGTGCCCGCGGCCGCATAGCCCTCCGCGCCCAGGCGGGCGGCGAGGGCGAGTTGGGCGTAGGTCTCGGCGTTGGACAGCAGCGTCGGCGCCCCGCCCAGCCCCTCCCGCGAGGCCCTGCCGTGCCGCCCGGGCGGCAGCGGCGGCCCTCCGTCGGCGGCCCGCAGCAGCGCCGAGGACTCGCCCGAGACCAGCCGCTCGGGCAGCCGCACCACCCGGGCGCGCACGGACAGGCCGCGCCCGGGCCGCCCGTGCCGGTCGGTGAGGCCCCGCTCGGCGAGCGCCTCCCGCACCGAGGCCTCGGCCGTCGCCCGGGTCACCCCGACCACCACCGAGCCGGCGCCGAGGGCGGCCGCGGCCAGCAGCGCCCCGTCCAGCACCAGGTGCGGCGCCCGGCCGAGCAGCACGGCGTCCTTGCGGCAGGCCGGATCGCCCTCGCAGCCGTTGACCACCACCGCGGGGCGGGCGCCGCGCCGCTGTGCCGTCCGCCCGACCGCCCGCAGCTTCTGCGCGAACGGGAAGCCCGCGCCTCCGCGGCCGCGCAGTGCGACCGCCTCCGCGAGCGCAGCCAGCTGTTCCTCGGTGTGCCCGGGCAGCGACCCGTGCACCGACAGGTGCGCGCTGCGGTCCAGCCGGGCCGCCCTGTCCAGCCCGGCCAGCAGGCGCGGCGGCCCCAGGGAGAGGACCGCCGGCTGCTCGGGGAGCGCGGCGCTCACCGGGCCCGGCCCGGGGCGCCCGGCCGCGGCCGGCCCGCCCCTATGCGCCTCCGGACCACCGTCGCGGCGGGCTGAGCCGGGTCGAGGACGCCACCGGTGCGGTCGGGGAAGTCGAGGAGGTCCATGGCACGGCACCGTAGGGAGCCCACCGGCGGCGTGCGGTCCGCTTCGCGCAACCCCGGCGCGAGGGGTCTCACCACTGCTAACGTCGGTTCGTTCGGCGCAGCCGTACCCGGGCCCGAACCTCGATGCGGTGCCTTCGGCCCCTGCGGTAACCTGACCCCATGCGTGCCGTACGCCTTCTGCTTAGCGGGCCGCGCTGATCAGCACCGACCGGTGACCACGGTCGGCATCGGCGCGGCGTCCCCTCCTGTGCGAGGGGATTTTTCATTTCCGCAGGTGCCGCAGGTAGAGACGACGACGATCGATGGAGCTTTGAGGACGATGAGCGAGACCAACACCGCCGCCGAGGTGGCTGCCCCGCACCGCTACACGGCCGCGCTGGCCGCCGACATCGAGGCACGCTGGCAGGACTTCTGGGACGCCGACGGCACCTACGAGGCGCCCAACCCCACCGGTGACCTGGCGGGCGACCCCGCCGTCGTGGCCCGTCCCAAGAAGTTCATCATGGACATGTTCCCGTACCCCTCGGGTGCGGGCCTGCACGTCGGCCACCCGCTCGGCTACATCGCCACCGACGTCTACGCGCGCCACCACCGCATGACCGGCCACAACGTCCTGCACACCCTGGGCTTCGACGCCTTCGGCCTGCCCGCCGAGCAGTACGCCGTGCAGACCGGCACGCACCCGCGGGTCTCCACCGAGGCCAACATCGTCAACATGAAGGCGCAGCTGCGCCGCCTGGGCCTGGGCCACGACAAGCGCCGCTCGTTCGAGACGATCGACCCGGCCTACTACAAGTGGACCCAGTGGATCTTCCTGCAGATCTTCAACTCCTGGTACGACGAGGAGGCGAAGAAGGCCCGCCCGATCAGCGAGCTGATCGCGCAGTTCGAGAGCGGGCGGCGTGAGGTTCCGGGCACGCGCGCGTGGGGCGAGCTGAGCGCGGTCGAGCGCGAGGACGTCCTGGGCGGCTACCGCCTGGCCTACGCCTCCGACGCGCCGGTCAACTGGTGCCCCGGCCTGGGCACCGTCCTGGCCAACGAGGAGGTCACCGCCGACGGCCGCTCCGAGCGCGGCAACTTCCCCGTCTTCAAGTCCAAGCTGCGCCAGTGGAACATGCGGATCACCGCCTACGCGGACCGCCTGCTGGAGGACCTGGACGCCCTGGACTGGCCCGAGGCCATCAAGCTCCAGCAGCGCAACTGGATCGGCCGCAGCGTCGGCGCCCGCGTCGACTTCGCCGTCGAGGGCCACGCGGACGCCAAGGTCACCGTCTTCACCACGCGCCAGGACACCCTCTTCGGCGCCACGTACCTGGTCGTCGCCCCCGAGCACCAGCTCGTCACCGAGGACGAGGCCCACCGCTCGGTCGTCCCGGCCGCCTGGCCCGAGGGCACGCACGAGGACTGGACCGGCGGGCACGCCACCCCGGCCGAGGCCGTCGCCGCCTACCGCAAGGAGGCCGCCGCCAAGTCCGACGTCGAGCGGCAGGCCGACGCCAAGGAGAAGACCGGCGTCTTCACCGGCGTCTACGCGATCAACCCGGCCAACGGCGAGAAGCTGCCCGTCTTCACCGCCGACTACGTGCTGATGGGCTACGGCACCGGCGCGATCATGGCCGTCCCCGCCCACGACAGCCGCGACTTCGCCTTCGCGCGCGCCTTCGACCTGCCGATGCACTGCGTCGTGCAGCCGGCCGACGACCGCGGCACCGACCCGTCCACGTGGGCGGAGTCCTTCGACTCGTACGACGCCGAGATCATCAACTCGGCCGGCGAGGGCATCTCCCTGGACGGCCTGGTCGTCACCGAGGCGAAGACCCGCATGGCCGAGTGGCTGACGGAGCAGGGCATCGGCGAGGCCACCGTCAACTTCCGCCTGCGCGACTGGCTGTTCAGCCGCCAGCGCTACTGGGGCGAGCCCTTCCCGATCGTCTACGACGAGCAGGGCGTCGCCCACTCGCTGCCCGAGTCGATGCTGCCGCTGGAGCTGCCCGAGGTCGAGGACTACTCGCCGCGCACCTTCGAGCCCGACGACGCCGACACCGAGCCCGAGACCCCGCTCTCCCGCAACGAGGAGTGGGTCAACGTCACGCTGGACCTCGGCGACGGCCCCAAGCGCTACCGCCGCGAGACCAACACCATGCCCAACTGGGCGGGCTCCTGCTGGTACGAGCTGCGCTACCTCGACCCGCACAACGACGAGCAGCTGGTCTCCGCCGAGGCCGAGCAGTACTGGATGGGCCCGGGCGAGGGCCGGCCGCACGGCGGCGTCGACCTGTACGTCGGCGGTGCCGAGCACGCCGTGCTGCACCTGCTGTACGCCCGCTTCTGGTCCAAGATCCTCTTCGACCTGGGGCACATCTCCTCGGCCGAGCCGTTCCACAAGCTCTACAACCAGGGCATGATCCAGGCGTACGTCTACCGCGACGCCCGCGGCATCGCCGTCCCCGCCGCCGAGGTGGAGGAGCGCGGCGGCGCGTACTACTACCAGGGCGAGAAGGTCAGCCGGCTGCTCGGCAAGATGGGCAAGTCCCTGAAGAACGCCGTCACGCCGGACGAGATCTGCTCCGAGTACGGTGCCGACACCCTGCGCCTGTACGAGATGGCGATGGGCCCGCTGGACGTCTCCCGCCCGTGGGACACCCGCGCCGTCGTCGGCCAGTACCGCCTGCTGCAGCGCCTGTGGCGCAACGTGATCGACGAGGCCACCGGCGAGGTGACCGTCGTGGACGCCGAGGCCGACGAGGCCACGCTGCGCGCCCTGCACAAGGCGATCGACGGCGTCGGCCAGGACCTGGCGAACCTGCGCTTCAACACCGCCATCGCCAAGATCACCGAGCTCAACAACCACGTGACCAAGCTGAGCGAGGTCCCGCGGTCCGTCGCCGAGGCCATGGTGCTGCTGATCGCGCCGCTGGCCCCGCACATCGCCGAGGAGCTGTGGCACAAGCTCGGCCGCTCCGGCTCCGTGGTGCACGCGGACTTCCCCGTCGCCGACCCCGCCTACCTGGTCGACGAGGCCGTGACCTGCGTCGTCCAGATCAAGGGCAAGGTCAAGGCGCGGCTGGAGGTCCCGCCGTCCATCTCCGACGAGGAGCTGGAGAAGGTGGCGCTGGGCGACCCGGCGGTCGTCGCGGCGCTGGGCGGTGCGGGCATCCGCAAGGTCATCGTGCGGGCGCCGAAGCTGGTGAACATCGTCCCGGCGTAAGGTCCGGTCCGGCCTCCTGAGGGTTCTTCCCTACGGGCAGGTTGGGGGTTCGTTCGGAACCCCTGGCCTGCCCGTGCCGTTTACGGTGGAGACGTAGCAAAAAAACCGTAGGGAAAGCTGTCGTCCCCCCCAGCCGAGGAGCGTCATGGAAGCCGTGGCCGTGATCGTCGTACTGATCTTCGCGGTCCTCGTCGCACTCGGGGTGATCGCCACGGTCAGGACGGCCCGGGCGGTCAAGCGCGGAGTGGACCGCACCGTCGGCCAGGCGCGCCGCACGGTCGAGGACACCCGGCTGAAGGCCCGGCAGTTCGCCCAGCCGGGACCGGCCGGGGAGGTCGCCCAGCTGCGCCTGTCCCTGCGCACGTCGATGCGCGCCACGCAGGACGCCCTGCAGAGCGCCGCGCCCGACGACGCCTCGCTGTCCGAGGCGCTCGCCCTCTTCCAGCGGCTCAGCGCCCACGGCCACGAGCTGGACGACGAGCTCAAGCGCCTGGAGAACGAGCCGGACAAGGCCCGCCTCGCGGCCTGCCTGCCCGAGCTCCGCGAGCGCACGGCCCGCGTCAAGGACTCGGCGGACTCCCTGCGCTTCGCCGCCCAGGACCGCGCCCGGCGCTTCGCCGAGGACGACCTGGAGACGCTGAGCGGCCAGATCCGCATGGAGGCGGGGGCGCTGCGGCACTGGAGCGACGAGCCGGTGGCCGGGGCGCCGGGTGCGCCGGGTCCGGCGGGTGCGGCAGCTCCGGCTGCGGCGGGTGCGCCGGCCGGGGAACCGGCCGCGGCGCCGGGCGCCGGAGCGCCGGCGGGGGAGCGGACCGAGCCCGGGGCCGAGCCTCGGGCGATCACCGGGCGGGATCGGGACGGATGGCGGCAGCCGGGCTACTCCTGGCAGAAGACGAGCCGCCCGGAGAGCACCACCTGATCGGTCCGGGGCGCCGTTGACGCGGAGGAGGCCGCGGCGACCTGCCCGTCCCCCGGTGCGCCCTGCGGGTGCGCTCTGAGCGTGCCTCGTGCGTGTACCCCATGCGGGCTTCCGCTGTCCGGCGGTCCCGCGAGATGATCACCTGTACGGGGCCCGTACTGCCGTCGGAGCGCCCCTGCGGGTAATCTCCGGAACATGTCCCGCCATGTCGCTGTCATTACTGATTCAACGGCCTATCTGCCGCAGCGGGCGATGGAGCGGCACAGCATCACCGCCGTACCGCTGACCGTCGTCCTGGGCGACGAAGCGCTCGAAGAGGGCACCGAGATCTCGGCCCGCAGTGTGGCCCAGGCGCTGCAGAAGCGCAGGTCGGTGACCACTTCCCGGCCCGGCCCCGAGGTCTTCGCGGCCGCGTACCGCGCGGCGGCCGAGGCCGGCGCGCGGGGCATCGTCTCGCTGCACCTGTCGGCCGAGTTCTCCGGCACGTACGACGCGGCGGTCCTCGCGGCGCGCGAGGCGCCGGTGCCGGTGCGGGTCGTGGACACCGGCCTGGTCGCCATGGCCCTCGGTTTCTGCGCACTGGCCGCCGCCGAGACGGCGGACGCCGGCGGCACCCTCGACGAGGCCGTCGCCGCCGCGGAGAAGCGGGCCCAGGGCACGGCCACCTTCTTCTACGTCGACACCCTCGACTACCTCCGGCGGGGCGGCCGCATCGGCGCGGCCCAGGCCCTGCTGGGCTCGGCGCTCGCCGTCAAACCGCTGCTGCAGCTGGACGGCGGCCGCATCGAGCTGCGCGAGAAGGTGCGCACGGCGTCCAAGGCCATCGCCCGGCTGGAGGAGATCGCGGTGGAGCGCGCGGGCGCGGCCCCCGTCGACATCGCCGTCCACCACCTGGCCGCCCCCGACCGTGCGACCCTGCTGGCCGACCGGCTGCGGGAACGGCTGCCGGCGCTGGACGAGCTGCACGTCAGCGAGGTGGGCGCGGTCATCGGGGCGCACACCGGGCCGGGGCTGCTGGGCGTGGTGGTGGCGCCGAAGTAGGGGCCCGCGGCTCCTTTGTCCTTGGTTTCTCCCCCCTGATGGGTGACGGAGTTATCCACAACTGCCGGGATATCCACGGGAATCGAGCCGTCCGAGCGGGATCGGGCGGATCGCTCTACGGTCTTGCGCATGACGGATCGCCCGAGGAATGCGGCAGTTGAGCCCGGCGGCCCTTCGCTGCGGGAGCGGGCGGGGGAGCTGTTTCCGGGGCGGTCGGCGGGGCCAGCCTCGGCCGGGGAAGGGCCCGGCGGCTCGAAGGCCCCTCGCCTGGAGGGGAGTTGGCGGCTCGCGCTGCGGGAGCGGCTGCCGCTGTGGGCGCAGCTGCGGTGCGGCATCGAGCCGAGGACGCTCGCGGCGCTGACGGTCGTGCTGGTCGCTGCGTGCGCCTTCGCCGCGTACCACTTCCTGACCGGGCGCCCGCAGACCGTGCGGGTGCCCGTACGGGAGACGCCGGCCGCGGCGGCCGCCCCGCCGTCCTCGCAGCCCGTTCCCGCGCCGGTCGCGCCCTCGGCGGCCCGTACGGGCGGGGCGGTGGTGGTGGACGTGGCGGGGAAGGTCCGCAGGCCCGGCGTGCTGCGCCTGCCGCCCGGATCGAGGGTGGCCGATGCGCTGGCCGCGGCCGGGGGAGCCCGGCCGGGGGCGGACACGACGGGCATCAACCGGGCGCGCGTCCTCGTGGACGGCGAGCAGATCGTGGTGGGCGCGCCGGGGGCCACGGCCGCTCCGGGGTTCCCCGGATCTTCGGCGGCCGCCGGGGCTCCGGCGGCTGCGGGAGCCCCGGCGGTCCCGGGAGGACCGGCGCCCGGCGCGCCGCTGAGCCTGAACGCGGCGACGGCCGAGCAGCTGGACGCCCTGCCGGGCGTCGGGCCCGTCCTCGCCCGGCACATCCTCGACTACCGCGCGCAGCACGGCGGTTTCCGCTCCGTCGAAGAACTGCGCCGGGTCAACGGCATCGGCAGCCGCCGCTTCACCGACCTCCGCCCTCTGGTGCAGCCATGACGCCCGCCACCGGCACCGGCCCGCCGCCGCCCGAAGCCCCACCGGCGGCCCGCGACGAGGGCCCGCCGGACCTGAGGCTGATCGCGCCCGCGCTGGCGGCGTGGGCGGCAGCCGCCGCGGCCCTGACGGCGTCGGGGTGGACGGTCGCCCTGGCGGCGGGGGCAGGGGTGCTGGCGGCCGGTGCGCTCGTGGTGGGCGTGCTGGGCGCGAGTAGGGGGCGGGGTGGCGCGGCGGGCCCCGGAGGCGGTTTGCCTGCGAGCAGTTCGCGAGGTCCGGGGCGCGGGGTCGTCGTCGCCCTTGCCGCCGTCCTGTTGTGTGCCGTCGCCGGTGCGGCGGTGGCCGCCCTGCACGGTGCCGACGTTCGCCGGGGGCCGTTGCCCGGGCTGGCTCGCAGGCAGGCCGACGTCGCTGTTGAGGCCACCGTCACCGCCGATCCCAGGGCCACGCGTCCCCGCGCGCGGGGTGCGGTCCATGCGGCGCCGGCGGTCGTGATCGGGGCCGAGGCCACCAAGGTCACCGCCGGGCGCGTCAGCACCGCCGTCCGTACGCCTGTCCTGCTGATCGCGCCGCCTTCCTGGGCCGGGCTGCTGCCCTCCACCCGGGTCCGGGCCGAGGGGCGCCTGGCCCTGCCGTCGCGGGCGGCGGGCTCGGGGCCCCCGCCCGCCGCGGTCCTGCGGATCAGTGGCCGCGAGCCGCCCGCCGTCGTCGCGGGGCCCGACGCGGTCCAGCGGGTCGCGGCCCGGTTCCGCGCCGGGCTGCGGGACGCCACGGACGGGCTGGAGCCGGACGCCCGGGCGCTGCTTCCCGGGCTGGTGGTGGGGGACACCTCCCGGGTTCCGGAGGATCTCGACGACGCGTTCCGGGCGACCGGCATGACGCACCTGCTGGCCGTCTCCGGCAGCAACCTCGCGATCCTGCTCGCGGTGCTCGTCGGCCCGCCGCACCTGGCCGCGCGGGCCGAGCGCCGCGGGCTGGCAGCCCGGCTCGGGGTGCCGCTGCGGGCCACGGCGGTGCTGGGCGGGGGGCTTGTGCTGGGGTTCGTCGTGGTGTGCCGTCCCGAGCCGAGCGTGCTGCGGGCGGCCGCCTGCGGCCTGGTGCTGCTGCTCGCCCTCGCCACGGGCCGCCGGCGCGGCCTGCTGCCCGCCCTCGCGGCCGCCGCCCTGCTGCTCGTGCTCTACGACCCCTGGCTCGCCCGCAGCCCCGGGTTTCTGCTGTCGGTGCTGGCCACCGGTGCCCTGCTGACCCTCGCGCCGCACTGGAGCGCCGCCCTGCGGCGCCGGGGGGTGCCGCCGCGCCCGGCCGAGGCGCTGGCCGCGGCCGCCGCGGCGCAGGCCGTCTGCGCGCCGGTGATCGCGGTGCTCGCGGAGCGGGTGAGCCTGGTGGCGGTGCCCTGCAATCTCCTCGCGGAGGCGGCCGTCGCGCCCGCCACGGTGCTGGGCTTCGCCGCGATGGCCGCGTCCCCCGTGGCGCCGGCCGTGGCGGAGGGGTGCGCGTGGCTCGCCTCCTGGCCCGCCTCGTGGGCCGCGGCGGTGGCCCGTACGGGCGCGGACCTGCCCGGCGCGGAGCTCGGCTGGCCGGGCGGCTGGGCCGGGGGCCTGCTGCTGGCCGCCGCGACGGCCGCGGCCGTGCTCGCCGCCCGCGGGCTGCTGCGCAGCCCCTGGGCCTGCGCGGGCTGTGTACTGCTGCTGCTCGTGGCGGTCGTCCGCCCGGCGCCCCTGACCCGGGCGGTGACGGGCTGGCCGCCGCCCGGCTGGCGCCTCGCCGCGTGCGACGTGGGCCAGGGGGACGCGCTGGTCCTCGCGGCGGGCGAGGGGAGCGCGGTGGTCGTGGACGCGGGCCCGGAGCCGCGCGCGGTCGACCGGTGCCTGCGGGCCCTCGGCGTGGACAGGGTGCCGCTGGTGCTGCTGAGCCACTTCCACGCCGACCACGTCGACGGCCTGCCCGGGGTGCTGCGCGGGCGCGTGGTCGGGGCCGTCGAGACGACGTCGCTCGCCGAACCCCCGGGCCGGGCCGCCTTCGTCCGCCGCGAGGCCGGGCGCGCGCACGTGCCCGTGACTACGGCCCGGCCGGGGGAGCGCGGCAGGCTGGGAGAGCTGGAGTGGGAGGTGCTGTGGCCGCCGCCCGCGGGCACGTCGGCCGTGGCGGAGGAGGGCCCCAACGACGCCAGCGTCGCCCTGCTGGTCCGCAGCGGCGGCCTGACCGCACTGCTCCTCGGCGATCTCGAACCGCCCGCTCAGCAGGCCCTCGCGGAGGCGCATCCCGGGCTGTCCGCCGTGGACGTCCTGAAGGTCGCCCACCACGGCTCCGCCTACCAGGACCCGCAGTTGATACGCAGGGTCAGCCCGCGCCTGGCCGTCGTCTCGGCAGGGGCAGGGAATCCGTACGGGCACCCGTCGCCGCGCACGCTCGCCGCGCTCCGGGAGCAGGGTGCGGCCGTCGTCCGCACCGACGCCGACGGGCCGGTCGCGGTGACGGGCGCGGGGAGGGAGGTCGCGGCGGTCACGAGGGCTTCAGCGGGCCGACGGAGAGCACGGCCGAGAGAGCCCGAGGCAGACGGGAGAGCCCGAGGCAGGGACGGGAGAGCCCTGAGGCAGGAACGAGAGACCCAGGAAGGCAGGGACGGGAGAGCAAGAACACAGAGATGCAGGACCACAGCCCGATGTCATCGGCCCCGGCCTGAGGGATAACTGACCCATGGACAAGATCATCAGCGATGAGGCGGTCGACGCCTACCTGAGCCGTATCGGCGTCACCCGCCCCTCCGCGCCGGACCTGGAGGCGCTGCGCGAGCTGCACATCCGCCACCTGCAGGCGGTGCCCTTCGAGAACCTCTCGGTCCACCTGGGCGAGGAGGTCGTGCTGGACCCCGCCGCCCTGGTGGCCAAGGTGACCGCCGGGCGCGGCGGATTCTGCTACGAACTCAACGGCGCCTTCGCCGCGCTGCTGAGCGCCCTGGGCTACCGGGTCACGCTGCTGGCCGGGCGGGTGGTGGGGCCCGACGGCTCGTTCGGGCCGCCCTTCGACCACCTCGCGCTGCAGGTCGACGCCGGGGAGCCGTGGCTGGTGGACGTCGGCTTCGGCAGGAACAGCCACTACCCGCTGCGCTTCGACGAGCGGGGGGAGCAGCCCGACCCCGCCGGGACCTTCCGGATAGCCGAGGCGGAGGACGGGGACCTCGACGTCATCAAGGACGGTGAGCTGCAGTACCGCCTCGAACGCCGGCCCCGGGAGCTGGCGGACTTCGAGGGCGGCTGCTGGTGGCACCGCACCTCGCCCCGGTCCCTCTTCACCCGCGCGGTGATCTGCTCGATGCTCGCCGGCGAGGGCCGGGTCACCATCAGCGACCGCACCCTGGTGACCACCGGCCCGACGGGCCGTCAGGTGCTGGCGCTGGCGGAGGAGGAGATCCTGCCCGCCTTCCGGGAGCACTTCGGCATCGAGCTGGAGCGCGTACCTCAGGCGGGCCCGGCGCAGGCACGCCCGGCGCAGGCACGCCCGGCGCAGGCACGCCCGGCGCGGGCGGACGGTCCGCAGGAGGCCGGAGCGCAGGCGGGCGGTCCGGTCCCCGCGGAGGGGTGAGTCACTCCCTTTCGAGCCAGCCGTCGTACTCCTCGGCGAGCTCGCGCAGGGCGGCGAGGTCGAGTTCCCCTTCCGGGTCCTCCAGGACGACCAGCCACTGGGCGTCCTCGGCGTCGTCCTCGCCGGCCAGGGCCTCGCGCACTATCTGCGGGTCCTCGTCCAGGGTGAAGCGCTGGGCGGCCTCCTCGGCCGCCTCCTCGGCGGCGTCACGGTCGGGAAGCACCAGGAGGTGTCGTACGGAATCGGTGTCTGAAGAGAGATAACGGCTGCTCACACGCACATTGTGCGATATCGGGGGACGGCTGCGCGGGGGGAGGTGTCAGTAGCGCGTGGGATGCTGGACACGATGGCCAGGAAGACTGCACCCGACGATCTGCTCGCCCCCCTCACGCTCGCCGTGGGCCAGGAGGATCTCCTGCTGGACCGCGCCGTCCGGGAGGTGGTCGCGGCCGCCCGCGCCGCCGACGCCGACACCGACGTCCGCGACCTCACCCCCGATGCGCTCCAGCCGGGCACCCTCGCCGAGCTGACCAGCCCCTCGCTCTTCGCCGAGCGCAAGGTCGTGATCGTCCGCAACGCCCAGGACCTCTCGGCGGACACGATCAAGGACGTGAAGGGGTATCTCTCCGCGCCCGCCGAGGAGATCACCCTGGTGCTGCTCCACGCGGGCGGCGCCAAGGGCAAGGGCCTGCTGGACGCGGCGCGCAAGGCCGGGGCGCGCGAGGTCGCCTGCCCCAAGATGACCAAGCCTGCCGACCGGCTGGCATTCGTGCGGGGCGAGTTCCGGGCCGCCGGCCGCTCCGCGACGCCCGAGGCCTGCCAGAGCCTGGTGGATGCGATCGGCAGCGACCTGCGGGAGCTGGCCAGCGCCTGCGCGCAGCTCGTCGCCGACATCGACGGCACGATCGACGCCGCCGTCGTCAGCCGCTATTACACGGGCCGCGCCGAGGCCTCCAGCTTCACCGTCGCCGACCGCGCGGTGGAGGGGCGGACCGCCGAGGCGCTGGAGGCGCTGCGCTGGTCGATGTCCACGGGCGTCGCGCCCGTCCTGATCACGAGCGCGCTCGCCCAGGGCGTCCGCGCCATCGGCAAGCTCGCCTCCGCCCCCCGCGGGGCGCGGCCCGGGGACCTGGCCAGGGATCTCGGGATGCCGCCGTGGAAGATCGACCGGGTGCGGCAGCAGATGCGGGGGTGGTCGGCGGACGGGGTGGCCGCGGCGCTGATCGCCGTCGCGGAGGCGGACGCGGGCGTCAAGGGCGGGGGCGACGATCCGGAGTACGCGCTGGAAAAGGCGGTCGTCGCCGTCGCGAGGGCGGCCCGTAGCCGCGGCTGAGCGCTCTCTCGGCATCGTCCTTGATCGCCAAAGGGGCCGGAACATGTTCCGGCCCCTTTGGCGATCAAGGACGATCAAGCCCCCGGAAACCCCAAAGGCCCCGGGTCACCCTTGGGGAAAGGGTGACCCGGGGCCCGGGTTCGTTCATCGAGCCGTGAGGCTCATGCCGCGCCCGCGTGGCGAACGACCGTGCGCGGCGGGGTGCCGTACCGGAGCGGTAGAGAGGGTCCGCTGGGTCCGGTGCCGGCGAAGGACCGGGGCTCACGCCCCGGAAAGGCTTCAGCCCTTGAGGGCGGCAACCTGCTTGGCCAGCGCCGACTTCTTGTTGGCGGCGGCGTTCTTGTGCAGGACACCCTTGGTGGCGGCCTTGTCGAGCTTCTTGCCGGCCAGGGCGACGGCGGCGGTGGCCTTGGCGGCGTCACCGGCGACGATGGCCTCGCGGGCCGCACGGACAGCGGTCTTGACCGCGGACTTGACGGCCTTGTTACGCAGGCGCGCCTTCTCGTTGGTCTTGTTCCGCTTGATCTGGGACTTGATGTTCGCCACGAAAGAGCCTTTTCAGGTTCGTTGGATTTCGAGTACTGCGTGGTGTGACCACCGTGTAGAGGGCACGACAGGCACAGTGGACCAGGCTACCAGTAGCCCCTCCGGCCGCCCAAACCGGACCGAGCCCGCCGGTCATGGGACGATGGGGGAGTCGTATACCCGACTCCCGCCGAGACTGGCGTTCAAACGCCGAAGTCACCGAATGGATCCTGCGTGCCCGCGACCCCTACCAACGTGCCCGAGCCGAGCCGTACCGACCCGGCTCTGATCCGCAACTTCTGCATCATCGCGCACATCGACCACGGCAAGTCGACGCTCGCCGACCGGATGCTTCAGCTGACCGGCGTGGTCGACCAGCGGCAGATGCGCGCGCAGTACCTCGACCGGATGGACATCGAGCGCGAGCGCGGCATCACGATCAAGTCCCAGGCGGTCCGTCTGCCGTGGGCGCCCACCGATGATGAGGGCAACACCCACATCCTCAACATGATCGACACCCCTGGTCACGTCGACTTCACCTACGAGGTCTCGCGCTCGCTCGCCGCATGCGAGGGCTGCATCCTCCTGGTCGACGCCGCGCAGGGCATCGAGGCCCAGACCCTCGCCAACCTCTACCTGGCGATGGAGAACGACCTCACGATCATCCCGGTCCTCAACAAGATCGACCTGCCTGCCGCCCAGCCGGAGAAGTTCGCCGCCGAGCTCGCCAACCTCGTCGGCTGCGACCCCGAGGACGTCCTCAAGGTCTCCGCCAAGACCGGCGTCGGCGTGCCCGAGCTGCTCGACCGCGTCATCCGCGAGGTCCCGGCGCCGGTCGGCGTCAAGGACGCCCCGGCCCGCGCGATGATCTTCGACTCGGTCTACGACTCCTACCGCGGCGTGGTCACCTACGTCCGTGTCGTCGACGGCGAGCTCAAGAAGCGCGAGCGCATCAAGATGATGTCGACCGGCGCGACCCACGAGCTGCTGGAGATCGGCACCAACTCGCCCGAGATGCTCCCGGCCGACGGCCTGGGCGTCGGCGAGGTGGGCTACATCATCACCGGTGTGAAGGACGTCCGGCAGTCCAAGGTCGGTGACACGATCACCTCCCAGCAGAACGGCGCCACCGAGGCCCTGGGCGGCTACAAGGACCCCAAGCCCATGGTCTTCTCGGGCCTGTACCCGCTGGACGGCTCGGACTACCCGGAGCTGCGCGAGGCCCTCGACAAGCTCCAGCTCAACGACGCCGCGCTGGTCTACGAGCCGGAGACCTCGGCCGCCCTCGGCTTCGGATTCCGCGTCGGCTTCCTCGGCCTGCTCCACCTGGACGTGGTCCGCGAGCGTCTTGAGCGCGAGTTCGGCCTGGACCTCATCGCCACCGCGCCCAACGTGGTCTACAACGTGCGGATGGAGGACGGCGCCGAGCACGTCGTCACCAACCCGAGCGAGTTCCCCGAGGGCAAGATCGCCGAGGTGCACGAGCCGGTCGTCAAGGCGACCGTCCTCGCGCCCACCGAGTTCGTCGGCGCGATCATGGAGCTCTGCCAGTCCCGCCGCGGCACGATGCTGGGCATGGACTACCTCTCCGAGGACCGGGTCGAGCTGCGCTACACCCTCCCCCTCGCGGAGATCGTCTTCGACTTCTTCGACCAGCTGAAGTCCAAGACCCGCGGTTACGCCTCCCTCGACTACGAGCCCACGGGCGAGCAGACCGCCGACCTGGTCAAGGTCGACATCCTGCTGCACGGCGACAAGGTCGACGCCTTCTCCGCGATCACGCACAAGGAGAAGGCCTACGCCTACGGCGTGCGCCTCGTCGCCAAGCTGCGCGAGCTCATCCCCCGGCAGAACTTCGAGGTGCCGATCCAGGCCGCGATCGGCTCCCGCGTCATCGCCCGTGAGACCGTCCGCGCCATCCGCAAGGACGTCCTCGCCAAGTGCTACGGCGGTGACATCTCCCGTAAGCGGAAGCTGCTGGAGAAGCAGAAGGAAGGCAAGAAGCGGATGAAGATGGTCGGCAGCGTGGAGGTCCCGCAGGAGGCCTTCATCGCGGTGCTGTCCAGCGACGAGTCCGGGGAGAAGGGCAAGAAGTAATCCCGGCGGACACCGTCCCGCAGTGCTCAGGAAGCGCCCGTCCCCCTCGGGGGACGGGCGCTTTCGCGTCATTGAGCGCCCCCGGGGCGCGCCTGCTGGTCACAGCTTCGACAAGCCCATCCCAGGCCCTTACGCAGCGGGCCCAAGCGGCTTACGCTGATCACTGCTTGGAAGGTTACTCGTGAGTCACCAGCAACGATCGGGCCCCGGAGGACGCCGTGACCGAGACACAGGCTTTGATCGAGAACCGGCCGCCCTCCGTGGCGACGATCCTCCTCGAACGCGTCGAGGCGACACCCGACGCGGAGGCCTACCGCTACCCGGTCCCCGCCCCCTCCGGCCAGGGCGCCGACACCTGGGCCTCGCTCTCCTGGGGTGAGGCGGCCGAGCGGATCTTCGCGATCGCCGCGGGCCTCGCCGACCTCGGCGTACGGGCGGAGGAGCGCGTCGCCCTCTCCAGCGCCACCCGCGTGGAGTGGATCCTCGCCGACCTCGGAGTGCTCTGCTCCGGCGCCGCCACCACCACGGTCTACCCCAGCACCAACGCCGAGGAGACGGCGTTCATCCTCTCCGACTCCGAGAGCCGGGTGCTCATCGCGGAGAACGCGGCCCAGCTCGCCAAGGCCCGCGAGCACCGCGCCGACCTGCCCGGACTCGCCCACGTCGTCGTCATCGACGAGAAGGACGCGGTCGCGGCCGACGGCGACCCCGAGGGCTGGGTGCTCTCCCTCGCCGAGCTGGAGCGGCGCGGCGCCGCCCGCCTCAAGGCCGAGCCCGGCACCGTCCGCGACCGGATCGCGGCCCTGCGCTCCGAGCAGCTCGCGACGCTCATCTACACCTCCGGCACCACCGGCCGCCCCAAGGGCGTCCGCCTGCCCCACGACACCTGGTCGTACATGGCGCGCGCCATCCAGGCCACCGAGATGGTCCGCCCCGACGACGTGCAGTTCCTGTGGCTGCCGCTCGCCCACGTCTTCGGCAAGGTCCTGACCTGCAGCCAGATCAGCACCGGGCACGTCACCGCCGTCGACGGGCGGCAGGACCGGATCGCCGAGAACCTCAAGGTCGTCCGGCCCACCTACATGGCCTCCGTCCCGCGCATCTTCGAGAAGGTCTACAACGGCGTCGCCGCCAAGGCCCGCGAGGGCGGCGGCGCCAAGTACAAGATCTTCCGCTGGGCCGCCGAGGTCTCCCGCGAGTACGCCAGGGTCTCGCAGGAGAACTTCCGCCGCACCGGCAGCAAGACGGTCCCCTTCGGCCTCGCCGCGCAGCACCGGATCGCCGACGCCCTCGTCTACGCCAAGATCCGCGAGGCCTTCGGCGGCCGGCTGCGCGCCTGCATCTCCGGCGCCTCCGCGCTGCCCGTGGACATCGGCCTGTTCTTCTCCGGCGCCGGCATCCACATCCTGGAGGGCTACGGCCTCACCGAGACCAGCGCCGCCAGCTTCGTCAACCCCGGCGAGGCCTACCGCACCGGCACCGTCGGCAAGCCGCTGCCCGGCACCGAGGTCCGCATCGCCGACGACGGCGAGATCCTGCTGCGCGGCCCAGGCGTCATGGCCGGCTACCACGGCCTGCCCGAGAAGACCGCCGAGGTCCTGGAGAGCGACGGCTGGTTCCACACCGGCGACATCGGCGAGCTCTCGCCCGACGGCTACCTGCGCATCACCGACCGCAAGAAGGACCTGATCAAGACCTCGGGCGGCAAGTACGTCGCACCGACCGAGATCGAGGGCCGCTTCAAGGCCCTGTGCCCCTTCGTCTCCAACGCCGTCGTGCACGGCGCCGACCGCAACTACTGCACCGCGCTCCTCGCGCTCGACGAGCCCACCCTCATGACCTGGGCCGCCGAACACGGCCTGGCGGGCAAGTCCTACGCCGAGGTCGTCGCGGACCCGCGGACCACCGAGCTCGTCGAGGGCTACGTCGAGCGCGTCAACGAGGGCCTGCAGCGCTGGCAGACGATCAAGAAGTTCCGGCTGCTGCCGCGCGACCTCGACGTCGAGCACGGCGAGCTCACACCGAGCCTGAAGCTGAAGCGGCCGGTCGTGGAGCGGCGCTACAAGGACCTGATCGAGGAGATGTACGAGGGGGCTCGCGAGAAGTGATCGCCATGGGGTGATCGCCGCGGGGTGATCGCCGCGGGTTGATCGCCGCCGGGTGGTCTCCGGGGAGGCGTCCCGAGGCGGCCCCCGGGCGGTGACCCGGCCGGTCCGGACCGGGGAGGTTCCGGCCCGGCCGGTCCGCTCCGCCGATGCCGGACAATGGACCCATGCCTTCCGTACTGCCTGACGGCGAACCCATGCCCGAGGACGGGGCCCTGCCCGGTCACGCCCTTGCCGGCGCCGGGCAGCGGCCGCTCGGGTTCTACCTGCACGTGCCCTACTGCGCGACGCGCTGCGGGTACTGCGACTTCAACACGTACACCGCGAGCGAGCTGCGCGGCTCCGGCGGCGCGCTCGCCTCGCGGGACAACTACGCCGAGACGGTCGCCGAGGAGATCCGCCTGGCACGGAAGGTCCTGGGCGACGACCCGCGCCCCGTCGAGACCGTCTTCGTCGGCGGCGGCACGCCCACGCTGCTGCCCGCCGCCGACCTGGTGCGGATGCTCGCGGCGATCCGCGACGAGTTCGGCCTCGCGGACGGCGCGGAGGTCACCACCGAGGCCAACCCGGAGTCCGTCGACCCGCGCTACCTCGCGGAGCTGCGCGAGGGCGGCTTCAACCGGATCTCCTTCGGCATGCAGAGCGCCCGGCAGCACGTCCTGAAGATCCTCGACCGCACGCACACGCCCGGCCGCCCCGAGGCGTGCGTCGGCGAGGCGCGCGCGGCGGGCTTCGAGCACGTCAACCTCGACCTGATCTACGGCACCCCCGGGGAGTCGGACGACGACTGGCGCGCCTCCCTCGACGCGGCGATCGGCGCCGGCCCCGACCACGTCTCCGCGTACGCGCTGATCGTCGAGGAGGGCACCCAGCTGGCTCGCCGCATCCGCCGCGGCGAGGTCCCGATGACCGACGACGACGTCCACGCCGACCGCTACCTCATCGCCGAGGAGGCGCTCACGGCCGCCGGCTTCTCCTGGTACGAGGTCTCCAACTGGGCCACGACCGACGCCGGCCGCTGCCGCCACAACGAGCTCTACTGGCGCGGCGCCGACTGGTGGGGCGCGGGACCCGGCGCGCACTCCCACGTGGGGGGCGTGCGGTGGTGGAACGTCAAGCACCCGGGCGCGTACGCGCAGGCGCTGGCCGAGGGACGCTCCCCGGGGGCGGGCCGCGAGGTCCTGCCGGAGGAGGACCAGCGGGTCGAGCGGATCCTGCTGGAGCTGCGGCTGGTGGACGGGTGCCCGCTGTCGCTGCTGCGGCCCGCGGGCGCGGCGGCGGCCGCGCGGGCGCTGGCGGACGGCCTGCTGCAGGCCGGGCCGTACGAGGAGGGTCGTGCGGTTCTGACCCTGCGGGGGCGGCTGCTGGCGGATGCGGTGGTGCGGGACCTGGTGGACTGAGGTCCCGGGGCTCTGCCCCGGACCCCGGTCCTCAATCGCCGGACGGCTGAAAATCTTTGGCTGCCCGGCGGTGCGTAGCCGAGGCTATGGAGCGGTCACGAAGTCGATCAGCTCCTCGACCCGCCCCAGCAACGCCGGCTCAAGGTCCTTGTACGAGCGCACGCTCGAAAGGATCCTCTGCCACGCGGCGCCCGTGTTCACCGGGCGCCACCCGAGCGCCTCGCACACCCCCGTCTTCCAGTCCTGCCCCCGCGGCACCCGCGGCCACTCCCGGATGCCCACGGACGACGGCTTCACCGCCTCCCACACGTCCACGTACGGGTGACCCACGACCAGCACGTGCTCGCCCGTCACCTCCGCCGCGATCCTGGACTCCTTCGAGCCCGGCACGAGGTGGTCGACCAGGACGCCCAGCCGGGCGTCCGGCCCGGGGGCGAAGGAGCGGACGACGGCCGGGAGGTCGTCGATGCCCTCCAGGTACTCGACGACCACGCCCTCGATGCGCAGGTCGTCGCCCCACACCCGCTCCACGAGCTCGGCGTCGTGGCGGCCCTCCACGTAGATGCGCCCGGCCCGGGCGACGCGTGCCCGCGCCCCGGGGACGGCGATCGAGCCGGACGCGGTCCGCGCGGGCCCCTGGGGAGCGCGGGCCGCACCCGTGGGGCGGACGAGGGTGACGACGCGCCCTTCCAGCAGGAAGCCGCGGGGCTCCATCGGGAAGACCCGGTGCTTGCCGAAGCGGTCCTCCAGGGTGACCGTGGGCCCCTGCGCCGTCTTCTCGCACCGGATCACCGCCCCGCAGAAACCGGTGGTGACCTCCTCGACGACGAGGTCGGCCTCGGCGGCCACCTCGGGCGCGGGCTGCTGCTTCTTCCACGGGGGAGTGAGATCGGGACCGTACTGTCTGCTGCGCATGGAGATCATTCTTCCCGCGGACCGGACGGTCACGACACCTCGCGCCGGACGGTCACGCCACCCCGTGCCGGAGAGTCACGCCACCCCGAAGCGCAGCGCGAGCGCGTCCCGCTGCGCGCGTACGAACGCCGCGTCCACCACCGCCCCGTGCCCCGGCACGTACAGCGCGTCCTCGCCGCCGAGCGCCAGCAGCCGGTCCAGGGCCGCGGGCCAGCGGTGGGGCAGCGCGTCCGGCCCGGCCTGGGGTTCGCCGGACTCCTCCACCAGGTCCCCGCAGAAGACGACCTCGGGCGCCCCGCCCGAGCCCGCGACGAAGACCGCCAGGTCGTGCGCGGTGTGGCCGGGCCCGAGGTTGGCGAGGAGCGCCTGGCGCCCGCCGCCCAGGTCCAGCGTCAGCTCCCCGCTGACCGGGTGCCGGGGTGTGACGAGCCGCTCGGCGGCCTCCGCGGCGGCCGCGGGCGCGAGCCCGTACCGCTCCGCGTCCAGCCGCAGCTCCTCGCGCTCGCGCCGCATCAGCTCGGCGGCGCCCACGGCCCCGTACACCTCCGCGCCCGGGAAGGCCGCCGTGCCGAAGACGTGATCGAAGTGGGGGTGCGTCAGAGCGATATGCGTCACTCCCCGGCCGAACAGTTCCCGCACCTCGTGCCCGAGCTCCGCGCCTTCGGCGACCGTCGAGCCGGTGTCCACGAGCAGCACGCCCGTACTGCCTGTGACGACCCCGACGGTGGCGTCCCACGTCGGCATTCGGCGGCGCGCGACGCCCGGCGCGAGCCGTTCCCACCGTGCTGCATCCCCGTGGCCTTGCTGACCGCTGTCCATACCAGGACGCTAGCGGGAGCGCGGTACGGTTGCCCGTCCGGCGTCCTGCCGCGGGCACGCGGCGGGGACGGCTCTTGCCCTGCCTGTGGTGCACGGCCGTACACTGGCTGGAGGGCTTTGGCACTCGCGACTGCTGAGTGCCAGGAACGGGCCCCGTAAGACGGTCTGGACTTGGAGGTGCGCGCGATGCTGAGCGAACGCAGGCTCGAGGTGTTGCGCGCCATCGTCCAGGACTATGTGGGCACAGAGGAGCCGGTCGGCTCCAAGGCCCTCACCGAGCGGCACCGGCTGGGCGTCTCCCCGGCCACGGTGCGCAACGACATGGCCGCGCTGGAGGAGGAGGGCTTCATCGCCCAGCCGCACACCAGCGCCGGCCGCATCCCGACCGACAAGGGCTACCGGCTCTTCGTCGACCGCCTGGCGGGCGTCAAGCCCCTGTCGACGCCGGAGCGGCGCGCCATCCAGAACTTCCTGGACGGCGCCGTCGACCTGGACGACGTCGTGGGGCGCACGGTCCGCCTGCTGGCGCAGCTGACCCGGCAGGTCGCGGTGGTGCAGTATCCGTCGCTGACCCGTTCGACGGTGCGCCACGTGGAGCTGCTCTCGCTGGCTCCGGCCCGCGTCATGCTCGTGCTGATCACGGACACCGGGCGGGTCGAGCAGCGCATGATCGACTGCCCGGCCCCGATCGGCGAGACCTCCCTCGCGGATCTGCGCGCGCGGCTCAACAGCCGTGTCGTGGGCCGCCGGTTCACGGACGTCCCGCAGCTGGTGGCGGATCTGGCCGAGTCCTTCGAGCAGGAGGACCGCGGAACCGTTTCTACGGTGCTGGCCACCCTGCTGGAGACGCTGGTCGAGGAGACCGAGGAGCGGCTGATGATCGGCGGCACCGCCAATCTCACCCGTTTCGGTCACGACTTCCCCCTCACCATCCGGCCCGTGCTGGAGGCGCTGGAGGAGCAGGTCGTCCTGCTGAAGCTGCTGGGCGAGGCCAAGGACTCCGGGATGACGGTGCGCATCGGGCATGAGAACGCTCACGAGGGACTGAACTCCACATCGGTCGTCGCCGTCGGCTACGGTTCGGGCGACGAGGCAGTCGCCAAACTCGGCGTGGTCGGACCGACCCGCATGGACTACCCCGGAACGATGGGAGCGGTACGCGCAGTGGCACGTTACGTCGGACAGATCCTGGCGGAGTCGTAAGTGGCCACGGATTACTACGCGGTCCTGGGCGTACGGCGCGACGCCTCGCAGGACGAGATCAAGAAGGCCTTCCGCCGCCTCGCCCGCGAGCTGCACCCGGACGTCAACCCGGACCCGAAGACGCAGGAGCGGTTCAAGGAGATCAACGCCGCCTACGAGGTGCTCTCGGACCCGCAGAAGAAGCAGGTCTACGACCTCGGCGGCGACCCGCTCTCGGCGTCCGGCGGCGGTGGCGGCGCCGGTGGCTTCGGCGCGGGCTTCGGCAACTTCTCCGACATCATGGACGCCTTCTTCGGACAGGCGTCGCAGCGCGGCCCGCGCTCGCGCACCCGGCGCGGCCAGGACGCCATGATCCGTCTCGAAGTGACCCTCGACGAGGCCGCCTTCGGGACGACCAAGGAGATCCAGGTCGACACCGCCGTCGTCTGCACCACGTGCAGCGGCGAGGGCGCGGCCCCCGGCACCTCCGCCCAGACGTGTGACATGTGCCGTGGCCGCGGCGAGGTCTCGCAGGTCACCCGCTCCTTCCTCGGCCAGGTCATGACCTCCCGGCCGTGCCCGCAGTGCCAGGGCTTCGGCACGGTCGTGCCCACGCCCTGCCCGGAGTGCGCCGGTGACGGCCGCGTCCGCTCGCGGCGCACCCTGACGGTCAAGATCCCGGCCGGTGTCGACAACGGCACCCGGATCCAGCTCGCGGGCGAGGGCGAGGTCGGCCCCGGCGGCGGCCCCGCCGGCGACCTCTACGTCGAGATCCACGAGAAGCCGCACCCGGTCTTCCAGCGCCGCGGCGACGACCTGCACTGCACGGTCACCATCCCGATGACGGCCGCGGCCCTCGGCACCAAGGTGCCGCTGGAGACCCTGGACGGCGTCGAGGAGATCGACATCCGGCCCGGCACGCAGTCGGGCCAGTCGATCCCGCTGCACCAGCGGGGCGTCACGCACCTGCGCGGCGGCGGTCGCGGCGACCTCATCGTGCACGTCGAGGTCATCACGCCCAATAAGCTCGACCCGCAGCAGGAAGAGCTGCTGCGGCAGCTGGCGAAGCTGCGGGGCGAGGAGCGGCCGATGGGCGAGTTCAAGCCGGGGCAGCAGGGGCTGTTCTCGCGGTTGAAGGACGCCTTCAACGGGCGGTAGGCGCCGGGCCGGGGGTCCGGGGGTCGGCCCCCGGGCGGGCACGGCAAGCCGGGGCAGCAGGGGCTGTTCTCGCGCTTGAAGGACGCGTTCAACGGGCGCTGACCCTTCATCTGGCGGTGTGGTCTTTTTCACCGGACGGGCTCGGATCGAGCCCGTCCGGTGATTGACATGGTCTGTGACACGATGTGGTCATGGCATACGAACCCAGGGTGGCCTCCGCGCTCACCGGCCTGTGCCGGCACCCGGTCGTGCAGGCGCCCATGGCCGGCGGCGTCTCCGGGCCCGCCCTCGCGGCCGCGGTGTCCGAGGCCGGCGGCCTCGGCTTCCTGGCCGCCGGTTACAAGACGCCCGCGGCGATGTACGAAGAGATCAAGCAGCTTCGTGCCCGCACCGCCGCACCCTTCGGTGTGAATCTGTTTATGCCGCAGCCTCCCGCCGCCGACCCGGCCGCGGTCGAGGTCTACGCCGAGCAGCTCGCCGGCGAGTCCGCCTGGTACGAGACGCCGCTGGGCGACCGGGACCACGGCGGTGACGACGCCTACGACGCGAAGCTCGCGATCCTCCTCGACGACCCCGTGCCGGTCGTCTCGTTCACGTTCGGCTGCCCCTCGCCCGAGGCCGTCGCCGCCCTCGCCGCCGCCGGCACGCTGACGGTCGTCACCGTGACCTCGGCCGCCGAGGCGCTGGCCGCGCGCGACGCCGGGGCGGACGCCGTGTGTGCCCAGGGCATCGAGGCCGGCGGCCACCAGGGCACCCACCGCGACGACCCGCACGCCGACGGCGCGGGCGCCGGCCTCGGCCTGCTGTCCCTGCTCGCCCAGGTCCGCGCCGCCGTCGACCTCCCCGTGATCGCCACCGGCGGGCTGATGCGCGGCGAGCAGATAGCCGCCGTCCTCGCCGCGGGCGCCGACGCCGCGCAGCTCGGCACCGCCTTCCTGGCGTGCCCCGAGTCCGGTGCGCACGCCCTGCACAAGCAGGCCCTGACCGATCCGCTGTTCGTCGGTACGGAGCTCACCCGGGCCTTCTCGGGCCGCCCCGCCCGTGGGCTGGTGAACCGTTTCATCCACGAGCACGGCCCCTACGCCCCAGCCGCCTACCCCCAGGTCCACTACCTGACGGCAGGGCTGCGCAAGGCCGCCGCCGAAGCGGGCGACCCGCAGGCGATGGCCCTGTGGGCCGGCCAGGGGCACCGCCTCGCCCGGACCCTGCCCGCCGCCGCGCTCATCGAGACGCTCATCACCGAACTCGACGCGGCGGGGGACACATCGAGGCAGGGGGAGCGGGGCACGGTACGGGGGAGCGAGACGCGGGGGAGCGAAATGCGAGGGAGCGAGTCATGACAGCGCCGGTGTTCCTGGTCGAGGAGGACGCCCTGACGGGGGTCTTCCCCGGTACCGTCTTCCCCCTGGACGGCCCCGAAGGGCGCCACGCGGTCTCCGTCCGCCGCCTCCGGGTCGGCGAGGAGATCGGCCTGACGGACGGTCAGGGCACGGGGGTCTTCGGCACCGTGGCCGCCGTCGAGGGCAAGGACCGGCTCGACGTCGCCGTGACCTCCGTACGCTCCGAGCCGCAGCCCGAACCCCGCATCACCGTCGTCCAGGCCCTGCCCAAGGGCGACCGGGGCGAGGTCGCCGTCGAGACCATGACCGAGACCGGCGTCGACGCGATCGTCCCCTGGTCGGCCTCCCGCTGCATCACCCAGTGGAAGGGCGACCGCGGCCTGAAGTCCCTCGGCAAGTGGCGCGCCACCGCCCGCGAGGCCGGCAAGCAGTCCCGCCGCCTCCGGTTCCCCGACGTCGCCGAGCCGATGACGACCCGCCAGGTCGCCGGGCTGCTCTCCGGTGCCGCCTTCGCCGCCGTCCTCCACGAGGAGGGCCACAGCGCCGCGCTCGCCACCGCCGAGCTGCCCGCGACGGGCGACATCGTCCTCGTGGTCGGCCCCGAAGGCGGCGTCTCCCCCGAGGAACTCGCGGCGTTCGCCGAGGCCGGCGCCCGGCCGTACCGCCTGGGCGCCAGCGTCCTGCGCACCTCGACCGCGGGCACGGCGGCGGCCGCGCTGCTGCTGGGGCGGACGGGTCGCTGGTCCTGACGGCGGGAGCGGCGGGGCCTGCGGGGCGCGCGTAGGACGACAGCGAGAGATATGAGGATGACGGGGGTCACGAGGGGGGAGCGAGCTCTGCCATGGCAGCACAACTCCGCACACGGGACTACGGGCGCATGCTCGACCTGGTCGTCGCGGTCCTGGAACACGAGGACCTGGGCTCGGCCTGGCACCTGATCGCCCGGGAGCTCCTGGACTCGCTGGGCTGCGACTCGGCGACGTTCTCGGAGGTGTGGATCGCGGAAGGCACCGGATCGGTACGGGGCTGGGCGCCGGACGCCCTGACCGAGATCGTCGACGGCCTGGTCGAACGGCGGATCATGCAAGGCCACCCGCTCCTGGAGTACGGGTTGACCGAGCAGGCCCCCGTGAAGATCACCGACATCTGCGACGACTGGCGCAACACCCAGTGGTACCGGGAAGCGCGCCGCGACTTCGGCGTCACCCAGCAGGTCGGCGTCCCCCTCGCCTGCGAGGACGGCAAGATGTGCGTCGCCCTCGTGGGCCGCCGCGGCGACTTCGGCGACCGGGACCTCGCCTTCCTGACCCGCATGCAGCCGGTCATCCAGACCATGGCCAACCACGTGTACGAACTGCGCCGCCTGCGCAGCGCGGTCGTTCCCGACGTGGGAAGCGATCTGACACCGCGGGAGGCGACGGTCCTCGGGCTCCTGGCCGAAGGCCTCACCGCCGCGGCCATCGCCCGCCGCCTGACGATCTCGCCGCACACGGTGAACCGCCACCTGGAGCGGATCTATCGCAAGCTCGGCACGAACAATCGGGTGTCGACGCTGATGGTGGCGCGGCAGGGCGGGCTGGTCGCCTGAACGGGGTCCCCTCCGGGTGGTTGACCGGACGGTGACCGGCAGTCCTCACAGAGACTGAGGGCTGACGGCCACACGCCGTCCGAGTCGATTTCGGTTGACCCTCGTCACGGACTAGCCCTCCGTGGCGGGGGTCTTTTTCGTGGCCGGGCGCCCGGCCGTACGCACACCAAGCTAGCGCCCGGGCGCAGCGGTAGGAAGATCTTCCTATGGTCCGGCGGGACGCGCGTCGGCCATGCTGTCTCGTACGGAACGGTCGCGGTCGGCCGCCGGATACGGGGGTACCGGCGGCCGCGCGGTCAGCGGGGTCAGCTCGCGCTGAGCGTTCCGGCTTTTATGCGGGCTATGAGGGGGCTCAGCCTGTCCGGCGGCATGGCGATGATGTCGCCGGGGGCGTCGCTCTCGCGGAGGAGTACCTCTCCTGACGGAGTCGCAGCCGGGTAGACGCAGGAGGAGGCCTCTTGACTGCGAGAGGACTTCTGTCAAAGCAGCGTGGTCACCGTATTGCCTCCCGCCGCAGGAGGCGGGCTGACGGCCCGGCCTTAATCTGGGCTATGAGGGGCCGGAGTCTGGCAGGCGTCGTGGTGAGTATGGTGCCGGGAACCTCGCTCTCGCGAAGCAGTATGGTTCCGGCGCTGGCGGCAAGGTAGAGGCACGAAGACCCCTCTTGGCAGTAGGAGGACTTCCTCCAGTCGAGCCTGGGCATGGCATAACCCTTCAGTCGTCTCTGGAGATGCGGCGGATGATGTCGCGGGAATCAGAGGGCGAAAGCGCCGCGCTCTCCATGCGGTCCAGTACGAGCCGGTTCTTCTGAAGCTGTGGCACGTTCTCGACCAGGGCGCCACCGTGCACCGTGTCGATATGCACGGTGTCGAGATGGGCGACCGGACCACAGAAGTAGTCGATTCCCTGGCCGGAGGTAGGAAAGAGCTGCCCTCCGAACGGGATGACCAGGATGGTGATTCCTTCGCGCTCGCTCAGGTCGAGCAGGTGGTCGAGCTGGGCTCTCGCAACGGCTGTACCGCCGAAGCACATCCGCAGGGCTGCTTCGTGGATGATCGCCGTGTAGGACGGCGGGGTATCCCGGTAGAGAATCGCCTGCCGTTTGATCCGGAATCCGACCCGGTACTCGATCTCATGCGGGAGCAGAGGTGGGACAGCCTCGCGGAAGAGCGCGCGGGCGTGTTCGGGGGTCTGCAGCAGCCCGGGGATGTTGATCACCTGGGATACGCGCAGGGCCCTTGCGTGGTACTCAGCCTCGGCGAGGCTGAGCAGGCTGGCAGGAAGTGTGTCGCGGTACTCCTCCCACCAGCCTCGGTGGCGCTCTCCGGCCATAACTGCCAGGGCGCCGATGAGGGCTTGGTCCGTGCAGCAGTAGTTGTCCGCCATGGCGCGCACCCGGTCCGGGCTGACGCCGACGCGCCCCGCCTCGATGTTGCTGATCTGAGCCTGGCTCGTGCCGAGCAGTCGGCCCGCTTCAGTGGAGGACACTCCTGCCGCCTCGCGGAGCTTGCGCAGTTCGCTGCCGAGGCGAAGCTGACGGGTAGTTGATCTGTCCCTCACGGGCACTGCACCCCCTCCTTGCTCGAACACAGTGAGCACTCGTAGCCCGGGCGGGTGGCACAGATAAGCCTTTTCCCTGGGGCTGGAAATAACTTATCTCCGCGGCGCTAGAGTGTGATGCAGGCCACGGGACGTGGCTCAACCCCCCACCCTGCCGGGAGAGTTGCATGGTCACCGTATCCGTATCGCAGCCCTGGACGTACACACTCGAACTGCCGCGCGACGCATCCGCACAGGCGGTCGCGCGGGCCGTGTTGCGGGCCGTTCTCGGGGAGCGCGGTATGACGGAACTGGCGGGTGCCGCCGAGACGTTGACGGCCGAGCTCATCGCCACCGCGCCCGCACCCGCAGGGGCAACGCTGCGGCTGAGGCTGCGTGGGGGTGAAGGCAGCGGCCGGCTGCAGGTGAGCGTGGGTGGCCACATCACGGAGGTGGCCGAGCAGCACGCCCGCGCAGCGTCGACCGTGTCGCTGGTCGGCTGCAAGGAGTGCGCCGAACTGGAGGCGGCCCGCCGCGATGCGGAAGCGTGCGGCGGGGAGCGTGCGGTGGACGCGGCGATCGCCGTGCGCAGGCACTTCCGCAACGTGCACCGGCCGGCCGAAGGGGCGATCGGGTGACCACGGTGGTGGGGAGGCTCGTGGTGAGGTGTGCGCACGCGACGGGGTGGACGCAGGAGGGAGACGCGGCAAGGTGCGACCACTGCGGAACCCGGCGCTTCACGGGCTATGGGGCGCTGCTGATCCCGGAGTTGCCGCAGTGGGGGGCGGGTAGCGGCAGTGGCAGGTAGTGGGTGGTGGCGGTTCAGGATGGCGACGGGACCCGGGCGGTCCGGCGTCCGGCCGGCCTCAGCGGCTCGTGGGGGCGGGCGTCAAGACAGGCTGGCAGCGGGGGGAGGGGTGGGGGGCGCGGGTTCGGTTGGTCGGCTGTGCGGCCGGTGGGAGGCTGGCCGCCGTACTCCTGCCGTCACGGATGCGGGCGCGTGAGGAGACCGGTCCCATAGGCCTGGGCTGAGGGGGAGCTGGCTGCTGCCGCGATGTGGCTGGGGCCGGTGGGGGCGCTTCGCTCAGCTCGCGTCTGTTGGTGGTTGCGCGGGCGGGTGCGGGCTGGTGGGGGTGACGGCTCGATGAGGGACGGAAATCCACCGGCCCGGCGTGCAGCAGCGGGCGGATAAGTGGCCCGGGATGGCGGCCGAGCACCTCAGCGGCCCCGCGAGAGTGCTCCTGTCACAGGCGAGCCCCCTCAGGGGCGGCCAGCCGCCCGCTGCGGCGGAGAAGCGGGCCGAGTCGCAGACTGCGGGCCACCTTCAGCCCCACCGGGCCTCTCCTGTCACAGGAGCCCATATTCGGGGGCAGTTGGCCGCCGCCGCGGCGGATAACCGGGCCCGCTCGCAGGCCGCAAGCCACCCGCAGCCCCACCACACGCCCTACGCCACAGGAACCACAGCCCAGGGACACCCGCCCGCCCAGCCACGACGGTGGCGAGCTGAGCGAAGCGCCCACGACGGCAGGAACCACATCGCGGCAGCAGCCAGCTCCCCCTCAGCCACGGCCGGAGGGACCGGTCTCCTTACGCGCGTGCATCCG
This sequence comes from Streptomyces telluris, assembly GCF_024519335.1. Classification (NCBI taxonomy): domain Bacteria; kingdom Bacillati; phylum Actinomycetota; class Actinomycetes; order Kitasatosporales; family Streptomycetaceae; genus Streptomyces; species Streptomyces telluris. Next base: position 117,756 of record NZ_JANIID010000006.1, read on the forward strand.
CGACGGCACGAGTACGGCGGCCCACCTCCCACCGGCCGCACAGCCAACGAACCGGACCCGCGCCCCCCACCCCTCCCCCTGCTGCCAGCCTGTTCTGAGCCGCACCCGAACCACGGAACGCAACCACCCTCCCGCCCGCCCCCCACCCGCAACCCGGCGAATTTGCCCCCCACCGGCCACGCCGTCCCCCTGGCGGACGCGGCCCGTCCCTTAGCGTTTCCGGCGTGAAGATCTCGGTTCTGGTCGTGGACGGCGTGTTCGATTCCGGGCTTGCGTCCGTGCTCGACGTGCTGCAGACGGCCGGCGAACTGCGCCACGAGGTGCCGCAGCCGCCGCCCCCGTGGGACGTGGCCTGCGTCAGCCCGTACGAGACGACGGTGCGGACCGCCGCCGGGCACCGGGTGGATGCCGTTTCCCCGGGCGCGGCCCCCGTGCCCGACGCGCTCGTCGTGCCCGCAGCCGGGCACAGGCAGGCGGGGCCGCTGGCCGAGTGGGTGGCTTCGCCGGAGCGGGAGGCCGCGAGGGAGCTCGTGCGGCAGGCCCGGGCCGCCCGTACGGCCATCGCCGCCGCCTGCACCGGCACGTTCCTGCTCGCGGAGAGCGGCGTGCTCGACGGGCAGCCCGCCACCACCACGTGGTGGCTCGCGCCCGACTTCCGGCAGCGCTATCCCCAGGTTCTGCTGGACGAGACGCGCATGCTCGCCCACGCCCCGGGCGTGACCACGGCCGGCGCCGCCACGGCGCACCTGGACCTCGCGCTGTCGCTCGTGCGGGACCGCAGCCCGGCCCTCGCGGAGCTCACCGCCCGTTACCTGCTCATCGACAGCCGCCCCGCCCAGGCGGGCTACGCCGTGCCCAGTCACCTGGCCCGTACGGACCCGCTGGTCGCCGGCTACGAGCGCTGGGTGCGAGAGCACCTCGAACAGCCGTTGCGCATCGCGGACGTCGCCCGCGGCCTGGGCGTGAGCGAGCGCACCCTGCAGCGCGCCGTCGACCGCGTCCTCGGCATGTCGCCGCTGCGCTTCGCCCAGCGCATCCGCCTCGAACAGGCCGCTCATCTGCTCCGTACGACCGGTCTGCCCACCGACGCCGTGGCCCGCCGCGTCGGCTACGAGAACGCCACCACCCTCACCACCCTCCTCCGCGAACGCCTCGGCACGACCCCGGGCCAGCTCCGCCGCCAGGCCCCGGCAGGCGTCTCCTAGGGCGGGGCCGTCACGCGGTGCGGTACCACTTGTGGCTGCTCGGGCCGCAGACGTCGGGCGTGCCCAGCCAGTCGTCGAGGGGCGTGCCGGGCTCGCTCCGCATGCCGTCCGCCTCGCGCGGGTCGCCAGCCGTGAGCTCCCGCGCCAGGCGCTCGGCCTGTGCCGCGGGGTCCTCGCCGGTGACCGGTCGCACGGTCCCGAACCAGCCCTTGAAGGCCCGGGCCCCGTCGGGCTGCAGCGCGTAGGCCTGGAAGAAGAGGCGGATCTCGTCGAGGGCTCCCGGAGGTGACCAGACGGCACCGAGTTCGCACGTCCAGGCGTCGAGCCAGTCGGTGCGGGAACGGAGGACGCCGCCGAGCATCCGGGCGACGGCCGCGGAAGGCCATTCCCAGCTGCGGTCCTCGACGGCCCGCTCCACTTCGGCGTCGTACTGCCCGGCGTCGAAGCGGTATTCGCTGGAATGCCTGGAAGGCGGGGAGCCGTCCCCGGGCTCCTCCCACTGCCAGACCACCGTGCCGCCCTCGCGCCGCATCGTCACGTCGAGGGTGCGGCAGGAGCACGGGCACCACGCCGCCAGCTCCACTTCGTGCGGCGTGTCCCCTACGGAGAACGGTCCGCCGGGAAGCAGCCAGTCGCGTGCGTCGCCGCACATCGCCCCGTCGTAGTCGCGCCCGACGAAGTCCGTGCCGTCGATCAGCGGGCGGACCTCGGGGTTGTCGTACCGGTCCCGCGGGTCCGAAGGGACGACACGGATACCGAAGACGTGCAGACGTTCGGTCATCCGCCCAGCTTCGGCCCTGTCCGGACCGGCTGTCACACCGTTTTCCGACCGCGCGGGGCCCGAGGAGCAGGTCACCAGCCCGTCCGGAATTCTGCCGTTTACTTCGTCCGCCGCCCCATGAAGGAGCCCTGCTGCCGGCTTTCTTCTCGCCGGCAGCAGGGCTCCCACCTCAGTTCTTCAGGTACCCCCTACACGCTCACCCGCACGCCTTCCCGTTCCCGTCCGGGTCCAGCCTCAGCGGGTCGTCCTTCCCGTTCACCCTCAGGTTCTTGTAGCCGTGTTTGCCGAGCCACTCGCACCGTGCCTTCGTCGTCGGCGCGACCTTCGCCGGGAACACCGTCGGCACGCACACGTTCTCCGCGCCGTAGTGCCGGTCGCAGCCCGCGATCTGGGTGTCGACCTTCACTGAAGTGCGCTTCGGTTCCTGCTTCTTCTCCGCGGAGTGCGGCATGCCGCCCGCGAAACCGTGCACCATCGGGCTCGCCTCCGCCGCGGTGGCCTGCGGTCCGCCCAGGTGCACCCAGGAGGCCACGGACGGGACCCCGGCCGCGTCGACCGCGAACAGCATGTACCAGCCGGGCGGCGCCAGGTTGGGGTTGCTGGTGACGTTCAGGTCGATCGTCCTGCCGTCCGAGCCGACGCTCATCGGCAGGTCGACGAAGCGCTGGTTGGGGTCGGAGGAGTGGGTGACGGCCGCCGGGCGGATCAGTTCCGCCTTGACCACCGGCCGGTCCACCGTGATCCGCTGCGTGCTCGCGTAGCTCCACTGGTCCGTCGCGACCGACGTGATCTGCGGGCGCGCGCCCTTGTAGAGGTACGGCGGGGTGTAGATCGACACGTGGTCGTCGAAGGTGCCGTTGCCGGGGTTGTCGCCGACGGCCATCACCCGGCCGTCGGGCAGCAGGAACGCCGACGAGTGGTACGTCCGCGGGATCGGGTCCGTCGCCAGGCCCGGCTGGAAGGTGTTCGCGGCCGGGTTGAACATCGACGCCTCGTAGACGGGGTCGGCCCGGTCGTGCAGGCCGCCGCCCGTCTCCAGGACCTTGCCGTCCGGGAGGAGGACCGCCGAGACGTACATCTTGCCCTGGCCGCCCGTCTGCGGCTTGCGGCCCTGGCCCTGGTCGACCTCGCCCTGCGGGAGCAGCGGGCCGGGCGCGTACGCCGGGTTGGGCTTCTTCAGGTCGATGATGTCCGTGTGACGGTTCGCCTCGGGGTTCGTGTTGACGTTGCCGCCGCCCATCGTCAGGACGCGCTGGTCCTGCGCGGGCGGCAGCAGGACGCTCGCGGACTGGTCGCGGTGGTCCTTGTCCTGCAGCCCGGGCACGTCGGTGATCTTGTTGGCGCCGTAGTCGTAGACCGAGGCTCCCGTGCCCGGCGTACCGTTGCCGAAGACGTGGCTGCCGGAGTAGAACAGCCGCCCGTCCTGCATGAGGATCATCGACGGGTACAGGCCCCAGTACGACCAGGTCTGGTTGACCTCGTTCATCGGCAGCCACTTCTGCTGCGCCTGGCTGAACTTCTCGGCGGTGACGCTGCCCGTGGAGTCCTCGCGCAGCCCGCCGAAGGAGATGACGTCGCCGTTGCCGAGGATCGTCGCGGACGGGTACCAGTGGCCGTCGTTCATGTCGTTCGTCTTCACGTACGACTCGCTGGACGGGTCGAAGAGGTACGAGTCCTTGAAGCCCTCGTAGCCGTGGCTGCCGTCCGCCGCCGGGTAGGCCTTGTTGCCGCTCATGATCAGGACGCGGCCGTCGGAGAGCTGCACGTGGCCCGCGCAGAACATGTCGACCGGGGTGGGGACGGTCTTCATCGCGCCGGTCTTCGGGTCGTAGACCGCCGATGTGAACGTGCCCGCCTTGAACATCTCCGGGTCGTTGCCGGAGCCCGCGACGAGCAGGACCTTGCCGTTGCGGAGCACCACCGAGTGCATGCTGCGGACGGGGTTCTTGAACGGCATCACGGCCCAGCTGCCCTTGGTGCATGCGGCGCCCGCGGTGCAGACGTCGCCGGGGGCCGGCTGGGTGGCGTCCTCCATCACGTAGTCGTCGGTGGTGACGGTGCCCGTGCCGTACACCGAGACGCCCCAGGTGATCTGGTCCGTGCCGGGCGGGACGACGGGCGTGCGGACCTGGGCGCGCGTGTAGCCCGCGCTCACCGGCAGCGTCTTGAGGTCGGTCCAGTACTGCCAGCCGTCCTTCACGTCGTGCCGGAAGACGGTGACGGAGGCGTCGGGCGTCGTCGACTTGTACCAGAGGGACAGGTCGTACTGGTGGGACGGGCTCACGTTCGGCGCGCAGGAGGTGTCCTCCAGCATCAGGGCCTTGCGGTCCCCGCTCAGCCGCCGGGTGAGCGTCACCGACATCGCCCGACCGCCGCTGTGGGCCTCGGCGGCGCCCGTCAGGGCGTACGTGAAGTCATTGTCGCCCCAGCCGGACTTCTGCCAGCAGGTGGGCTCGCCGTTCGCGCGGACGGACTCGAAGCCGGGGTTCACCAGCAGGTTCGAGCCGGCGCTGGCCGGGCCGGGGGCCGACAGCAGCAGGCCGGCCGAGGCCGTGACGGTGACGAGCACCGCCGTCGCCAGCCGTGCGCGTCTGCCGCGTCTGCGGCGTTCCTTCAGCGGGTTCCGTCCCGTCGTCAGTGACATCCGTCCGTCCCTTCTCCACGGTGCCGCTCGCGGCTCTTTGGGCCCTTGCGGGCCTTGCGCGGCAGATAGACCAGGGCCTCCGTCGCCGCGAAGCGCAGCACGAAGGTCGTCAGCAGGGCGATGGCCGTCGCGTGCAGCACTTCGAGGTGCAGCACGCCGACGAACAGCGCGATGAGCGGGATCCGCAGCAGCAGATCGGCGTTGGCGAGGAGCGCGAAGCGGCTCAGGCGGTCCGCCCAGTGGCGGTGGCGGCGCCGGTCGCGGAAGAGCAGCACCTCGATCAGGAGGAAGTTCCACAGCACGCCGAGCTGGTTGGCCGCGATCTCCGCCGGTACGTAGTGCAGCCCGGCGCCCGTCAGCAGGTGCAGGCCCAGCAGGTTGGGCAGGAAGCCGGTCAGGCCGATGAGGCCGAACACCAGCATGCGGGCCCAGGGGGCCGAGGTGCGCAGCGTCGTGAGGTGTCCCAGGAAGCGGAATCCTTCGCGGGCCGAGGATTTGGACTCGCCGGAGAAGCGGTCCTGGAAGGCGAACGGCAGCTCGGTGACGGACGACGGGCGGCAGCGCACCGCCAGCTCCATGAGGATCTTGTAGCCCAGGGGGCGCAGCTCCTCCGTCGTCGCGACCGTCTCGCGCCGGACGGCGAAGAAGCCGCTCATGGGGTCGCTGATGCCGCGCAGCAGCCGGGGGAAGGCCCCCTTGGCCAGCCAGGTCGCGGCGCGCGAGACGGCGACGCGGCGGCCGCCGGCGAGGCCGGCCCGGCTGCCGCCGGGGCGGTAGCGGCTGGCGACGACGAGGTCGGCGCCCTCGCGCAGCCCCGCCTCGACCAGGTCCGGCACGAGCTCGGGCGGGTGCTGCAGGTCGGCGTCCATGACGACGATCCAGCCGGGCTTCCGCGTGCCTGCCGCCCGTATGCCCTCGACGACGGCCCCGCCGAGCCCGCCCACGGGCTCCCGGCGCCGGATGACCGTGACGGGGTACGGGCAGGTGCGGGCGGCCTCCCGGATCGCCTCGGCGGTGTCGTCGGTGGAGTCGTCGACGAAGACGATCTCGCAGGAGGAGAGGCGGGCGGGCAGGGCCGCGCCGAGGCGGCGCAGCAACTCCGCCACGTTCCCGGCCTCGTTGAAGGTGGGGACCAGGACGGTGACCGCCTCGGTGACGGCGCGCGGGGCGCCGGCGGTCACCTCGGGGGAAACCTTGGCGGGAACCTCGGCGCGGGTGTCGGCGCGGGCGTCGGCCTCCCGGGGCGCGCCGGTCTCGAAGAGCGTCACGGGGCGACCCCGACCCGCCGGATCTCGATCCGGTCCTCTCCGCGCCCGAAGGCCGCGACCACCGTCGAGTGCTCCAACGCCCCCTTGACCACCGGAAGGTGGGAGGCGTCGCGCCGCACCGTCGGCGAGGCGACCACGTAGTCCAGGTCCTGCCACCCCCGTGGCAGCGTCCTGCTCACGGCCGGGTCCAGGTCGGCCTTGTAGAACCAGATGGCGCCCGTGCCGGGCGCGTAGCCGGCGTGCACCAGGTCGAGCCAGATCGCGTCGTCGGCGAGGACGCGCGTACGGGCGGGGTCGGGGACGTTGCCCCGGTCGGCGAGCCAGGTCTTCGCGGCGCGGTAGGGGCCGTTGACGTCGGTGGTGAGGGCGGCGCGGTCGCCGTCGTACCAGCGCGGCACCACGTACGCGGCGGCCGTCACGGCCAGCAGGACGAGCGCGGTCCAGCGCGCCGCGTACCAGCGCCGGCGGAAGCCGGGCCGGGTGCGCAGCAGCGCGCAGGCCACGGACGCGGCCGCTCCGGCGAGGGCCAGGGCCAGGAACGGCAGGGCCTGGATGACGTACATGGCCGGCAGGTAGCCCGAGGGGCGCATGGCCACGGCCGTCAGGATCAGCACGGCCAGCGCGGGCCCGGCGAGCGCCCTGCCGGTCACGGAGCGGCGGAAGGAGGCCAGGAGCACCACGGCCGCGGCGAGGCCGCCCACGGGCAGCACCCGGTCGTAGTAGAGCCAGGAGCCCAGCACGTCGTGGGCGGCGGACGAGGGGTCGAGGAGGAAGCCCGAACCGGCCCGGCTCATCTGGTACGTGATGCCGTCGACGAGCGAGACGTGCCCGGGGCCGGGGAACAGCTCGTGGTTGAGCAGAGCGAACAGCGGATACGCCAGGCCGATCAGCGCGCACACGGTGATCGCGCCCGTGAGCGCGAACTTGCGGGTGTCGCGGTGGCTGTGCCGCCACATGGTCACCAGCAGCGCGGGCAGGACGACCAGCATGGTCTCCTTCGACAGCACGGCGACCGCGGCGGTCACGCCCGCGCCGAAGTGGTGCCACAGGTGCCGGCGGGGGGAGGCGGCGAGGCAGAAGGCCAGCAGCATCCACATGACGGCGAGGTTGTCGAGGAAGATCTCCCGCTGCAGGACGACGGCGAGCGGGGACAGCCCGAACAGGGCCGTGGCCAGGCCCGCGGCCCACAGCTGCAGGCCGAGCCGGCGCGCGAGCACGTAGAGGAGGACGCAGCTCGCCGCCGTCACCACGAGCATCGCGCCACGCATCGGGGCGACCGTCAGCGACTCGGGCGAGAGGAGCGAGGGCAGCCACGTCAGCGCGGCTATCTGGAGCCAGCCCAGCGGCGGGTGGTCGTACCAGTAGGTGTAGTGGGCGAGGCCCTCGCCCTGCTGGACGGCCCACGCCTGGGCCAGGTAGGTGCCCTCGTCGTCGCTCAGGCCCGGGTAGCCGGTGATGTTCCACCCCTGGACGAGCAGGACGGCCACCAGCAGCAGACCGCACGCCAGCAGGTCGGGGCGGGAGCGGCGCAGGCGCAGCACGGGGCGGGCGGCGGCCCGGGCCGTGGCGTGGTGAGGGGCCGCCGCCGGGCGGGCCGGGGCGGCGGGGAAGGTGGCGGTCACGTCGTGACGTCCTCTCGGGTGAGGTGCGCGCCGGCGTGGGCGGTGAGCTCCCACTCGTTGCGGCCCCGCTGCTCGCGCCAGACCGCGCGGATCGCGGCTCCGGCGAGGAGCAGCTGGTAGAAGGGCCCGCCGAGGACGAGCTTGAGGTAGTGCGCGAAGCGCACGCGCAGGCCGTACTGCACGCCGAAGTCGTGCAGGCCGACGATCTCGAAGACGAAGGTGACGAAGGCGGTGACGGCCGGCAGGAAGGTGAGCACCGCGACGTACACGGGGACGTGGAGCAGGAGCGTCACCGCGATGTTGAGCGGCACGACCACGCCGGTGAAGGCCTGCAGGAACGGTGTCATCAGGGTGTAGCGGGCGAGCATCCGCTGCCCGAAGCCGGGCAGCCGGTGCCAGTCGCGCTTGCGGTAGACCTGCAGGAAGCCCTGGTTCCAGCGGGTGCGCTGCTTGAGCAGGCTCATCAGCGAGCCCGGCGTCTCCTCGCGGGTGACCATCTCGGGGTCGTAGGCGACGACGACGCGCTTGCCCTTGCTGGACAGCCGCACGCCCAGGTCGCAGTCCTCGGCGAGGCAGTCGGCGTCCCAGCCGTCCGCCTCGCGCAGCACCTCGGTGCGGACGAAGACGGTGTTGCCGCCGAGCGGGATGAAGCCCTTCTCCGCGTGCAGGTGCAGCCGGCTGCGGAACCAGAAGAAGTACTCCAGGCAGTTGCGCAGGCTGTACCAGCTGGAGTGGAAGTTGATGAGCTGGACGCCGCCCTGCACGACGTCGGCGCCGGTGCTGCGGAAGGCGTGGTCGACGTGCGCGAGCAGCGCCGGGTGCACCTGGTCCTCGGCGTCGAAGACGCCGACCACGTCGCCCAGGCAGTGGGGGAGCGCGGTGTTGAGCGCCTTGGGCTTGTTCTTCACGGCGTGCGTGTCGGTGATGACCCGGACGCGGTTGGGCGCGGCGGCGGCCATCCGCTCGGCGACCTCCGCGGTCTCCGGGTCGTCGTGCCCGACGATCACGAGGATCTCGTAGCGCGCGTGCGTGGACTCCAGCAGGCGTCTGACGGTGTGTTCGAGGACGGCCTGCTCGTGCCGGGCGGGCACCAGCAGGGAGAACGACAGGGCGCCGGTGTCACCGGCCGGCTCGAAGCGGGTCGCGGCGAGCGTCTCGGGCGTGCGCCAGGCGTGCATCTGCCACCACAGCGTGAAGGCGGCCATCCAGAACAGCGCCAGTGACACGGCGCAGACCAATACGGACGTGAGCAAAGATGTCCCCCCTAGACATGAATGCCGTGGGCGCGCCCGGCAGCGCTGAGTCAGCCACGAGCCGCGCGACGGCCAAGACCCCCGGCCGTCACCGCAGCGTTGAATGCCCCCTCACGCGACTCCCCAGTGCGCGTGTGTCCCCCTTCGCAGGAGAGAGTAAGGGGGGCGGGTGAAACTCAGGTGCGTAATTGATAAATCCTGTGTTTCCGAACTTACGGTCGATGCCGGGGAGTTGGGGCATTGCCGGACCGGTCGGGCCTTCCGCCCGGCCCCGGGGAGTGGGAAACTGCCGCGTATGCGGGCATTGAGGCGCCTACGGGGACGATCGGTGCTGTGTGCAGCGGGTGCGCTGGCACTCACGGCCGCGGCCGCGGCGGGGCTCACCGGCTGCCGTCAGGAGGGCCCGGGTGGGCTGGACTCGGTGATCGTGGCCGTGACCGCCGACAAGCGGGCCACCGGCCGCCTGGAGCACGACGGCTATCCCGTCCAGTGGCTGACCTGCACGGGCAAGGCCGAGGACCCCGGCGTGACGGAGAAGGGCGGGGCGCGGCCGGTCAACGCCGTCGGCGTCGACTGCGACGGCCGCACCAGCGGCGGGCAGAAGATCATCGTCTACGGGCGGGTGACGGGCCTCCACGACGACTCGTGCGTGCAGGGGAAGCTGACGGCGAAGGTCGACGGCAAGTCGGTCTTCACGGCGAGCGTCCTCGGCGACTGCTCGGGCAGCGGCGCGACGAACGGCGGCGGCGACTGCGGCGGCGGCAGCGGGGGCGGCAAGGGCGGCGGCGACAAGAGCACCGGCAACAACGGCGGCAAACAGGGGAAGAAGGACGACAAAAACTGGCAGGAAGGACATCACCAGTCCAAGTAGGGACATCGCCAAGCCGCCTGGAAAGCCGCCCCGGACACCCGCTTACCCTTGGTCCATGTCCGAAGAGTCCCCGCTCCTCAAGAGCCTGCGCGCGGCCGTCGACGCCGCGCCCGACGACGTGCCCCTGCGCCTGCACCTCGCCCAGCTGCTCCTCGACGCGGGGCACGTCCAGGACACGATCTCCCAGGTCGCCGCGGCCCTGCAGCGGGAACCGGGCAACGCGGAGGCACAGGCGCTGATCGCCCGCGCCGTCGCCCCGCCGGTGCCTGCTCCGGCCGCGGCCCCGGCTCCCGCACAGGCCCCCGCGCAGGCCGCGCCCGCACCCGTACCCGCGCCCGCCGAGGCCCGGGACGGCGCGCCCGCCGAACAGCCCCGCTACGACTGGAAGCAGGCCGAGGACGAGCTGTCCGACGTCATCCCGCCGCGCTTCGTGGAGTCCCCGGAGCCGGAGCCCGGTCAGCAGCCACAGCCACAGCCGCTGTCCGCCGACGGCGAGGACGACCCGGCCGGGGTGAGCGCCTGGGACGTCGAGAACGCGGAGCTCTCCCTCGCCGACGTCGGCGGCATGGACCAGGTCAAGGAGCGCCTCCAGGCCGCCTTCCTCGCCCCCATGCGCAACCCCGAACTGCGCAGGCTCTACGGCAAGAGCCTGCGCGGCGGACTGCTGATGTACGGGCCGCCCGGCTGCGGCAAGACGTACATCGCCCGCGCCGTCGCCGGCGAGCTGGGCGCCCGCTTCATGTCGGTCAGCATCACCGACGTCCTCGACATGTGGATCGGCAACTCCGAGCGCAACCTGCGCGAACTCTTCGAGACGGCCCGCCGCAACGCCCCTTGCGTCGTCTTCCTCGACGAGCTGGACGCCCTCGGCGCCAAGCGCAGCCAGCTCCGCCACTCCGGCCTGCGCACCACGGTCAACCAGCTGCTGACCGAGCTGGACGGCGTGGACGCCCGGGCCAACGAGGGCCTGTTCGTGCTCGCCGCCACCAACCACCCCTGGGACGTCGACCCCGCCCTGCGCCGCCCCGGCCGCCTGGACCGCACGGTGCTGGTGCTGCCGCCCGACGAGTCCGCCCGCGAGTCGATCCTGCGCCACCACCTCAAGGACCGCCCGGTGGCCCGCATCGACCTGCGCAAGCTGGTCAAGCGCACGGACGGCTTCTCCGGCGCGGACCTGCGCCACCTGTGCGAGAGCGCGGCCGAGCGCGCCCTGATGGACTCGGTCCGCACCGGCCAGGCCCGCATGATCGAGACCGACGACCTGCTCGCGGCCCTCACCCAGCTCCGGCCCTCGACGGGCCCGTGGTTCGACTCGGCCCGCAGCGTCGCCCAGTTCGCCAACGAAGGCGGGCAGTACGACGAGCTGCTGGCCTACCTCAAGAAGAAGAGGATGCTCTGAGCGTGAGCGACACCCCGTACGGCGGCGGCCACCCGAACGTGGCCCGAGCCGAGGCGCTGCTGAGCGTCGGCCGCGTCGAGGACGCCTGTGACCTTCTCACCGCGCACACGAAGGAGGTCTCCCACAAGGACGCCGACGTCTACGCCCTGCTCGCCTGCTGCTTCTACCGGACGCAGAAGTGGCCCGCGTCCCTGGTCATGGCGGAGTCCGCGCTCAGCCTCAACCCGTCCCACACCGACGGCCACATCTACCGCAGCGAGGCGCTGTGGCGCCTCGGCCGCGCGGACGAGGCCGTCACCGCGGCCCGCGAGGCGATACGGATCTCGCCGCACCACCAGACGCCCTACCAGTCGCTGTCGGCGGCACTGCGCGCCACCGGCGATCTCGACGGAGCCCTGGCGGCCGCGAACGAGTCCGTGCGCGTCAGCCCGGAGTCCGTGAACGCGCACTTCGCCCGGTACTCGGTCCTGATGGACATGGACGACAAGGCCGGTGCGCAGCAGGTGATGCGCGACGTCCTGAGCTTCGCCCCCGAAGACGCGGACGCGCGCGCCATCCTCGCGGGGCTCAGGGACGAGGCCCGCGAGCTCAGGCTGCCGGAGCTGGCCAAGGAGTACACCGCCGCACTGGGGTCCGACCCCACGAGCGCGTTCATCACCGCCAAGCTGGAGGACGTCGCCCTGCGCCTGGTGCGCCGCACCCGCTGGGTCGCGCTGGTCTGCCTCGTCTACGCGGCCGTCGTCTCCCGGGCCTTCCCGACCGGCGACGACCCCACCTCCCTGCCCGCGCCGCTCGGCCCGCGCATGTGGTTCTTCTTCCTGATGTGCGTGGGCTGGGGGCTGTGCGTCTGGCGCACGTACTTCAAACTGCCGAAGGGCGCCCAGCTGACCCTGCTGTCGGTGATCCGGCGCGCCTTCGCCGCGAAGCTGGCCGTGGCGCACTCGCTGTGGGGCACGCTCTGCGCGGTGCTGCTGGTGACCGTGCCGTGGACGGACCGCGGCTACGAGCAGGCGCTCGCGTGGATCGGCGGGGTGCCCGTGGTGCTCGCCATGTGGTGGGGCAACGCCCGGCGGCGCAACGAGCGCGAGGAGGCCGAGAAGGCGAAGCAGAAGCGGCTGAAGAGCGCCCGCGAGAGGGAATCGCAGGCCGCCCGGTAACATCCGGACGGTACGAGCCGACGACGCGTGAGGAGCCCACCGGTGGCGGGAGAACCGCAGGCCGACTGCCTGTTCTGCAAGATCGTCAAGGGGGAGGTGCCGGCGACGGTCGTCAAGGAGACGGAGACCACCCTCGCCTTCCAGGACATCAACCCCCAGGCGCCCGTGCACGTCCTGGTCATCCCCAAGGTGCACTACCCGGACGCGGGCTCCCTCGCCGCGGCCGAGCCGGCGATCGCCGCCGACGTGCTGAGGACCGCGGGCGAGGTGGCTCTCCAGGAGAACGGGGACAAGGGCTTCCGCATCGTCTTCAACACCGGCGCCGGCGCCGGCCAGACCGTCTTCCACGCGCACGCCCACGTCCTCGGCGGCCGTGGCTTCAACTGGCCCCCCGGGTAGGAAGAACCCCCTTGTCCGTACGTGAACTCGTCGTCCTGGGCACCGCCAGCCAGGTGCCCACCCGGCACCGCAACCACAACGGCTACGTCCTGCGCTGGGACGGCACCGGTCTGCTCTTCGACCCGGGCGAGGGCACCCAGCGCCAGATGCTGCGCGCCGGGGTGGCGGCGCACGACCTGAACCGGCTGTGCGTCACCCACTTCCACGGCGACCACTCCCTCGGCCTCGCCGGGGTGATCCAGCGCATCAACCTGGACCAGGTGCCGCACACCGTCACCGCGCACTACCCGCGCAGCGGCAAGCGCTTCTTCGAGCGCCTGCGGTACGCCACCGCCTACCGGGAGACGGTGCAACTGGCCGAGGAGCCCGTCTCCGGCGCGGGCGGGGTGCTCGCGGAGGAGCCCTCGTACCGCCTGGAGGCCCGCAAGCTCTCCCACCCGGTCGAGTCCTACGGCTACCGCCTGGTCGAGCCCGACGGCCGGCGCATGCTGCCCGAGCGGCTCGCCGCGCACGGCATCGCCGGCCCGGACGTCGGCCGGCTGCAGCGCGAGGGCGCGGTCGGCGGGGTCACCCTGGACGAGGTGAGCGAGGTCCGGCGCGGGCAGCGGTTCGCGTTCGTGATGGACACCCGGCTGTGCGACGGCGTGTACGAGCTCGCCGAGGGCTGCGACATGCTCGTCATCGAGTCGACGTTCACCGACGAGGACGCGGCCCTCGCCGCGGACCACGGCCACCTGACGGCCGGCCAGGCCGGCCGGGTCGCCGCGGAGTCGGGCGTGCGCCATCTCGTGCTGACGCACTTCTCGCAGCGGTACGACGACCCCGCGGTCTTCGAACGGCAGGCCCGGGCGGCGGGCTTCGAGGGCGACCTGACGGTGGCCCGGGACCTCATGCGGATCCCGGTACCGAAGCGTTCGCTCAACTAGAGCCTGTCCGGCGATCGAGGACCGGGGTCCGGGGCGGAGCCCCGGTTACGGAAGGAAATACATGGGGTTCGGCAGCTTGTAGGTGTGCTGCGCGTACCCGCCCTGCAGGTCGCTGTACTGGTCGCCGAAGTTGGCGACGATGCGGTAGCCCTGGGACTCGATGTGCTTGCGCGTGCCCGCCTTGTACTCGACGGTGGTGCACTTGGCGCCGCACGGCAGGTACGCCGGCGGCGTCTTCTTGTTCTTCAGGTAGAAGTGCGCGGGGTCGGCGGCGGGCTTGTAGCCGGCGTTCTTGAGGTTGCGCACGCTCCAGTCGCGCTGGTGCTCGCCGCGGCCGGTGACGTAGAAGACCGTGATGCCCTTGGACTGCGCCCAGTTGACCAGCTTCGGCATGCCGAAGACCGGGGCCATGTCGGTGGACTTCAGGTACGCGTCCTGGGACTCGGGCGTGAAGTGGAAGCCGACCTGGAGCTCGTAGTTGTAGGTGAGCAGGGTCGTGTCGTCGAGGTCGAGGACGATGGCGGGCTTGGCGCCCTTGTCGCCCTTGCCCGCCTGGTTCTTGACGACCTTCTCCAGCTGCGCCTTCGCCTTCTTCTCGATGTCGGCGACCTGCTTGGCGTAGTTGCTGTCGGGCGACGCGTGGTGCTGGCCGTTCTTGTCGACCGTGTCGCCGTAGTAGGCCTTGATCTTGTCCGTCACCTTGGTGAGGTTCGGGATCTCCTTGTCCGTGCGCGGAGCGGAGTGCTCCGCGCTGGCCGCGCCGGCCGTGTAGAGGCCGGCGCCGACGGCGAGTGCGGCGCCGGCCGCGGCGATGCGGGCGCGCTTGGACGCAAGGCTGAGCTGCACGTGTGTACTCCTGAGTAGCGAGGGCGGTGCAGCGCGAAGCTAGGGCCTTGCCGGGTGCAGGTCAAGCATCTGCAGGTCAAGCCGTGTCTACGCGGGTAGGGGCGTGGTCTCCCCTCCCGGGCGCCGGACGGGCCCGCGCCCGGCCCGCGCCAGGATGCGGGCCGCGACCGCCGGCGAGTCGACCAGCGGGTGCAGGGCGAGGGCGCGCAGCGCCGCGTCGCGGTCCTCGTGCACCGCGGCCGCGATCGTGGCCCGCTCGACCGCCTTGAGCTGCAGCATCAGTCCCAGCTGGTCCTCGCGCAGGGGCTTGCACGGCAGGGGGCGGGCGCCCCGGGCGTCCACTTCGCAGACCGTCTCGATGATGGCCTCGGGGGCCAGCCCGGGGACGGTCGTGCCGTTGGGGACGTTGAGGATCAGGCGCGCGGGCTCGTCCCGGGCGATGGCCCGCATCAGTTCGAGCGCGACCTTGTCGTAGCCGCCGCCGTCCAGGTCGCAGGAGTCCCGCTGCCAGCCGCCGCTGGCCGCGCGGCTCTCGGCCATGTAGGTGGACTCGCGCTGCAGCCGGGTGCGCTCCCACAGCTCGTACGAGCGCTCCGGCGTGGCCGCCGCCTCGGTGAAGAAGCCGCTCTGCTGCTGGTCGAGGAACTGACCCCGGGTCTCGGGGGATTCCAGCACCGAGCGCAGGGTCTCGCGGCGGAAGTAGTAGTAGTGCAGGTATTCGTTGGGCAGCGAGCCCAGGGCGCGCAGCCAGTCCGCGCCGAAGAGCTTGCCCTCCTCGAAGGAGGCGAGGGCCTCGTCGTCCGCGAGCAGGCGCGGCAGCAGGTCCTCGCCGTCGACGCACAGCGATCTGAGCCAGCCCAGGTGGTTGAGTCCCACGTAGTCGAAGGTCACCCGATCCGGGTCGGCTCCGGCGGCCCGCGCCGCCCGGCGCACCAGCCCCACGGGTGAATCGCAGATGCCGATGACCCGCCGCCCCAGAACGGCCGACATCGCCTCCGTCACCATGCCCGCCGGGTTGGTGAAGTTGATGACCCAGGCGTCGGGGGCGACCGCCGCCACCCGTTCCGCGATCTCCAGGGCCACCAGCACCGTGCGCAGCCCGTACAGGACCCCGCCCGCGCCGACGGTCTCCTGCCCCAACACCCCTTCGCTCAGGGGGATCCGCTCGTCCAGCACCCGGCCGGCCGTGCCGCCCACCCGGATGGCCGAGAACACGAAGTCGGTGCCGCGCAGCGCGTCGTCCAGGTTGTGCGCGATGCGCACGGAGGGGGCGCCGGGCACCCCGTCGGCCTGCGCCGCCAGCACCGAAGCGATCACTCTCATGCGCATGGAATCGGTGTCGTAGAGCACGAGTTCCGTACAGCGGCCCGGGGTGTCGCGCCGCGCGTCGTCCAGGAGGGCCCGGTGCACCAGAGGCACCCGGAACCCGCCACCGCCGAGAATCGTCAGCCTCATATTCCGGAAGGTACCTCAGCATCGGGCACACTGTCCGGATCCGCACCCCGTGAGAGGAGCAGCGAGCGCGTATGACGACCTCTTCGCCCCACTCGACGCCCCGGCAGGACATCCGGAACGGGCACTGCCCGGGCGAGCGCACCGAGGGATTCGAGTTCCAGGGGGCGGCTCCCGTCCTCGACCCGCTGGCGGAGGTCCGCTCGGCGGACGACCCGCCCACCGACGTGTACCTGACCGGAACGGTCTTCCTCGACATCATCTTCACGGGCCTGGACTCGGCCCCCGTGCGCGGCACGGAGTCCTGGGCACGCGGCATGGGGTCGAGCCCGGGCGGCATCGCCAACATGGCCACCGCCCTGGCCCGGCTGGGCCTGCGCACCTCCCTCGCCGCGGCCTTCGGGGACGACATGTACGGCGAGTACTGCTGGGAGGCGCTCGCGCAAGGGGAGGGGATCGATCTCGGCCTGTCGCGCACGGTGGCCGGCTGGCACTCGCCGGTGACCGTCTCGATGGCCTACGAGGGCGAGCGGACGATGGTCTCGCACGGGCACGAGGCGCCGCCGCCCGGTGACGGAGGGGTGCCCGCGCCCGAGTGCCCGCCGTCCTCGCGAGCCTGCGTGGCCCTGCTGGTGCCGGGCCGCGAGGAGGAGTGGATCGCCCGGGCGGCGGCCCGCGGCAGCAGGGTCTTCGCGGACGTCGGCTGGGACGAGACCGGCCGCTGGGACCCGGCCGACCTGGCGGGCCTGGAGCACTGCGAGGCCTTCCTGCCCAACGCGGAGGAGGCCATGCGCTACACCCGCACCGACTGCCCCCGGGCCGCCGCCCGCGCGCTCGCCGAGAAGGTGCCGGTCGCCGTCGTCACGATGGGGGAGAAGGGCGCCTTCGCGGTCGACAGCCGCACGGGGGAGAGCGCGGAGGTCCCGGCGATCGCCGTCGAGGCGCTCGACCCCACGGGCGCCGGCGACGTCTTCGTCGCGGGCTTCGTCACGGGCACCCTGGCCGGCTGGCCGCTCGCCGACCGGCTCGCCTTCGCCGGGCTGACGGCCGCCCTTTCCGTACAGGAATTCGGAGGGTCGCTGTCGGCCCCCGGGTGGGTCGAGATCGCCGCCTGGTGGAAGCACGTGCGGTCCTACGACGACCAGAGCCCGGCCGTGCGCCGCCGCTACGCCTTCCTCGACGGCCTGCTGCCCGCGGCCGCCCGGCCCTGGCCGCTGCGCCGGGCGGTCCCCACGCTCGGTTTCCGCAGACCGTAGCCGCGGGGGCCCGCGCGGGCGGGCCCCGTGCAGCCGGAAAAGCCCTCGGGCCCGTGCGCCTGCCGTCGTACCCTGGTATTCCAAGGATTTCCGGACACCGTCCGGACACAGGAGTGCAGAGAAGAGGCGATGAGCAGGCCATCGGGCCGGCCCATGACGCAGACACCCACACGACCGCAGGCGACGGCGAGGTTCACGGTCCCGGCCAAGCACCCCATGGTGACGGTCCTGGGCTCGGGGGACTCCCTCCTGCGGGTCATCGAGAAAGCGTTCCCGTCGACGGACATCCACGTACGGGGCAATGAGGTAAGCGCCACCGGGGAGCCGCGGGAAGTCGCCCTCGTGCAGCGCCTGTTCGACGAGATGATGCTGGTGCTCCGCACGGGTGCGCCGATGACGGAGGACGCGGTGGAACGCTCGATCGCCATGCTCAGGGACGAGGAGCAGGGGGCCGAGACCCCCGCCGAGGTCCTCACCCAGAACATCCTCTCCAGCCGCGGCCGCACCATCCGGCCCAAGACGCTCAACCAGAAGCGCTACGTCGACGCGATCGACAAGCACACGGTCGTCTTCGGCATCGGCCCCGCCGGCACCGGCAAGACCTACCTGGCCATGGCCAAGGCGGTCCAGGCCCTGCAGTCCAAGCAGGTCAACCGGATCATCCTGACCCGGCCGGCCGTCGAGGCGGGCGAGCGGCTCGGCTTCCTGCCCGGCACGCTCTACGAGAAGATCGACCCCTACCTGCGCCCGCTCTACGACGCGCTGCACGACATGCTCGACCCCGACTCCATCCCGCGCCTGATGGCGGCGGGGACGATCGAGGTCGCGCCGCTCGCGTACATGCGCGGCCGCACCCTCAACGACGCCTTCATCATCCTGGACGAGGCCCAGAACACCAGCCCCGAGCAGATGAAGATGTTCCTCACCCGGCTCGGCTTCGACTCCAAGATCGTCATCACGGGCGACATCACCCAGGTCGACCTCCCCGGCGGTACGAAGAGCGGCCTGCGCCAGGTGCGGGAGATCCTCGAAGGGGTGGAGGACGTCCACTTCTCCCTGCTCACCAGCAACGACGTCGTCCGGCACAAGCTCGTCGGCCGTATTGTCGACGCGTACGAGCAGTACGACAGCCGAAACGAAAGCACCCCCCGGTAAAAACACGATGGCTATCGACGTCAACAACGAATCCGGCACGGACATCGACGAGCAGGCGGTCCTCGACATCGCCCGCTACGCCCTGGCCCGGATGCGCATCCACCCGCTCTCCGAACTCTCGGTCATCGTTGTCGACGCCGAAGCCATGGAGCAGCTCCACATCCAGTGGATGGACCTGCCCGGCCCGACCGACGTGATGTCCTTCCCGATGGACGAGCTCCGTCCCCCGGCCAAGGACGACGACGAGCCCCCCCAGGGCCTCCTCGGCGACATCGTGCTGTGCCCGGAGGTCGCCGAGAAGCAGGGCCTGGACGCGCCGACCCGGCACTCCATGGACGAGGAGCTCCAGCTGCTCACCGTCCACGGCGTCCTCCACCTCCTCGGCTACGACCACGAGGAGCCCGACGAGAAGGCCGAGATGTTCGGCCTCCAGGCCGCCATCGTCGACGGCTGGCGGGCCGAGCGCGGGATCGAGGGGCCCTCCCCGGCGCCCACGATCACGTGAGCGGCCAACTGATCGCGGTCGCGGTCCTCCTCCTGGTCGTGGCCTGGCTCGCCGCCTGCGCCGAGGCCGGCCTCGCGCGGACCACCCGGTTCCGCGCGGAGGAGGCCGTCCGCTCCGGGCGGCGCGGCAGCGCCCGGCTGATGGCCGTCGCCGCCGACCCCACCCGCTACCTGAACGTGGCCCTGCTCGTCCGCGTCGCCTGCGAGATGGCGGCCGGCGTGCTGGTCACCTACGCCTGCCTGCAGGAGTTCGAGAAGACCTGGCAGGCGCTGACCGTCGCCATCGCCGTCATGGTCCTCGTCTCCTACGTGGCCGTCGGCGTCTCCCCGCGCACCATCGGGCGCCAGCACCCGCTGGGCACCGCCACCGCGGCCGCCTACGTCCTGCTGCCGCTCGCCCGCGTCATGGGCCCGGTGCCGCAGCTGCTGATCCTCATCGGCAACGCCCTCACCCCCGGCAAGGGCTTCCGCAAGGGCCCCTTCGCCTCCGAGGCCGAGCTGCGGGCGATGGTCGACCTCGCGGAGAAGGAGTCCCTGATCGAGGACGAGGAGCGCCGCATGGTGCACTCCGTCTTCGAGCTCGGCGACACCCTCGTGCGCGAGGTGATGGTGCCGCGCACGGACCTCGTCGTCATCGAGCGCGGCAAGACCATCCGCCAGGCCCTCACCCTCGCCCTGCGCTCCGGCTTCTCCCGGATCCCGGTCACCGGCGAGAGCGAGGACGACATCGTGGGCGTCGTCTACCTCAAGGACCTCGTCCGCAAGACGCACATCAGCCGGGACGCGGAGTCCGAGCTGGTCTCCACCGCGATGCGGCCCGCCGTCTTCGTGCCCGACACGAAGAACGCGGGGGACCTGCTGCGGGAGATGCAGCAGCAGCGCAACCACTGCGCCGTCGCCATCGACGAGTACGGCGGCACCGCCGGCATCGTCACCATCGAGGACATCCTCGAGGAGATCGTCGGCGAGATCACCGACGAGTACGACCGCGAGCTGCCGCCCGTCGAGGAGCTCGGCGACGGCCGCTACCGCGTCACCGCCCGCCTCGACCTCGGCGACCTCGGCGAGCTCTACGGCTTCGACGAGCTCGACGACGAGGACGTGGAGACGGTCGGCGGCCTGCTGGCCAAGTCCCTGGGCCGGGTGCCGATCGCGGGCGCGGTGGCCGAGGTCGACCTCGCCGGCTACGGGCTCGGGGAGCCCGGCGGCATCACCGGCCTCCGCCTGACCGCGGAGGCTGCGGCGGGCCGCCGGAACCGGATCGTGACGGTGCTGGTCGAACCGGTTCGCTAGGGCGCTGTGCCTCGCGGGATACGCGCGGGTTCCACCAGGCCGGCCATTCCGCCGGACCCACGCCGTGGAGGTGCCTCGCCGTTGCGGCGGCCTCTTTCTTCCGCCGCAACGGCGAGGCACCACGACGTGGCCGACCGGCGGTGCCGTGCCGGGCACGGCACCGCCGGTCGCAGGGGGCAGCCCTGCACGGTCAGCGTGCTGCGCTCCGGCCGCGCAGGCCCACCGCCACCAGGACCGCCACCGCCGCCACGATCGCCGCGTCCACGCCCAGGCCCAGGCGGATGCCGCCCAGCGTCGCCGACGCGAAGCCGGCACCGCCGTCCTGGAGCGAAGCCGTCCGCGCGGCGGAGACCGCGCTCAGCAGCGGGATCCCGATCGTGAGCCCGACCTGCTGCGAGCTGGTCACCAGCCCCGTGGCCAGGCCCTGCTCGGTGTCCGGCAGGCCCGACGTCGCCGTCACCCCGTAGGCGACGATCGCCCACAGGTGCCCGATGCAGGCGACGCTCGCCGCGACCAAGGCCAGCCACGCACCCGAGGCGTCCTGCCCCAGGGCGAGCAGCGCGGCCGAGAAGACGGCCTGGACGGCCAGGCCGGCGAGGAGCGTGGTGCGGGCGCCGAAGCGGGCGATGACCCGCGGCGCGGTCATGCCGGCGGCGACGGCGAAGACGCCCTGCACGCCGAAGACCAGGCCCGTGCGGAAGGCCGAGAGTTCCAGCACCTCCTGCAGGTAGAGGGTGAGCAGGAAGACGACGGTGCTCATCATCGCGAAGGTGACCAGCCCGGCCAGGTTCCCCCAGGCGACCGTCCGCCGCCGCAGCATCGGCAGGGAGACCAGCGGCTCGGCGGCCCGGGACTCGACGACGACGAACGCCACGAGCAGGACGGCGCCCAGGACGAGCGAGACGAGGACGTCCGCGCCCCCGAAGCCCCGCTGGGCCGCGGTCGACAGCCCGTAGATGAGGGCCAGCAGACCGCCGGTGACGGTCACCGCGCCCGGTATGTCGACCCGGGGCCGCTGCGGGTGCCGGGACTCGGTGAGCAGACCGGGCGCGAGCGCGAGGATGCCGAGGCCGGCCACGGCCAGCAGGCCCATCGTCGAGCGCCAGCCGAGCGTGTCGGTCATGACGCCGCCGAGCACCATGCCGATGGTGAAGCCGAGGGAGAGCAGGGTGCCGCTGATGCCGAGCGCGCGTTCGCGCTGCGGGCCCTCGGCGAAGGTCGTGGTCAGCAGCGACATGCCGGTCGGCACGATGACGGCCGCGCCGAGCCCCTGCAGGGCGCGCCCGGCGAGGAAGACGGCCGGGGCCCAGGCGAGCGTGGCGAGCACGGAGGCCGCGGTGAACAGCGCGAGCCCGGACAGGAAGACGCGCCGCCGCCCGTACAGGTCGGCGATCCGGCCGGAGAGCAGCAGGAAGCCGCCGGAGGGCAGGGCGAAGGCGGTGACCGCCCACTGCAGGTCGGCCTGGCCCATGCCGAGGTCGTCGCCCAGGACGGGCAGGGCCACGTTCAGGATGGAGAAGTCGAGGGCCACGATGAACTGCGCGGCGCACAGCACGAGCAGGACCAGCTTGTCGCGGGCGGACATGCCCGGGCCGGCCGCGGCGGCCGCGCCGGCTGGGGTCGTACGGGGAGGGGAGTCGATCGCCATGCGCCCACCTTCCGGCGCGCGGAAGAAACGTGGGGAGAGCGTGCTTATGGTGGTGGCCGCACCACCAGGCAAGGGGGAGAGATGACCGTACAGACGCGTCGTCGCCAAGAGCTGCGTGAGTTCCTGATGACCCGTCGGGCCCGGGTGTCCCCGGCCGACGTGGGACTGCCGGACGGCGGGGGCCGCCGGCGCACGCCCGGGCTGCGCCGCGAGGAGGTCGCGGTCCTCGCGGGCGTGGGCGCCTCCTGGTACCAATGGCTGGAGCAGGGGCGGGACATCACCGTCTCGCCGCAGGTGCTGGACTCCGTGGCGAACGTGCTCAAGCTGAGCGGCGACGAGCGACGGCACCTCTACGTGCTCGCCGGGCTGAACCCGCCGCAGCCGCAGTCCCCGGACCCGGACTACCTGTGCGAGGGCCTGCAGCGGCTGATCGACGGCTGGATGCCGTACCCGGCGCACATCATGGACCCGTACTGGAACCTGGTCGCCTTCAACGACTCGGCCCGCATGGTCATCGGCTTCCGCCGCAAGCCGCGGCCCAACTGCCTGGTCGACTTCTTCACCGACCCCGCCTACCGCGCCCGCGCGGCGAACTGGGAGCAGAACGCCCGGCGGGTCGTCGCCCAGTACCGCGCCGCGTGCTCGGAGCGCCCGGACGACGAGGGGTTCCAGGAGATCGTGGCGGAGGTGTCCGCGGCGAGCCCGGAGTTCGTGGAGCTGTGGGCGCAGGGCGACGTGCAGGCGGGCGGCCAGCTGGTCAAGGAGTTCGACCACCCGGTGGCCGGGCACCTGTACCTGGAGAGCACGCACCTGCGCGTGCCGGCCCGGCCCGACCTGACGATCGTCATGCACAACCCGGTGGCGGACACGGGCACGGCCGCGAAGCTGGAGTGGCTCGTCTCGCCGGAGGGACGGCGGGGCGGCATGTACTCGGTCGCGGGCTGACGGGGCTGACGGGGCCGGCGCGGGCCGCCGAGGGCCGCCGAGGCAGGGGGAGGGGCCGCCGGAGTCCAGGGGCTTTGCCTTGGGCATACTTCGGGCAGACCCTCCCTTTACCTAAGGATTCCTCGTGTCCGCTGCCCTGCGCCGTGGCGCCCTCGCCGCCTTCGCCGCCGCGTCCCTCCTGGCCCTCTCCGCCTGCGGCGACGGCGGCAAGGACGGGAAGCAGCCCTCCGCCGCGCCGAGCGGCGGCCCGGCCACCGGCGGCACCGCCCCCGCCCCGGGCGCCCCGGGCAAGGACAAGGGGGCCCGCCCCCTCACCGCCGGGCAGGCCAAGGCGGCCCTGCTCACGCCCGGCGACCTGGCCTCCGGCTGGGAGGTGAACAAGGACATCCCGGCCTACGACGTCGGCGCGACCGGCATGCAGTTCGGCAAGGCCGACAAGGCCGCCTGCCAGCCCCTGCTCGACGTCTTCGTCGGCGCGGACAACGGCCCCAAGGCACAGGCCCACGCCATGACCGACCTCAAGCAGGCCGGCGACACCAAGATCCAGATGACCCAGGGCGTCACCTCCTACCAGGAGGCCGAGGCCGTCAGGATCATGCAGCAGAAGATCGACTTCGGTGCCTGCGGGAAGTTCGCGGCCAAGGGCGCCGACGGCACCACGGACCAGGCGGCCGGCAGCGAGCTGACCGTGCCCGCGCTCGGCGACGGGGCCCGCGGCGTGCGGGTGGTCTTCGCCGCGACCGAGCAGGGCGTGAGCATCCAGCACGACATCGCGGCCGTCCGCGTCGGCGGCACCGTCGTGACCGTCTCCCAGGCGAGCTTCACCACCGCCGACACGGCCGCCTTCGAGTCGTCCCTGCGCAAGGCCGTCGAGAAGGTGCGGCAGGCGCAGTCGAAGGCCGGCGGCAAGGCCTGATCCCGGGGCGATCGGACGGACCGGCGCTGCTTATGCTCCCCGGTATGACGGAGACCACGCTGGACCCCGAAGACCGCAAGATCATCACGCTGGCCCGCTCCGCGCGCGCCCGCAACGGTGTGCCCGAGGGCGCCGCCGTGCGCGACGAGACCGGTCGCACGTACGTGGCCGGCACGGTCGCGCTCGACTCGCTGCGGCTCAGCGCGCTGCGGACCGCGGTCGCCATGGCCGTCGCGAGCGGCGCGAAGTCCCTGGAGGCCGCGGCCGTCGTCTCCGAGGCGGACGCCGTCCCCTCGGAGGACCGCGCGGCCGTGCGCGACCTGGGCGGCCCCGCCACCCCTGTGCTCCTGGCGGGCCCCGACGGCACCCTGCGCAGCAGAGTCGACGCGGGCTGAGCCGTGGCACGGAACGAGAACCCGGCCGGCTTCGCCTGGTTCATGATCGTGGTGTCGGTCCTCCTCACGCTCGGCCTGGCCGTCGACTGGGCCGACGGCGAGGGCTTCGACTGGACGACGGCCGCCTGGCTGTTCGTCCTGTGGCCGTACGCCCTGGGGGACGTGCTGCGCGCCCGCGGCCGCCGCCGGGCCGCCGGCCGCGTCGGCACCGTGGCGAACTGGAGCCCGTTCCCGGCCACCGCCGTCCTGTGGACCGGGCTCGTCCTCGGCTGGACGCGCGGCGAGGGCACGGACTGGTTCGCCCTCGCGGGCGCCCTCCTGCTGCCCGCCGCCGGGGCGCTGTGGCTCGCGGCCAAGGTGGCCGAGCGGCGCCGCGAGGCCAGGCTGGCCGCGCGGCGCCTGCGGCGGGCCGGGGCGGGGGCGTAGGCCTCCCGGTCCGTCCGGGCGGACGGGCCGCTGGTCGGCGGGTGGGCCGGGATCGGGGAGAATGGCCGGTATGGATAACGCCTCGTCCCCCTCCCGGGCCCCCCACCGCGCGGGCTTCGCGTGCTTCGTCGGCCGCCCCAACGCGGGCAAGTCGACCCTGACCAACGCGCTGGTGGGGACGAAGGTCGCGATCACCTCCAACCGTCCGCAGACCACGCGCCACACCGTGCGCGGCATCGTGCACCGGCCCGACGCCCAGCTGGTGCTCGTCGACACCCCCGGTCTGCACAAGCCGCGCACGCTCCTGGGCGAGCGGCTCAACGACGTGGTCCGCACCACCTGGGCCGAGGTCGACGTCATCGGCTTCTGCCTGCCGGCCGACCAGAAGCTCGGCCCCGGCGACCGCTTCATCGCGAGCGAGCTGGCCGGGATCAAGAAGACCCCGAAGATCGCCATCGCCACCAAGACGGACCTGGTGGACTCCAAGGCGCTCGCCGAGCAGCTGATCGCCATCCAGCAGCTGGGCGAGGAGCTGGGCATCCAGTGGGCGGAGATCGTCCCGGTCTCCGCGGTGGGCGACAAGCAGGTGTCGCTGCTGGCGGACCTGATCGCGCCGATGCTGCCGGAGAGCCCGCCGCTCTACCCCGAGGGCGACCTCACCGACGAGCCCGAGCAGGTCATGGTGGCCGAGCTGATCCGCGAGGCCGCGCTGGAGGGCGTCCGCGACGAGCTGCCGCACTCCATCGCCGTCGTCGTCGAGGAGATGCTGCCGCGGGAGGACCGGCCGGCGAACAAGCCGCTGCTGGACATCCACGCCAACGTCTACATCGAACGCCCCAGCCAGAAGGGCATCATCATCGGCCCGAAGGGCGCCCGCCTCAAGGAGGTGGGCATGAAGTCCCGCAAGCACATCGAGGCGCTCCTGGGTACCCCGGTCTACCTGGACCTGCACGTGAAGGTCGCCAAGGACTGGCAGCGCGACCCGAAGCAACTGCGGAAGCTGGGCTTCTAGCGGCAGCCGCTCCGAGGGCCGAGACCGGGCCCTGCTCGGCACCGCCGGAGAAAAGGCCCGCCGCAACGGCGAAGGACCACAGCGGTGCGGGTCCGGCGGAAGGCGCGGGCACCGTAAACGGCACGCATGCCGGGATCCGCCGGCAAGGCGCTACGCGCCCTCCCGTAGTACCAGCCTGATCAGCTCGCGCTGATCATGGCTGACATGAGGGTCCGCGCAGTGCACCGTGCGGCCGTCCACATCGATCTCGTAGTGGAAGCCGTCCGGCACCCCCCGCACGCCCGCCGCCTCGGCGGGCGACGCGGCGAGCGCGCGGTGGGCCAGTGCCTGCACGTGGGTGGCGTCGGGCCGGCCGGAGGTGTCCAGCTCGGCCCGCCGCTCGATGCCGGCGAACCCGCCGGTCCGGGTGATGACGATCCGCATGGCGCCATTCTCGCCCCGGCGGGCGGTCCCTACGAGGTGGGAACGCCCACCTCCTCCCACGCCTTGAGGACGGCCTGGACCTCGTCGCCGTCGCCGTAGAGCGTGCGGGCGGCGGCCACGGTCAGCCGGGAGAAGTCCGCGAACTGGGCGTCCTCCTTCAGCTGCCCGCCGGTCAGCGTCGCGTACCAGACCTTGCCCGCGCGCTCCCAGGCGTTGCCGCCGAGCCGGGTGGCCAGCAGGTAGAAGGCCCGGTTGGGGATGCCGGAATTGATGTGCACCCCGCCCTGGTCCCGGGAGGTGCGGACGAAGTCGTCCATGTGGCCGGGCTGCGGGTCCTTGCCGAGGACGTCGTCGTCGTAGGCCGTGCCCGGCTCCTTCATGGAGCGCAGGGCCACCCCGCGGTCGATGCCCGGCCCCAGCAGCCCCTGGCCGATCAGCCAGTCGGCCTGGTCGGCGCTCTGCCCCAGGGAGTACTGCTTGATCAGCGAGCCGAAGACGTCCGAGACGGACTCGTTCAGCGCCCCGGACTGGCCGTAGTACTCCAGGTTCGCCGTGTACTGGGTGACACCGTGGGTGAGCTCGTGGCCGATGACGTCCACGGGGATGGTGAAGTCGAGGAAGATGTCGCCGTCGCCGTCCCCGAAGACCATCTGGCTGCCGTCCCAGAAGGCGTTGTTGTAGCCCTCGCCGTAGTGGACGGTGGCGTCCAGGGGCAGGCCCGCGTCGTCGATGGAGCGGCGGCCGAACGCCTTGAGGTACAGATCGAAGGTGGCGCCCAGCCCGGCGTGGGCGCGGTTGACCGTCGCGTCCTTCGAGGGGGCGTCGCCCTCGGCGTGGACCTTCCTGCCCGGCTGGACCGCCCGGTGCTCCGCGTCGTAGATCGTCCGGCGGGGGCTGTCGGAAGGGGTGCCCGCCGGGGCGGCGAGCCCGCGCAGCGCCGTGACCCGGCGCCGGGTGCGCTGCTGGGAGTCGTGCTCCAGGGTGCGCTGCGCGACATCGGCGCGCGCGGAGTCGTCGGCCCGTGCGAGCTTGTCGAGCACGTGCGGCGGGACGATGGTGCAGAAAACGCTGTTCACGTTGTCACTCATGGCCCGAATCTGGCAGCGGCCCCCGGCCTTGTCAGGCCCCGGTGCGCCGATTAACACAATCGAGTGGCACCGTTCCGTGTTCCGCTTGTGTCCCGCATGCTGGAACGCCCGTACCGCATCCCGTCCGGCTCGGCTACCGTGCTGTGCATCATGCGTTTCGGGCTGCTTCTTCTTAGCTGCCGCGGCGAGGGTCTGTAGTCGATCGGCCGACCCCCTCCCCGCGGTGTGAGGCGTTGCGGTCACCCGTGGTGACCTGCCCGTCGGCCTCCCCCCAGCTCGCCGCCGAGCCGGGGGAACCCCACCTCAGGACATACGAGGAGCCCCCGCAGATGCCCGAGACCTCCGCTTCCGTCGGCCGTCCCACCCCCCTCACCGCGGCGACCGTGACCCAGCGCCCCTCCGGGATGCCGGTGCACAAGTACCGCCCCTACGAGGCCGTGGACATCCCGGACCGCACCTGGCCCGGCAAGCGGATCACCGCGGCTCCCCGCTGGCTGTCGACCGACCTGCGCGACGGCAATCAGGCGCTGATCGACCCGATGTCCCCGGCCCGCAAGCGCGAGATGTTCGACCTGCTGGTCCGCATGGGCTACAAGGAGATCGAGGTCGGCTTCCCCTCCTCCGGCGCCACCGACTTCGACTTCGTCCGCTCGATCATCGAGGAGGACGCGATCCCCGAGGACGTGACGATCTCCGTCCTCACCCAGGCGCGCGAGGAGCTGATCGAGCGCACGGTGGAGTCCCTGCGCGGGGCCCGCCGCGCCACGGTCCACCTGTACAACGCCACCGCGCCGGTCTTCCGGCGGGTCGTCTTCCGCGGCTCGCGCGAGCAGGTGAAGCAGATCGCGGTCGACGGCACCCGCCTGGTCGTGGAGTACGCGGAGAAGATCCTCGGCGACGAGACGGCCTTCGGCTTCCAGTACAGCCCGGAGATCTTCACCGACACCGAGCTGGACTTCGCGCTGGAGGTCTGCGAGGGCGTCATGGACGTCTGGCAGCCCGAGGACGGCCGCGAGATCATCCTGAACCTGCCGGCCACCGTCGAGCGCTCCACGCCCTCCACCCACGCCGACCGCTTCGAGTGGATGTCGCGGCACCTGTCGCGCCGCGAGCACATCTGCCTGTCCGTGCACCCGCACAACGACCGGGGCACGGCCGTCGCCGCCGCCGAGCTGGCGGTCATGGCCGGGGCCGACCGGGTCGAGGGCTGCCTGTTCGGCCAGGGCGAGCGCACCGGCAACGTCGACCTGGTCACCCTGGGCATGAACCTGTTCTCCCAGGGCGTCGACCCGATGATCGACTTCTCGCAGATCGACGAGGTGCGGCGGACCGCCGAGTACTGCAATCAGATGGAGGTCCACCCGCGCCACCCCTACGCGGGCGACCTGGTCTACACCGCCTTCTCCGGCTCCCACCAGGACGCCATCAAGAAGGGCTTCGAGGCGATGGCCGGCACCGCCGCCGCCGAGGGCAAGGGCGTGGACGACATCGAGTGGGCCGTCCCCTACCTGCCGATCGACCCCAAGGACGTCGGCCGCTCCTACGAGGCCGTCATCCGCGTGAACTCGCAGTCCGGCAAGGGCGGCATCGCGTACGTCCTGAAGAACGACCACAAGCTGGACCTGCCGCGCCGGATGCAGATCGAGTTCTCGAAGATCATCCAGGGCAAGACCGACGCCGAGGGCGGCGAGGTCACCCCCGCCGAGATCTGGTCGGTCTTCCAGGACGAGTACCTGCCCACCGAGGGCAACCCCTGGGGCCGGATCGCGCTGCGCAGCACCCAGACCTCCACCACGGGCGAGGGCGGCGACGCGCTGACCGTCGAGGCCGTCGTGGACGGCGCCGACACGGTGCTGACCGGTACGGGCAACGGTCCGATCTCGGCCTTCATCGACGCGCTGGCCGCGACCGGCGTGGACGCCCGGGTCCTGGACTACAGCGAGCACACCATGAGCGAGGGCGCCACGGCCCGCGCCGCCTCGTACATCGAGTGCGTGATCGACGGCCGGGTGCTGTGGGGCATCGGCATCGACCCGAACACCACGCGCGCCTCGATCAAGGCCGTCGTCTCGGCGGTCAACCGGGCCTACCGGGGCTGAGGCGGGGCCGCCGGCGGTCCGCCGGCGGCCCGCTGCCGGTCCGCCGTCAAGGGGACGACGGGGAATCCACCGTATCCGGTGGCCCCGTGGCGGGTTCCCCCGTATGACGCCCGCACTCTGCGCACGGGGTACTGACGTCGCATCATCGATGTGGCTAACATCACGTCAACGCGGCGACGAGGCCGTGGCGTTATGGAGGTGTGCGCCGTGATGCACGCGCAGGGCCGACCCGGCCGGGACCGGTGTGTGGTGGGCGTACGCACCGTATGGCGCACGGTCGGCGACGGCGAGTTCTACTGCCCCGGCTGCGGCGGCGACCGCAATTACCGCCGCCGCACCGGGCGCCGCCGCCTGGTGGCCTTCGGCCTGCCGCTGCTGCCGCGCGGCCCCGTCGGGCCGGTCGTGGAGTGCTCCGCGTGCCGTGCCCGCTACGGCACGGACGTCCTCGACCACCCCACCACCACGCGCTTCTCCGCGATGCTGCGCGACGCCGTGCACACCGTCGCGCTCGCCGTCCTCGCCGCGGGCGGCACCGAGGCCCGTACGGTCCGCAGAGCGGCCGTCGGCGCGGTCCGGGCCGCGGGCTTCACGGACTGCAGCGAGGAGCAGCTGATCACCCTGATCGAGGCCCTCGCCGCCGACACGGGGCGCCTGCCCGGCGCCTACGGCACCGACCTGGGCACCCCGTCCCCCTACGCCGGGCGGGACGGCTTCGACCCGCGGGGCACGGCCCTCGCCATCGAGCTCCACGAGGCGCTGGAGCCCCTCGCCCCCCACCTCGCCCCCGCCGGCCGCGAATCGATCCTGCTGCAGGGCGCCCGCATCGCCCTCGCCGACGGCCCCTACCGGCCCGCCGAGCGCGAGGTGCTCGCCACGGTCGGCCGGGCGCTCATGCTCTGCCCGGAGGACACGGACCGGCTGCTGGCCGCGGCACGGACGCCGTCGTAGGGCCCCCGCCGCTCAGGAGCCGTACCCGGACAGCGGGACGGGCTCCTGCGCGCCCGCCCCGCCCGGGGCCGGCTCCTGCAGGGCGCCGAGGACCCACGGCGCGTGCTTGCGCTGCACACCGATGAGCACCTCCCCGTCGCCGTCGCGGCAGACCACGACCACCTGGCGGAGCGCCTTCCGCCGGCCCCCGGCCTCCGCGGTGACGCGCGCCGGGTCCGAGCGGTGGGGCACGCGGACGCCCTCCACGACCAGCGTGCGCGGCAGGGCCCTGCGGAGGGTGCGGCCCGCCGGGTCGGGGGTCACCGCGAGCAGGCCGGGGCCCGCCACCAGGTACGGGCCGATGAGCTCGGCGCCGTACGGGGTGTCCGCCGCGACCCCGCCCTCGAAGCGCTTCTCCTTGCCGGGGACGGCCGGGGCCAGGCCGCTCTCCGCCGGCCGCCGCCGCACCCGCACCCGCCACGAGGCGCCGAGGACGACCGGCACCGCCCCCGCGCCGGTCAGCGTCAGGGCCGTCGGCACCGTGTCCGTCACCAGGGCCGAGACGAACGCGACGACGGCGATCAGGATCCCCGCGCACGTGGGCACAGTGGTCTGCCAGGTGTACCGCTCGGGGGCGCGGGGGGAGTGCCGGACCATCCAGTAGGCGATCCCGGCGAACGTCGAGCCCAGGACGAGCAGCCCGAGGCCGCCGGCGAAGGGCAGGCGGTAGGCGTCCTTCGGCTGGTCGGCCGTCAGCTGCACGGTGCCGCGGTAGTCGACGAAGCGGATCTTTCCGCGCCAGTACGTCGCGCGCACCTTGTCGCCCGGCTTGACCTTCGCGAAGACCGAGAGCGGCCCGTTCATGTCCGCGTGGTGGGTGGAGCCGTCGCGCCCCGTGAACGTGAGCCAGTAGTGGGTCGTCTTGCCCTGCGGAGCGGTCTCGGTGTGCTTCACCGCGCCCTCGACCACCTTGCGGCACTCCAGGGCCGGCTCGTCGCCCACGCACGCGGGAGCCGTGGCGAAGGCCCGGCTGTCGGCGCGCCGGTCCGGCACGGTGACGAACAGCAGGAACAGCGCGGCGAGCACGCACAGGAGGGCCGCGGCGGCGGTGGAACGGACGGGGTGGCGCCTGCGGCGCCGGCGGCGGATGGGGGTCACCGGGTACTCACTGGGGGGAGGAAGATCGACATGGGGGTCACATTGTGCCTCCGGAGGCGGGGACGTTCAGCCTTCGTCGGTACGGGACAATAACTGCATGAGCCTCTTCCGCGACGACGGCGTCGTCCTGCGCACGCAAAAGCTCGGTGAGGCCGACCGCATCATCACCCTCCTCACGCGCGGCCACGGCCGCGTGCGCGCCGTCGCGCGCGGGGTGCGGCGGACCAAGTCGAAGTTCGGGGCGCGCCTGGAGCCGTTCTCGCACGTCGACGTGCAGTTCTTCGCGCGGGGGAGCGAGCTCGTCGGGCGGAGCCTGCCGCTGTGCACGCAGAGCGAGACCATCGCCGCGTACGGCGGCCCGATCGTCACCGACTACGCGCGCTACACCGCCGGCACCGCCATGCTGGAGACCGCCGAGCGGTTCACCGACCACGAGGGCGAACCCGCCGTGCAGCAGTACCTGCTGCTCGTCGGCGGCCTGCGCACGCTCGCCGCGGGCGAGCACGCCCCGGGCCTCGTCCTGGACGCCTTCCTGCTGCGCTCCCTGGCCGTCAACGGCTACGCGCCCAGCTTCGAGGCCTGCGCCCGGTGCGGAATGCCGGGCCCGAACCGTTTCTTCTCGGTGGCCGCCGGCGGCGTGGTCTGCGGGGAGTGCCGGGTGCCCGGAAGCGTCGTACCCTCCTCGGAGGCGATCGGGCTGCTCGGCGCGCTGCTGACGGGCGACTGGGCGACGGCGGACGCCTGCGAGCCGCGCCACGTCAGGGAGGGCAGCGGCCTGGTCGCGGCGTATCTGCAC
This sequence comes from Streptomyces telluris, assembly GCF_024519335.1. Lineage (NCBI taxonomy): Bacteria > Bacillati > Actinomycetota > Actinomycetes > Kitasatosporales > Streptomycetaceae > Streptomyces > Streptomyces telluris. Next base: position 149,620 of record NZ_JANIID010000006.1, read on the forward strand.
TGGCACCTGGAGCGCGGCCTCCGTTCGCTCCGGTATGTCGAGAAATAGGGAAACAGGGACCAAGGAGTAGTGGCACGCATGGCACGACGCGGGATTCTGGGCCGTTCCCGACGCGAGTACCGCACACCCGAGCCGCACCCGTCCGGGGCACGGCCGCCGAAGATCCCCGGCGAGCTGGTCCCCGAGCACGTCGCGATCGTCATGGACGGCAACGGCCGCTGGGCCAAGGACCGCGGCCTGCCGCGCACCGAGGGCCACAAGGTCGGCGCCGAGCGCGTGCTGGACGTGCTGCAGGGCGCGATCGAGATGGGCGTCGGCAGCATCTCCCTGTACGCCTTCTCCACCGAGAACTGGAGGCGTTCGCCGGACGAGGTGCGCTTCCTGATGAACTTCAACCGCGACTTCATCCGCAAGACCCGCGACCAGCTCGACGAGCTCGGCATCCGGGTGCGCTGGGTGGGCCGCATGCCCAAGCTGTGGCGGTCGGTGGCCAAGGAGCTCCAGATCGCCCAGGAGCAGACCAAGGACAACGACAAGCTCACGCTGTACTTCTGCATGAACTACGGCGGGCGCGCGGAGATCGCGGACGCGGCGCAGGCGATGGCGGAGGACGTGAAGGCGGGCCGGCTCGACCCGTCGAAGGTCAGCGAGAAGACCTTCGCGAAGTACCTCTACTACCCGGACATGCCGGACGTCGACCTGTTCCTGCGCCCCTCGGGCGAGCAGCGCACGTCCAACTACCTGATCTGGCAGAGCGCTTACGCCGAGATGGTCTTCCAGGACGTGCTCTGGCCGGACTTCGACCGCCGCGACCTGTGGCGCGCGTGCCTGGAGTACGCGTCGCGGGACCGCCGGTTCGGCGGGGCGATCCCCAACGAGCAGCAGCAGGCGGAGGAGCAGGGCACCGCGTGAGCTGAGCGCGCGCGGGTACGCACGAGGGCCCCGGGCATCGCCCGGGGCCCTCGGTGCACGCGGCCGGTGTCAGCGCTTCGCGGCGCACTCCCCGCACGTGCCGAAGATCTCGATGGTGTGCGCGACGTCCACGAAGCCGTGCTCCTCGGCGATGGAGTCCGCCCACTTCTCGACGGCGGGGCCCTCCACCTCGACGGCCTTGCCGCACAGCCGGCACACCAGGTGGTGGTGGTGCCCGCTGGAGCAGCGGCGGTAGACCGCCTCGCCCTCGCTGGTGCGCAGCACGTCGACCTCGCCCGCGTCGGCGAGGGACTGCAGCGTGCGGTAGACGGTGGTCAGGCCGACCGACGCACCGCGGTGCCTGAGCATGTCATGGAGTTCTTGCGCGCTACGGAACTCGTCCACCTCGTCGAGCGCGGCCGCCACCGCTGCCCGCTGCTTGGTGGACCGGCCGCGTACGGGGGGACCCGCGGTCGCCACAGTTGCCTCCTCCAGCTCGCCTGAACACCCATCCGCACATGTCGCACGGCAATTGTGCCAGTCCGCGCGGGCGGGTGGGCAAGCCCGGACGGGCGTCAGACCTTGACGTCGTCCCCCGCCGTGCGGGCGCCCGGCAGGTCCAGGGTGCACTCCTCGGCCGCCGCGGCCCTGCCCGCGCGCCGCTTCGCCAGGGGCGCGGCGAGCGCGGTGAGGACGACGAACAGGCCGATGGCGAAGAGCACGATGGTCGCGCCGGAGGGCACGTCGGCGTAGTAGGACGTGGCGGTGCCGGAGAGGGTCACCGTGACGCCGATGCCCACCGCGAGGGCGAAGGTCGCCTTGAAACTGCGGGCGATCTGCTGCGAGGCGGCGACCGGGATCACCATCAGGGCGCTGACGAGCAGCAGGCCGACGACGCGCATGGCGACGGTGACGGTGACGGCGGCGGTGACGGCGACGAGCAGGTTCAGCAGCCGCACCGGCAGCCCGGTGACGCGCGCGAACTCCTCGTCCTGGCAGATGGCGAAAAGCTGACGGCGCAGCCCGACCGTGGTGAGGATCACAAAGGCGGCCAGGACGCAGATCGCGACGATGTCCTCCTCCGAGACCGTGGCGATCGAGCCGAAGAGGTAGCTGCTCAGGTTGGCGCTGGAGCCGTTGTCGGAGAGGTTCATCAGCATCACGCCGCCGGCCATGCCGCCGTAGAAGAGCATCGCGAGGGCGATGTCGCCGCGCGTCCGCCCGTACCAGCGGATCAGCTCCATGACGACGGCGCCCGCGATGCACACGGCCGTGGCCGTCCACACGGGGCTGGAGTTCAGCAGGAAGCCGAGGCCGACGCCGGTGAGGGCGACGTGTCCGAGGCCGTCGCCCATCAGGGCCTGGCGGCGCTGGACGAGGTAGGTGCCGATGGCGGGCGCGGTGACGCCCACGAGGAGCGCCGCGAGCAGGGCCCGCTGCATGAAGGCGAGGTCGAGGATGTCCATCAGGTCAGCAGCCCTGTCCGAATCGGTTCCGCCGCCGGGCCGGCGTGCGGGTGTACGTGGTCGTGGCCGGGCAGCGCGTGCTGGCCGACGGCCTCCGGCGGCGGGCCGTCGTGGACGACGCAGCCGTCGCGCAGCACGACCGCCCGGTCGATGAGCGGCTCCAGCGGGCCGAGCTCGTGCAGCACCAGCAGCACGGTGGTCCCGCGGGCGACCTGGGCCCGCAGGGCGTCGGCGAGGACCTCCTGGCTCGCGAGGTCGACGCCGGCCATCGGCTCGTCCATGATCAGCAGCTCGGGTTCGCCGGCCAGGGCGCGGGCGATGAGGACCCGCTGGTGCTGGCCGCCGGAGAGGGCGTCGACGGAGTCCCCGAGCCGGCCGTCCATGCCGACGAGCTCCAGGGCGCGTATGACCGCCTCCTTGTCGGCCTTGCGCATCATCCCGAACCGGGTGCGGGCGAGCCGCCCGGCCGAGACGACCTCGCGCACGGTCGCGGGGACCCCGCCGGCGGCGGTGGTGCGCTGGGGCACATAGCCGACGCGGGCCCAGTCGCGGAAGCGCCGCCGGGGCGTGCCGAAGAGATCCAGCTCGCCGCCGGTGAGCGGCACCTGGCCGACGATGCTGCGCACGGCCGTGGACTTGCCCGAGCCGTTGGCGCCGAGCAGGGCGACGACCTCGCCGGGCCGTACGGTCAGGTCCACGCCGCGCAGCACCGGGCGGCCGCCCAGGCTCGCGGTGGCGCCCCGCAGGGATATGACGGGCTGCTCCATGGTGATCTCCTCCGGCGCGCTCACTTGGTGCCGAGTGCCTTCTGCAGGGCGGCCAGGTTGGCCTCCATGACCTCGACGTAGTCGCGGCCCTTGGACTTGTCCGTGATGCCCTCGAGGGGGTCCAGGACGTCGGTCTTCAGCTTCAGGTCCTTGGCCAGCGTCTTCGCGGTGTCCGGGCTCGCGAGGGTCTCGAAGAAGATCGTCGAGACGTGGTGCTCCTCCGCCAGCTTGTGCAGGTCCTTGATGCGGGCGGCGCTGGGCTCGGACTCGGGGTCGAGGCCGCTGATGGACTCCTCGGTCAGCCCGTAGCGCTCGGCGAGGTAGCCGAAGGCCGCGTGGGTGGTGATGAAGGTGTCCGAGGCGCGGTTCTTCAGCCCGTCCTTGAACTTGGCGTCCAGGGCGCCGAGCTTCTTCACCAGGGCGCCGGCGTTCTTCTCGTAGTCGCCCTTGTGCTCGGGGTCGGCCTCGGCGAGGGTCTTGGCGACGCCCTTGGCGACCTCGGCGTACTTCACCGGGTCGAGCCAGATGTGGGGGTCGGTGCCGCCCTCGTGGCCGTGGTCGTGGCCCTCGTGGCCGTGTTCGTCGTGCCCGTGCTCGTCGTGGTCGTGCCCGGCCTCCTCCGGCTCCCCGGAGTGGGAGTCGCCGTCGCCGGTGGTGTGGTGCTTGCCGTCGACCTCGGCGCCGTGCGCCTCCAGGTGGGTGAGGGAGGCCACGTCCACGGCGTGCTTGTTCTTCGACTGCTTGATCGCCTCGTCCACGGCGGGCTGGACGCCCTTGAGGTAGACGATCGCGCCCGCGTCGGCGAGGGAGCCGATCTGCCGGGGCTTGAGCTCCAGGTCGTGGGGTTCGACGCCGGGCTTGGTCAGGTTGGTGACGCTGACGTGCTCGCCGCCGATCTGCTCGGCGAGGTACTGCATGGGGTAGAACGACGCCACCACGGCGAGCTTGCCGTCCGCCGCCTTGCCCGCGGACTCGTCCGTGGAGCAGGCGGAGAGGCCGAGCAGCCCCAGTGCGGCGGCCGCGGCGACGCCGGCGGTGCGTATTCGGGGAGCGCGGAGGGGGTGGTGACGGCTTACGTTCATGACAGTCATTTTCAACAAAAATGGAAACGATTGTCAACAAGGGGGTCCGGGGCGGGGTGCGGAGGGGCATGGTCAAGCCAAGGCCAGAGCCGATTTGATTAGGAGGGTGGCAGCGCCGGTAACCTGAGTCATTCGCTGTTCGTCGTCGCAATGAAGAGAGCACCGTGGCCGCCGACAAGATCGACACCATCGTCAGCCTGAGCAAGCGCCGTGGCTTCGTCTATCCGTGCAGTGAGATCTATGGCGGACAGCGTGCCGCCTGGGATTACGGTCCGCTGGGCGTGGAGCTCAAGGAGAACATCAAGCGCCAGTGGTGGCGCTCCATGGTCACCTCGCGCGACGACGTCGTCGGTCTCGACTCGTCGGTGATCCTGGCCCGTGAGGTCTGGGAGGCGTCCGGCCACGTCGCGACCTTCACCGACCCGCTGACCGAGTGCACCTCCTGCCACAAGCGCTACCGCGCCGACCACCTGGAGGAGGCGTACGAGGCCAAGCACGGCAAGCTGCCCGAGAACGGCCTCGCCGACCTCAACTGCGCGCACTGCGGCACCAAGGGTGCCTTCACCGAGCCCAAGCTCTTCTCCGGCCTGCTGTCCACCCACCTGGGCCCGACCCAGGACTCCGGTTCGGTCAGCTACCTGCGCCCCGAGACCGCGCAGGGCATCTTCACCAACTTCGCCCAGGTCCAGCAGACCTCGCGGAAGAAGCCGCCGTTCGGCATCGCCCAGACCGGCAAGTCCTTCCGCAACGAGATCACGCCGGGCAACTTCATCTTCCGCACCCGCGAGTTCGAGCAGATGGAGATGGAGTTCTTCGTCAAGCCGGGCGAGGACGAGACCTGGCACGAGTACTGGATGGAGCAGCGCTGGAGCTGGTACACCGGCCTCGGCATGCGCGAGGAGAACATGCGGTGGTACGAGCACGCCGCGGAGAAGCTCTCCCACTACTCCAAGCGCACCACTGACATCGAGTACCGCTTCAACTTCGGCGGCACCGAGTTCTCCGAGCTGGAAGGCATCGCCAACCGCACGGACTACGACCTGAAGGCCCACTCCCAGGCCTCCGGCCAGGACCTGACCTTCTTCGACCAGGAAGCCGGCGAGCGCTGGTTCCCGTACGTCATCGAGCCGGCGGCCGGCCTGAACCGCGCCATGCTCGCCTTCATGCTCGACGCGTACAACGAGGACGAGGCCCCCAACGCCAAGGGCGTCATGGAGAAGCGCGTCGTGATGCGCCTCGACCCGCGCCTGGCCCCGGTCAAGGTCGCCGTCCTCCCGCTGTCCCGCAACCCGCAGCTGTCCCCGAAGGCCAAGGGCCTCGCCACGGACCTGCGCAAGAACTGGAACATCGAGTTCGACGACGCGGGCGCCATCGGCCGCCGCTACCGCCGCCAGGACGAGATCGGCACGCCGTTCTGCGTCACGGTCGACTTCGACACGCTCGAGGACAACGCCGTGACCGTCCGCGAGCGCGACACGATGAAGCAGGAGCGCGTCTCCCTCGACCAGATCGAGGGCTACCTGGGCTCGCGTCTGCTGGGCTGCTGACGCGGCAGGCCGCTGCCACTGCGCCACAGCCGAAGGCCCTGGTTCCCGCTCGGCGGGAACCAGGGCCTTCGGCCGTTTCGGCGACTCCGGCCCGCAGGGTGGCACCAGCTGCACCCCGCCCCCGGGCACCAGCGCCATCGATCCCTCTGACCTGCGCGTCTACCGTTTGCGGCATGCGACTCCTCGTCCTTGCGCGCCCCCTGCTCCGCCCCTTCGACGGCGTCGGCCGTTCCGTCGCGTGCCTCGCCGCCGGCGTGCTCGTCCAGCTCGCCGCGCTGCTCGTGGTGGCCCTCCCGTGGCTGCCCGGCGGGCCCGACGAGGTGCTGAGCGTGCTGGCGGCGGTGGCCGTGCCCCTCGCCCTGCTCGCGGCGGCGGCGCCCGTGCTGAGCGCCGTGCAGCGGGCGCGCTTCCGCAACCGGCTCGGGGTGGAGATAGCGGCACCGGCGCCGCCCGGGGGCCTGATGCGCCGGCTGCGCTCGGAATCCACCTGGCGTCAGGTGCGCTACCACCTGGTGGTGGCGCCGCTGCTCTCGCTCGGCGGAGCGGTCACGCTGCTGCTGTGGGCGGCGGCCGGCGTCGCGGCGACGGTCTACGTCTGGATCTGGGTGCTGCCGCCCGGGGTGCGCCTCGCGAACACCGGGTACACCACGCAGGCCGCGTACGTCACCGTCGCCGGCATCGCCGGGCTGTACACGGCCGCGTGGCTGTCCGGCGTGCTCGCCCGCACCGACGCCCGCGCCGCCGCGCGCCGCCTCGGCCCCAGCCGCGCCGAAGTGCTGGAGCAGCGCGTCGAGGAGGTCGCCGCGAGCCGCGCCGGCGTCGTGGACGCCGCGGACGCCGAGCGCCGCCGCATCGAACGCGACCTGCACGACGGGGCCCAGCAGCGGCTCGTGTCCATGGCGGTCAACCTCGGGCTGGCCAAGGTGACGCTCAAGGACCTGCCCGACGAGGCCCGCCAGGTCATCGACGAGGCGCACCGCGAGGCCAAGGAGGCCATCGCCGAGCTCGGCAACCTCGTGCGCGGCCTGCACCCGGCCGTGCTGGAGGACCGCGGCCTCGACGCCGCCCTGTCCGGCATCGCCGAGCGGACGCCCCTGCCCGTGGGGCTGACGGTCGACCTCGCCGACCGGCCCGCCCCCACCGTCGAGGCCGTCGCCTACTTCGTGGTCTCCGAAGCGCTCGCCAACGTCGTCAAGCACGCGCGGGCGACCCGGGCCGACGTCCGCGTCGAACGGCGAGGGGGGATACTTCTCGTCGTCGTCACCGACGACGGCGTGGGCGGGGCCGACCCTACGGGCGGCAGCGGGCTGGCCGGACTGGCCAAGCGGGTGGCGTCGGTCGACGGCAAGTTCTCGATCAGCAGCCCCGTGGGGGGCCCGACCGTTGTGACTGTGGAGCTGCCGTGCGCGCCGTGATCGCCGAGGATTCCGTCCTGCTCCGGATCGGCCTGGTGAAGGTCCTGGAGGCGGCCGGGTTCGACGTGGTCGCGGAGACCGGCGACGCGGAGGCGCTGCTGGCGGCGATGGAGGAGCACCGGCCCGGCCTCGCCGTCCTCGACGTGCGCATGCCTCCCGGCTTCACCGACGAGGGCGTGCGCGCCGCGCTCGTCATCCGCAAGCAGTGGCCCGGCACGGCCGTGCTGCTGCTCTCCCAGTACGTGGAGGAGCGCTACGCCGCCGACCTGCTGTCCGGGGACACGCGCGGCGTCGGCTACCTGCTCAAGGAACGGGTCGCCGACGTGGAGGAGTTCATCGACGCCCTGCGGCGCGTCGCGGCCGGCGGCACCGCGCTCGACCCGCAGGTCGTCTCGCAGCTGCTGCTGCGCCGGCACAGCGATCCGCTGGACCGGCTCACGCCGCGCGAGCGGGACGTGCTGGAGCTGATGGCGTCCGGGCGGTCGAACGCGGGGATCGCGGAGGGGCTGGTCGTGAGCGAGAGCGCCGTCGCCAAGCACATCAACTCGATCCTGGCGAAGCTGGACCTGCCGAAGGCGGACGCGGACCACCGGCGGGTGCTGGCGGTCCTGCGGTTCCTCGGCGTGGGCTGACGGGGCGTGGGGCGGCAGGGCGCGGGCTGACGGCTTCTCAGCCCTGCAGGCCGCGCAGCAGCAGGTCGCAGACGGCGTCGAACGCGGCGTCGATGCCCGGGAGGGACCAGTCCGCGGCGTACGCCGGGTCGTGGAAGCGGTTCGTCGCGTCCCAGAGGGCGCGGGCCGTGGCCGCGGGGTCGGTCCCGGCGAACTCGCCGCTGCGGACGCCGCTCTCCACGATGCGGGCCAGCTGCCCGATCATCGTCTCGATGTGCCGGTCGACCGTGGCGCTGTTCTCGCCGACGAGGACCATGTACGTGGCGAACAGCTCGGGGTCGTCCCCCGCCTTGCGCCGCTTCGCGGCGAACAGCGCGGCGAGCCAGGAGCGCAGCCGCGGGCCCGCGGGGCCGTCCGCGTCGGCGACGGCCGACAGCTCCGCGTGGGAGAGGTCGAGCCAGCGCTGCGTCACCGCCTCCCGCAGGGCGGCCTTGCTGCCGAAGTGCCGGTAGACGCTGCCGTGGCTGACGCCCAGCGCACGTGCGACGTCGACCACGGTGGCCTTGGCGGGCCCGAAGCGGCGCAAAACGTCCTCGGTGGCTTCGAGAATGCGCTCGGGAGTCAGCGGCGCGGGCGTCATACGGGCTCGTACCTTTCGGCTGGGGGCGGGCGGTTCCGGTGATACGCCCAGATGGACGGTACCTGTCCGGCGGGGGCCGCGTTCATCCGGCGGAGCCGGGCGGATCCTTCCGCCGCCGCGGTGAGCAACCACTGTGGTGGAGTCCGGCGGTGCCGTTCCGGGCCCGGGGCCGGGTCGCTCGGCACCGCCGGGCCCGCCGGTGGGGGTTGCGCGCCGTCGCGGCGGGATCTTCCGCCGGGGCGGACGAGTCGAGAGGCCGTGCCTCTCGTTCCGCCGCGACGGCGTTCGGCCACGACGGCGTGGTCCGGCGGTGCCGGAGCCACCCCCGCCCGGAGACCGGGCGAGCCGCCCGCAGGGCTCACCGTTCGCTGTCGAGGTGGGCCATCTGGGACTCCGGGTAGCGCGCGCCGGCCGCCGCGCCGGCGGGGACGGCCGCCTCGATGGCGGCGAGGTCGCCGGCGTCCAGGGTCAGGTCGAGCGCGCCGAGCGCCTCCGTGAGGCGGTCGCGGCGGCGGGCGCCGACGAGGGGGACGATGTCCTCGCCCTGGGCGAGGACCCAGGCGATGGCGGTCTGCGCGACGCTCGCGCCCTTGCTGTCGGCGACCTTGCGCAGGGCGTCGACCAGGTCGAGGTTGCGCTGCAGGTTCTCGCCCTGGAAGCGCGGGCTCATGCCGCGGAAGTCACCCGCGCCGAGCTGCCGGTCCCGGCCGAAGTGGCCGCTGATGAGGCCGCGCGAGAGCACGCCGTACGCGGTGACGCCGATGCCCAGCTCGCGGGCGGTGGGCAGGATCTCCTCCTCGATGCCGCGGGAGATCAGCGAGTACTCGATCTGCAGGTCGGAGATGGGCGCCACGGCCGCGGCCCGGCGCAGGGTGCCGGCGCCCACCTCGGAGAGGCCGATGTGGCGCACGTGGCCGGCTTCGACGAGCTCGGCGATGGCGCCGACCGTCTCCTCGATCGGCACGTCGGGGTCGACGCGGGCGATGCGGTAGACGTCGATGTGGCCGGTGCCCAGGCGCTGCAGGGAGTAGGCGGCGAAGTTCTTCACCGCGGCGGGGCGGCCGTCGTAGCCGGACCAGCCGCCGTCCGGGTCGCGCAGGGCGCCGAACTTGACGCTGGTGAGCGCCTTGGCGCGGTGGGCCTCGCTCGTGGTGCGCAGGGCTTCGCCGATGAGCAGTTCGTTGTGGCCCATGCCGTAGAAGTCGCCGGTGTCGATCAGGGTGACGCCCGCGTCGAGGGCGGCGTGGATCGTGGCGATCGACTCGGCCCGGTCGGCTTCGCCGTAGAGGGCGGACATGCCCATCGCGCCGAGGCCGAGGGCGGAGACCTGGGGGCCGGTGGTGCCGAGGGTGCGGTGCTGCACGGGAGCTCCTTCGGAGGGGAGGCGGGCAGAAAGGGGCAATCTGCCCAGAAGGGGGTAAGCCGGATTGCGGGCTCCTTTGAAGAGTGACACATGGGCTGACAGATTTCAATATCTGTCAGTCATTCGCGCGCGGCAGCCGCAACGTCAGCAGCACCGTCGCCACCACCGTCACCAGCTGCACCCCCAGCGTCACCGCGAGCGCATCCCGCATCCCCACCGCGTCCGACAGCGACAGGAACAGCGACCCGAGCGTGGCCACGCCCAGCGCCATGAACGACTGCTGCGTCGTGACCATGACCCCGCTGCCCACGCCCGCCTGCGCCACCGGCACCTCGCTCAGCACCGTCCGCAGCGTCAGCGGCAGCAGCAGCCCCTGGCCCAGCCCCTGGACGGCCAGCGCCACGCACGGGCCCCACAGGTCCGCCGCCTCCCAGCCCCGGTGGAAGGCCGCCGCCACCGCGAGCAGCCCGGCCCCCTGCACCAGCGCCCCGGCCGTCACGGCCCGCCGCCCGTACCGGCCGAACAGCCGCGGCCCGGCCAGCGAGCCGGCGAAGAACGTCACACACATCGGCAGCAGCGACAGCCCCGCCGCCAGCGGGCCCAGCCGCAGCCCCTCCTGCAGCACCACCGCCAGGACGAACATGAAGCCGCCCCAGCCGAGCGAGAACGGCACCAGCACCGCCAGCCCCGTACGCACCGAGCGCACCCGCAGCAGCGACGGCGGCACCAGCGGAGCCCGCCCCTCCCCGCCGGACCGCTCCAGGCGCCGCTCCGTCACGGCGAACGCCACCGCCGCGAACGGGAAGACCGCCAGCAGCACCCACGACCACACCGGCCAGCCCGTCGCCCGGCCCTCCGTCAGCGGCACCAGCAGGGAGACCAGCGACAGCGACAGCAGCACCGTGCCCAGGCCGTCCACCCGCGTCGGGCGCGCCGAGCGGGTCTCGGGCACCGCGCGGCCCGCCAGCAGCAGGGCGACCGCCGCGACCGGAGCGTTCACCAGGAAGATCGACCGCCAGCCGCTGCCCGCGACGTCCGCGGCGACCAGCACCCCGCCCAGCACCTGGCCGACCGAGGCGGCGACCCCGGCCGTACCGCTGTAGAAGCTGAGCGCCCGGGCCCGGGCCGCCCCGCTCGTCGTGGCCTGGATCGTCGCCAGCACCTGCGGCAGCATCAGCGCGGACGCCGCGCCCTGCGCGATCCGCGCGACCACCAGCTCCCAGGCGCCCGGCGCCAGGCCGCACGCCACCGACGTCACCCCGAACGCGGCCGTGCCCCACAGGAACAGCCGGCGCCGCCCCACCGTGTCGCCCAGCCGCCCGCCGAGCACCAGCAGCACGGCGTAGGCGACCCCGTAGCCGCCGACCACCATCTCCAGGAGCGCCGGGCCCGCGTGCAGGTCGTGGTCGATGGCGGGCAGGGCGACGTTGACGATGAAGAAGTCGACCATGGGCAGCGCCGCGCCGACCAGCACGGTGAACAGGCCCAAGGGGGTCAGGACGGGATGCGGGGCGGGGCGCGCGGCGGGGCGCGGGACGGGGGCGGCAACGGCCGCTTCGGCGGGGGAGGTCATCCGGGTATCGCTCACCGTCCCGACGATGCCCGCCCGTTCAGCCCGGTACCAGAGCCTTCTTATCCTGGTACCCGTACTACCTGGAACGGGCCGCCGGCCTCGCGCACGCTGGAGACATGACCACGATGCTGCAGGAGCCCCGGCCCGTCGACGCACCCGCGCCCGCGCCCGCTTCCCCGCCTCCGCCCACCGCCGACGACGTGCGCCGCGGGGAGCTCGCCGCCTTCCTGCGCAGCCGCCGCGAGCGCGTCTCCCCCGAACAGGCCGGGCTGCCGCGCGGGCCCCGGCGGCGCACGCCCGGGCTGCGCCGGGAGGAGGTCGCCCACCTCGCCGCCGTCGGCGTCACCTGGTACACGTGGCTGGAACAGGCCCGCGACATCAAGGTCTCGCCGCAGGTCCTCGACGCCGTCGCCCGCGCCCTCCGGCTCGACCGCAGCGAGCGCAGCCACCTCTTCGCCCTCGCCAACGCGGTCGACCCGCTGCCGGAGACCGACTGCCCCGGGGTCTCCGCGGACCTGCGGATGATGCTGGACCGGCTGGAGCCGTTCCCCGCCTGCATCCAGAACTCGCGCTACGACATCCTCGCCTACAACCGCACCTACAGCGCCCTCATGTGCGACCTCGACAAGCTGCCGCACGAGGAGCGCAACTGCATGTGGCTGGCCTTCACCAACGCCGAGGTGCGGGCCACGTTCGTCGACCGGGAGGAGACGATCCGGGCCATGGCGGCGAAGTTCCGCGCGGCCATGGCCGAGCACCTCGCCGATCCGGCGTGGAAGCACCTGCTGGCGAAGCTGCTGCGGGCGTCACCGGAGTTCCGGGCGCTGTGGGCCCGCCACGAGGTCGCCCCCGTCACGGCCTACCGCGTCCGCACCCTGTGGCACGCCCGCACGGGCGAACTCCACCTGAACCACACCAGCCTCTGGACGGGCCCCCACCCGGGCGGCCGCCTCGTGACGTTCACTCCCGCGGACGCCACGACCCACGAACGCCTGACCGCCCTCACACGCGGCGGCACGCCCTGAGGCACGGGTACGGGGCGCACGGCCGCGGGCCGGGTCGGCCTTCGGCCCGGCGCGTACGGCTGGTTCGGCACCGCCGGAACGCGCCGTCGGGCACCTCGCCGTTGCGGCGGACCTTTTGCCGCTGCCGCGGCGAGTGACCCCCGCGGTGGAGCCCGGCGGTGCCGGGACGTCGCCGTCCGGTCCTGCCGTCACCGGCAGGGTTCTTTCCGCCGCGGTGGCGATCACTGCGGTGGTGTCCGGCGGCGCCGGGTCGGCCTTCGGCCCGGCGTGTGCGGCTGGTTCGGCACCGCCGGGAAGCGTCGTCGGGCGTCTCGCCGTCGCGGCGGACATTTTGTCGCTGCCGCGGCAGCGATCCCCGTGGCCGGGGTGCGGGGGCGCCGTCGTCCGGGTCCTGCCGGCACGGGCAGGGTTCTTTCCGCCGCGGCGGTGGTCAACCACTGTGGCGGTGTCCGGCGGTGCCGGGTCGGCCTTCGGCCCGGTGTGTGCGGCTGGTTCGGCACCGCCGGAACGCGTCGTCGGGGTTTCTCGCCGTTGCGGCGGATTCGGGTGCCGGCGGCTTTCCGTTCCGCCGCCGTGGTGTCCGGCAGTGCCTACTGGCCCTCGGCCTTACCCCGAAGCGTTCCGTTCCGGGGTTCCCGTCAGGCGGGCCGTGATGCGGGCCAGGGCCGCGAGGTCTTCCGGGGGGAGGGCCAGGAGGGCCGGGGGCGGGGTGCCCAGGATGGCTTCGGCCCGGGCCGCCGCCTCGTGGCCCGCCGGAGTGGCCGAGACGATCTTCGAGCGGCGGTCGGCCGGGTTCGCGGTGCGTTCCACCAGGCCGCGCCCGGCGAGGTCGTCCACCACGAGCGTGGTGTAGGGCCGGTCGGTGAGCAGCTGTTCGGCCAGTTCGCGGAGCGTGAGCGGGCCCCGGGCGATGCGCCGCAGGGCCTTGATGCGGAAGAAGCTCATGCCGAGCGCCTCGACGACCTCCTTGCGGCGCTCGTTGCCGCCGAGGACGATCTCCCGCAGTTGCCCCCAGGCGCGCTGCGCGGTCTCGTCGTGTGTGTCGTGCGCGGTCATGGTGTCGTCACCGGGATCCTGTTCCGCTCGGCGTGGGGGTCGGGGCGGGCCGCGGCGCGCTCGGCGGTCCGGGCGGCCCAGCGGCCGGTGGTGATCGTACCGACCAGGAGGACGGCCGCACCGCAGCCGGAGACGATCCACCAGCCGGTCTCCTGCAGCCCCGCGGCGACGGCCGCGCCGATCACGGCGACGCCGAGCGAGCTGCCGACCTGCCGGCTGGTGGAGGCGACGGCGGCGGCGACCCCGGCCCGGGCGCGCGGCAGGCCGGAGACGGCGGTGTTGGTGATGGGCGCGTTGACCAGGCCGAAGCCGATGCCGAAGAGGACGTAGGCGGTGAGGAGCAGGGCGTCGGAGGAGCCCGCGTCGAAGGCGGCGAAGAGCAGGCCGCTCGCCGTCATGGCCACTCCGGCGAGCAGCAGCGGCAGCCGCGGCCCGCGGGTCCCGACCAGCCGGCCGGACAGCGGTGCGAAGACCAGGCACATGACGGCCATGGGCAGCATGTAGAGGCCGGCGCCGAGGGCGGAGAGGCCGCGCTCGTTCTGCAGGTGCAGGGTGTTGAGGAAGAGGAAGCCGCCGAGCGCGGCGAAGGCGGACACCGCGGTGACGGTGGCGCCGCTGAAGGGCGCGCTGCGGAAGAGCCGCGGTTCGATCAGGGGTTCCGCGCGGCGCCGCTCGTAGGGGACGAGCACGGCCAGGGAGGCGGCGGCGACGGCGAAGCAGCCGAGGATGAGGGGCGAGCCCCACCCCGCGGCGGCGCCCTCGATGATCCCGTACGTGAGCGAGCCGAGCAGCGCGATCACCAGCAGCTGGCCGACGGGGTCGGCCCGGCGGGCGGTGGCGGCGCGGGACTCGGGCACGTACCGCGCGGTCATGGCGAGCGCGGCGAGCCCGACCGGCAGGTTGATCCAGAAGATGGCCCGCCAGCCGGTCGTCTCGACGAGCGCGCCGCCGATGATCGGCCCGGCGGCCATGCTGATGCCGACGACGCCGCCCCACACGCCTATGGCGCGGGCCCGCTCCCGGGGGTCGGTGAACGTGTTGGTGATGATCGACATGGCGACGGGGTTGAGCATGGAGCCGCCCACGGCCTGCACCATGCGGAAGACGATCAGCCAGCCGAGCCCGGGCGCCAGGCTGCACAGCACGGAGCCGGCGGTGAAGAGGACCAGCCCGGCCTGGAAGACGCGCCTGCGGCCGAGCCGGTCGGCGGTCGAGCCGGCGAGCATCAGCAGCGAGGCGAGGACGAGGGTGTAGGCGTCGATCGTCCACTGCAGCCCGGAGACGGAGGCGTCGAGCTCCCGCTGCATGGAGGGCAGCGCCACGTTGAGGATCGTGTTGTCGAGGCTCACCATCAGCAGGCTCGTACAGCAGATGGCGAGGACCAGAAGCCGGCGGCGCCGGGAGAGCTCAGGCACGGGGACCCCCTGGGGAGCGGGCGCACAACAGATAGTTGTACATCTCCAATGATTTTAAGAGTACAACTAAACTCCCGGCCGCGGTACGCGACAATGGGCCCATGACGAATGACGCCGCCACGCCGCTCCAGATCGGCCCGCACACCGTGTGGCCGCCGGTGGTCCTCGCCCCCATGGCGGGCATCACCAACGCGCCCTTCCGCACGCTGTGCCGCGAGTTCTCCGGCGGCAAGGGGCTGTTCGTCAGCGAGATGATCACCACCCGCGCCCTGGTCGAGCGCGACGCCAAGACCATGCGGCTGATCCACTTCGACGGCACCGAGAAGCCCCGCTCGATCCAGCTCTACGGCGTCGACCCGGTCACCGTCGGCAAGGCCGTCCGCATGATCGTGGACGAGGACCTGGCCGACCACATCGACCTCAACTTCGGCTGCCCGGTCCCCAAGGTCACCCGCAAGGGCGGCGGCTCGGCCCTGCCCTACAAGCGCAACCTGCTGCGCTCGATCCTGCGCGAGGCCGTCGGCAACGCCGGCAGCCTCCCGGTGACGATCAAGATGCGCAAGGGCATCGACGACGACCACATCACCTTCCTCGACGCCGGCCGGATCGCCGTCGAGGAGGGCGTCACCGCCGTCGCCCTGCACGGCCGCACGGCCGCCCAGCACTACGGCGGCACCGCCGACTGGGAGGCCATAGCCCGCCTGAAGGAGGCCGTGCCGGAGATCCCCGTGCTCGGCAACGGCGACATCTGGTCGGCGGACGACGCCGTGCGGATGATGCGCGAGACCGGTTGCGACGGCGTCGTCGTCGGCCGCGGCTGCCTCGGGCGCCCGTGGCTCTTCGGCGACCTGGTCACGGCCTTCGAGGGCGGCGGCGCCTTCACCGCGCCCACCCTGCGCGAGGTGGCCCGCGTGATGCTGCGCCACGCGACGCTCCTCGGCGAGTGGCTGGAGAGCGAGGAGCGCGGCGTCATCGACTTCCGCAAGCACGTGGCCTGGTACACCAAGGGCTTCTCCATCGGCTCGGACATGCGCAAGAAGCTGGCGATCACCTCGTCCCTGGACGAGCTGGACGCTCATCTGAGCGAGCTGGATCTGGACCAGCCCTGGCCGGTCGGCGCCGACGGCCCCCGCGGCCGCACGTCCGGCCGTAACCGCGTGGTGCTCCCGGACGGCTGGCTGGACGACCCGTACGACTGCGCGGCCGTCAGCGCGGACGCCGAACTCGACACATCCGGCGGCTGAGGAGGCGTGATTCTCGCCACCCCTGATCAGGGTCCCGCTCAGATGAGCGTCTGATGTAGGGGTGCATCTCTTGAGGGGTGGCACTGCGTGCCACCCCTCTTGCTTTCATAAGTCGACGGCCCACCTCGCCGTTTATCGACCCTCCGTGATCTGTCGACTTCTTTTTGTCATTCTGTCTTCAGAAGTCGAACGATCGGCTCTCGGGCCCTTTACCGGGGCGTGACTTTCGATCTGCTGGCTGACAGGCGGTTACGCCCATATGGCCGGGGGGTGGACCTCCTCATAAGCCTTCGATCTGGGTACGCTCCCCGCCGTCAGCACGTTTGAGCACGCCTTCCCCCAACTGTGTACGGGGGGACCCCAGTGAGGAGTCGAGTCCCGTGCCGGAAACCACCAGTCAGCAGAAGTTCGTCTACGACTTCACCGAGGGCAACAAGGACCTGAAGGACCTGCTCGGCGGGAAGGGCGCCAACCTCGCCGAGATGACCAACCTCGGCCTGCCCGTACCCCCCGGCTTCACCATCACCACCGAAGCCTGCAAGGTCTACCTCGAGAGCGGCACCGAGCCCGTCGCCCTGCGCGACGAGGTCTCCGCCCACCTCGACGCCCTCGAGAAGCAGATGGGCAAGAAGCTGGGGCAGGCGGACGACCCGCTGCTGGTCTCGGTCCGTTCGGGCGCCAAGTTCTCCATGCCCGGCATGATGGACACCGTCCTCAACATCGGGCTCTCCGACGCCTCCGTGGCCGGGCTCGCCGCCCAGGCCGGGAGCGAGCGCTTCGCGTGGGACTCCTACCGCCGCCTCATCCAGATGTTCGGCAAGACCGTCCTCGGCGTCGACGGCGAACTCTTCGAGGAGGCCCTGGAGGAGGCCAAGCGCGCCAAGGGCGTCACCACCGACGTCGAGCTCGACGCCGCCGACCTGAAGCGCCTGGTCGAGGAGTTCAAGGGCATCGTCGCCAAGGAGACCGGCCGGGACTTCCCGCAGGAGCCGCGCGAGCAGATGGACCTCGCCGTCCGGGCGGTCTTCGACTCGTGGAACGGCGACCGCGCCAAGCTCTACCGCCGCCAGGAGCGCATCCCCGGCGACCTCGGCACCGCCGTCAACGTCTGCTCCATGGTCTTCGGCAACCTCGGCCCCGACTCCGGCACCGGCGTCGCCTTCACCCGCGACCCCGCCAGCGGCCACCAGGGCGTCTACGGCGACTACCTGCAGAACGCCCAGGGCGAGGACGTCGTCGCGGGCATCCGCAACACCGTGCCGCTCGCCGACCTGGAGCGCATCGACAAGGCGTCCTACGACCAGCTGATGCAGATCATGGAGACGCTCGAGACGCACTACAAGGACCTGTGCGACATCGAGTTCACCATCGAGCGCGGCAAGCTGTGGATGCTGCAGACCCGCGTCGGCAAGCGCACCGCGGGCGCGGCCTTCCGCATCGCCACGCAGCTGGTGGACCAGGGCCTGATCGACGAGGCCGAGGCGCTGCAGCGCGTCACCGGCGGGCAGCTGGCGCAGCTGATGTTCCCCCGGTTCGACGACAAGGCGAAAACCGAGCTCCTGGGCCGCGGCATCGCCGCCTCGCCCGGCGCCGCCGTCGGCAAGGCCGTCTTCGACTCCTACACCGCCGTGAAGTGGTCGCGCTCGGGCGAGAAGGTCATCCTCATCCGCCGCGAGACCAACCCCGACGACCTCGACGGCATGATCGCCTCCGAGGGCATCCTCACCTCGCGCGGCGGCAAGACCTCGCACGCGGCCGTCGTCGCCCGCGGCATGGGCAAGACCTGTGTCTGCGGCGCCGAGGAGCTGGAGGTCGACACCAAGCGCCGGCGCATGACCGCCCCCGGCGGGGTCGTCATCGAGGAGGGCGAGGTCGTCTCCATCGACGGCTCGACCGGCAAGGTCTACCTCGGCGAGGTGCCCGTCGTCCCCTCCCCGGTCGTCGAGTACTTCGAGGGCCGCATGCAGGCCGACTCGGCCGACGCGGACGAGCTCGTCCAGGCCGTGCACCGGATGATGTCCTACGCGGACGGCGGCCGTCGTCTGCAGGTCCGGGCCAACGCCGACAACGCCGAGGACGCCGCCCGCGCCCGCCGCTTCGGCGCCCAGGGCATCGGACTGTGCCGCACCGAGCACATGTTCCTCGGCGAGCGCCGCGAGATGGTCGAGCGCCTGATCCTCGCCGACACCGAAGCCGAGCGGGACGAGGCCCTCGGGGCGCTGCTGCCGCTGCAGAAGGCCGACTTCGTCGAGCTCTTCGAGGCCATGGACGGGCTGCCGGTCACGGTCCGCCTGCTCGACCCGCCGCTGCACGAGTTCCTCCCCGACATCACCGAGCTGTCGGTGCGGGTCGCGCTCGCCGAGGCCCGCCGCGAGCCGCACGAGAACGAGCTGCGCCTGCTCCAGGCCGTGCACAAGCTCCACGAGCAGAACCCGATGCTCGGTCTGCGCGGCGTCCGCCTCGGCCTCGTCATCCCGGGCCTGTTCGCCATGCAGGTGCGGGCCATCGCCGAGGCCGCGGCCGAGCGCGCCACCGCCGGCGGCGACCCGCGCGCCGAGATCATGATCCCGCTGGTGGGCACCGTCCAGGAGCTGGAGATCGTCCGCGAGGAGGCCGAGCGGGTCATCGCCGAGGTCGAGCAGGCCACCGGCACCGACCTGGGGCTCACCCTCGGCACCATGATCGAGCTGCCGCGGGCCGCGCTCACGGCCGGCCAGATCGCCGAGGCCGCCGAGTTCTTCTCCTTCGGCACCAACGACCTGACCCAGACCGTGTGGGGCTTCTCCCGCGACGACGTCGAGGCGAGCTTCTTCACCGCGTACCTGGAGAAGGGCATCTTCGGCGTCAGCCCCTTCGAGACCATCGACAAGGACGGCGTCGGCTCGCTGGTGCGCGCTGCCGCCGAGGCCGGCCGGGCCACCCGCCCCGACCTCAAGCTCGGCGTCTGCGGCGAGCACGGCGGCGACCCCGAGTCGGTGCACTTCTTCCACGAGGTGGGCCTGGACTACGTCTCCTGCTCCCCCTTCCGCATCCCCGTGGCGCGCCTGGAGGCCGGCCGTGCCGCCGCGCTCGGCGCCGGGGGCTCCGACAGCCGCTGATGCGGCGGCCGCACCGGCCCGGCACGAACCGGGCCGGCGCGGCGGAGCCGTCGCCGGGGCGACCCCGACCCTCAACCCGGCGACGGCTCCCGATCCTGAAGGGGCGGCACCCGTGCGGGGGGCCGCCCCTTCGCCCTTGGGCGGCGGTTGCGTACGGTGGACGGGCGGCCCGGAGGACGGGCCGGGACTGACCGGTCGGTACGGACCAAGCCCCCTCGGCCGGAAGGGCGGTGGCGGAAAACCGCCCCTCACCCGGGGCCCATGGGGCGCGCGGCACGCCGGCAGTGTCTCCGGCACATGACGCAGGGGTTACCGGCAGGTGATCGTCCTGTGGTGGTCATGCGCCCGAGATGTGCCCGTCCTGTGGCTGACCTGTGGTCATGCCGGAGCCGGACAGGGCGAAGGGGCGGCGCCCGTGCGGGAGCGCCGCCCCTCTTTACTCCCCCACCGGGAGTTGTTGCCGCCCGCATCGGCTCGGGCGGCAACTCGCATACTCAGCGGCCGCTTTTTCGCTCGCCACCCCCCACGGGAACGAGCGGGGGCGGCCCCGAGTGCGTGAATAGCATTTCGCTTCCCCCACGTTCGCCGCGAGTCCTTTCAACTGTGGCCAAAAGGGCGTGGTAACAGCTCGTATCGGTGTGCATACTCAGTGAGCGGGGGGTGGTTGCGGATGTCTCATGTGGGGGTTTGGTGCTGCGCGTCCATTTCACTGGACTCGATCTGGCCCGGTTGCGCCTGGCCGGAGACCCGGACGCACTCTGGGAAACCGTATTGAGCCTCCACCGGCTCCGGGACAAACAAGGCGAGTCGATCTTCGGGGATTGGCGCTCGGAAACCCGGACCCGGTTGAATGGTGAAACTCGGCTTCTCGCTCCGCTGGTGCCTTCCCGCGGGTATTTTCCGGACTTCCTCACACCCCCCGAAGGGGTACTCGGACTCGACTCCGGCATGCAGGCCCTGCGCGAGACGCCGGGGGAGCGGGTGCACCGCGAGCTCGGCCGGCTCTCCACGGCCCGCACGCTCCCTGCTTGGATACGATCCATGGCCGAGGGCGACGATCGCGCCTTCGCCAAGCTCACCGGGGCGCTCCAGGCGTACCACGAGGCCGCGATAGCACCCTACTGGCAGCACATCCAGGCCCAGATCGAGGCCGACCGCGCCGTGCGGGGCCGGGCCCTGCTGGACGGCGGCGCCGACGCGCTGCTCTCCTCACTGCCGCCCATGATGCGCTGGCGCGCACCCGTCCTGGAGGCCGACTACCCCGTCGACCGCGACGTCCACCTCAACGGTCGGGGCCTGCTGCTCGTCCCCTCCTTCTTCTGCCGGCGCACGCCCGTCACCTACCAGGACCCCGACCTCACCCCGGTGCTCGTCTACCCCGCCCGGCACATGTCGGAGTCCGCGCCCGCCGTGCAGACCGCGCCGCGCTCCCTCGGCAAGCTCGTCGGGCACACCCGCTCGGCGGTGCTCGGCTCCATCGGCGGCGGCTGCACCACGAGCGAACTCGCCCGCCGCGTCGGGGTGTCCGCGGCCTCGGCCAGCCAGCACGCGGGCGTGCTCCGCGAGGCGGGCCTCGTCCTGACCCTGCGCAACGGCAGCGCCGTGATGCACACCCTGACCCCCCTGGGCGCGGCCCTCCTGCGCGGCGGCCACAGGACCACGCAGCTGGCGCCCAGGCCCTCTCAGTCGTCGATCCCCGAGCGTTCCACCCCCGCCACGATGCTGCAGTCTCCCGGGGGATGACCCCCGGACCCCCAGCCGGGGGCGGGGCGGGCTCGCCCTCTCAGTCGTCGATCCCCGAACGTTCCACCCCCGCGACGATGTAGCGCTGCAGCACCAGGAAGACGACCAGGAGCGGGAGTACCGATACCGCGGCTGCCGCGAAGAGTTCGTGGAGGTTGACGGATTGGGCCGTGGTGAACGTCGACAGGGCCACCTGGACCGTCCAGGCGTCGCGGTCCTGGCCGATCACCAGCGGCCACAGGAACGAGTTCCACGCCCCGATGAAGACGATCGTGCCGACCGCGGCGAACACCGGGCGGGAGTTGGGCACGACGACGAGCCAGTACGTGCGCCACGGGCCCAGGCCGTCCACCTGGGCCGCGTCCTCCAGTTCCCGCGGGAAGCCCAGGAAGTACTGGCGGAAGACGAAGCAGGCGAAGGCGCTGAAGAGCGTCGGCACGATCAGGCCGCGCAGGCTGGAGACCCAGCCCAGCGACGACACCAGCACGAACGACGGCACGAAGGTGACCGCCGCCGGCACCAGCAGCGTGCCCAGGACCGCGTAGAGGACGGCGTCGGCGTGCCGGTAGGGGATGCGGGCCAGGCCGTAGCCGGCGAGGGAGGCGAGGAGCAGCGTGCCGAGCGTGGTGGCCACGGCGATCAGCGAGGAGTTCAGCAGCGCGTGCGCCATCGGCACGTCCGGGTCGACGAACAGCTCCCGCACGTTCGACCAGTGCACCTCGGACGGGAAGAACGTCCACTCCGGCGAGGTGATGTCCTCCTCGGCGGCGAGCCCGTTGCGCACCAGCAGGTAGAAGGGGAGGAGGAAGAGCGCGGCCAGCACGATCAGCAGCATCAGCCGCAGCGCCCGCCCGGCCCGTACGAGGGCGTCGTCCGACCGCCTCATCACGCCTCCCTCCTGCCCAGGCCGAACCAGCGCACCTGCACCACCGACACCACCGCGATCACCAGCGCCAGGACGACGGCGCCCGCGCTGCCCAGCCCCAGGTTCTGCCCCTGCCCGAGCGCCGTGTAGTAGAGGTAGACCAGCGGCGGCCGGGCGTAGGGCGGGTAGCCGCGCGCGTCCGACAGCAGGTTGTAGAACTCGTCGAACGCCTGGAAGGCGTTGATGACCAGCAGCAGCACCACCGCGACGGACGTGGCCCGCAGCGCCGGGAAGGTGATGTGCCGGAAGGTCTGCCACCCCGGCCGCGCCCCGTCGACGGCCGCCGCCTCGTACAGCTGCGGCGGGATGCGCTGCAGCCCGGCGAGGAAGAGCACCATGTAGAAGCCGGCCTGCAGCCACAGCCGGACGGTGACCAGGACCAGCCAGTACCAGGGCGGGTCGGTGGTCGACAGCCACGCGACCTGCTCGGCGCCGAACCAGCCGAGGACGGTGTTGGCCAGTCCGAACCGCACCCCGTTGAAGACCGACATCTTCCACACCAGCGCCGCCACCACGTAGCTGCAGGCCGTCGGCAGGAAGAACACCGACCGGAAGAAGGCCTGCGCGGCGCGCAGCCGCCCCACCGCCAGCGCGAGCCCCAGCGACAGCAGGTACGTGGCCGGCACGATGAACGCCGTGAACAGCACGAAGGTGCCGAGCGAGGAGCGGAAGGCCGGATCGCCGAGCACCTCGCGGTAGTTGTCCAGGCCCGTGAAGTCGGTGGGGGAGACGGTGTTGTGCGCGTCGAAGAAGCTGAGCCGGACGCTCCAGGCCAGGGGCACGTAGGTGAAGAGGACGAGGCCGAGGACGAAGGGGCCGGTGAACGCCCAGAACCACAGGGCCTGACGCCGGCTGCGCCGCGCACCGCGGGTCGCCGCCACGTCAGGGCTTCTTCCCGGCGCGCCGCAGTTCGTCCGCCGTGCGCCGCACGACCGCCTTCAGCTCGCGCTCCGGATCGGCTCCTTCCTTGATGATCCGGCTGAGCGCGTCCTGGTAGGCGGTCCGCGCGGCGACCGTCCACAGCAGCGGCTGCGCGTAGCCGTGATCGTTGGTGAACCCTACGATCTCCGCCGCTGCGCCCTCCTTGAGCTTCGCCGCCTTCGCGGCCAGCGATCTGCGGGCGGGGATGTGGAAGCCGTAGGAGAGCGCGAAGTCCTCCTGGTGGTCGGTGCGGTCGACCCACAGCCACTTCACGTACGCCTCGGCTTCCTTCCGCCGCGCACTGCGGGCGCTGACCGCCGCGGCGTACGCGCCGACGGGCACGGCCGGCTTGCCCGCGGGCCCGTCGGCGGGAAAGGGCAGTACGCCGAAGTCGTCGCCGAGCGCCTTCTTCACCTGCGGCAGGGCCCACAGCCCGGACCACTGCATGGCGGTGAGGCCCTGGATCAGCGCCGCCGGGTCGGACCAGTCGGCGGGCGCGCCCAGCAGCAGGGACTTGGCGGCGTACAGCCGGTGCAGCTTGCCGAGGGTGCGGGCGGCTGCCGGGTCGTCGAAGCCGGGCCTGCCGTCGGCGGTGACCAGAGAGAGGCCCGCCGCGTACAGGGGCGTGCCGCCCAGGACGCCCGCGCCGCCGTCGTTGCCCAGGAAGAGGCCCTTGACCGGGCCGGAGGTGAGCCGCCCGGCGGCGTCGACGAGCTCGTCCAGGGTCCGCGGCGGGCGCACCCCGGCCTTCTCCAGCAGGCTGCGGCGGTAGTAGAGCAGCTGGGTGTCGACCGCCTGCGGGATGCCCCACACCCGCCCGTCCCACGTCTTGGGGGCGAGCACCACCGGGTGGAAGTCGTCCTTCACACCGTCCAGCAGGGCGGTGAGGTCGGTGACCTGCCCGCCGCGGATCTGGTCCAGCGTCGGGCCGTCGACCTCGAAGACGTCCGGCCCGGAGTCCGTCAGCAGGGCGGCGGCGGTCTGCTGGTCGTAGTTGCCGGGCCGCCACTCGATCCGCACGTCCGCCTTGCCGTACCCGGCGGCGTACCGTCCCACGGCCTGCCGGGTGCCGGCCTCTCCGTACTGGTGGTACCAGTGGGAGAGCCGGGGTCTGCCCGAGCCCTTGTCGCCCCGCCCGGTGTCGGACCCGCACCCGGTCAGTGCGAGCGCGGCACCCCCGGTCAAGAGCAGTCTGCGGCTGATCGGCATGTCGGTTCTCCCCCTCGCGGTCGGGACCGTACGGACCAACGATCAACGATGGGGGAGGATTACGACAGAGCGAATTACCGCCGCGTGCCGGCCTTTCAGGCCTTGCGCGGGGCCGGTTCCGCGCCGGTGCGGAAGCGGAGGCGGCAGATGACCGCGTCCGTGTCGCGGCGGACCGCGTGGGCGACGACGGCGCCGCGCTGGTTCTGCAGGAGCCGCTGCCACACGTGCGCGGGCTCGACCTCGGGGATGAGGACGGTGACGCGGTTGTCGGGGTGCCGGGCGGTGAGCTCGTGGACGTAGTCCACGATCGGGCGGCCCAGGGCGCGCGTGGGCGCGGGCAGTTCGACCAGGTCGACGCCGGGGTTCCACAGCTCCCAGTCGCGTCGCAGGGACTCGGCGGCCCGCGCCCCCTCCGCGTCGGGCTGGACGGCGGTCACCGCGACCACCTCGTCGCCCAGCGACACGGCGGCCGTCAGGGCCTTGCTGGTCAGCCGGGAGAGGGAGGAGACGGGCACGACGACCACGCTGTGGCAGCGGCGCGGCGCCTCGGGCACCCGGCCCAGCCCCAGCCGCTCGCCGATCCGCCCGTACGCGCGGTGGACGGTCTCGAAGACCAGCACGATCAGCGGCAGCGCCAGGACGATCAGCCAGGCGCCCTCCTCGAACTTCGTGGCCGTGACCACGACCGCCGAGACGCCCGTCAGCAGCGCGCCGAAGCCGTTGAGGAGGGCCTTGCCCGGCCAGCCGGCCGAGCGCTCCTGCCGCCAGTGCCGCACCATGCCCACCTGGCAGATGGTGAAGCCCACGAACACCCCGATCGCGAACAGCGGCACGAGGGTGTTGACGTCGCCGCCGGAGAAGACGAGCAGCAGCGCGGAGACCGCGGCCAGGGCCAGCACCCCGTGCCGGTGCACCTGGCGGTCGGCCTTGAGGCCGAAGACGTGCGGCAGGTAGTTGTCCCGGGCCAGCAGCGCCATCAGGACCGGCAGCCCGCCGAAGGAGGTGTTCGCGGCCAGCGCCAGCAGGACGACGGTGGCGAACTGCACGATGTAGAAGGCCCAGTTGTGGCCGAGCGAGGCGTCGGCGAGCTGGGCGAGGACGGTGACGCCCTCGGCCGGCTGCAGGTGGAAGCGGCCGATCAGCACCGACAGGCCGATCAGCATGACGCCCAGCAGGGCGCCGAGCGCGACCTCCGTGCGCTGGGCCCGCCGCTGCGCCGGGGCGCGGAAGGACGGCACGGCATTGGCCACGGCCTCCACGCCGGTCAGGGCGGAACAGCCCGCGGCGAAGGCCTTCAGGAGCAGCAGCGCGCCGACGGCCGTGGCGTTGCCGGTGAGGACGGAGGCGTGCCCGGCGGCGGCCTCGGTGCTCGCGGGCGCGTCCCGCAGCAGCCCGGCCACGATCATCGTCAGGATCGAGCCGACGAAGACGGCCGTCGGCACCATGAACCACTTCGCGGACTCCACGATGCCGCGCAGGTTCACCCCGGTCACCAGGGCCAGCACGGCCAGGCAGATCCACAGCCGGTCGCCGTAGAGGGAGGGGAAGGCGGAGGTCAGGGCGGCGACGCCGGCGGTGACCGACACCGCCACGTTCAGCACGTAGTCCAGCACCAGGGAGGCCGCGGTCACCAGGCCGGTGCGCCGGCCCAGGTGCCGCTTGGCGACCGCGTACGAGCCGCCGCCGTCCGGGAACGCCGCGATGACCTGCCGGTAGGAGGCGACGAGCACCGCCAGCAGGGCGGCGATCGCGAGCGTGACCGGGAGCGTGAACCCCAGCCCGTACGCGCCCGCCGCGGCCAGCACCAGGACGATCGACTCGGGGCCGTAGGCCACCGACGCCATCGCGTCCAGGGACAGGGCCGCGAGTCCCTGAGCGGCGGTCAGCCGGTGCCGGTCCTCGGCGGAAGGCCGTGCGGCGCCGGTATCGGGCGGCTCCTCGTCGGCCGCACCCGACCGCCGGTTCCCGTGGGCAAGCAGGGACATTCTGTTCGTACCTCCGTGAGTGGGACGCCCAGCGTGCAGCCGGTCCCGCGCGCCCGCGCACGGTCTTGGCGGCCTCTTGGCGCGTTCCGGAGGGATCTTCACGCGTTCTTGACGGGCCGGGCGGGGTTACGTCAGCGAGGCGTAAGGGTTGGCCCGAGCGGCGTCAGCGCTGCGTCAACAGCGCGAGGTGCGCCCCCGGTCCGGGCCTAGCGTCACGAACATGGGACGGCGACAGCCCTCAAGGGTGCGGGCAGGCGGGCACGGACACGGACAGCGGCACGGACACCGCTACGGGCACGGGCACGAAGCGCACGCGAGACGGACGCGGACCCACCCGCCGGGCGGCCGGGCCCTCGCCCACGACCGCAACTGGCGGCGCGAGGCGCGGGCCGCCTGGTACTGCGGAACGGCCCTCGCGGGCGTCCTCGTCCTCGCCGACCTCGCCCGCGGCGGCCTCAACGGGCCCCGCGCCGCCTGCTGGGCCGGGCTCGGGGCCCTCCTCGTGGCCGTGCTGCTGCCGCACCGGGTCACCGCCGGCGACGGCTGGCTCGCCGTGCGCGGCCTGCTGGGCGAGAAGCGCGTGCGCACCGACCTGCTGACGCGGGTGCGCCGCGCGGACGGCATGACGCCGCGCCTCGTGCTGCGGGACGCCGGGGGCGGCCGCGTGGAACTCGACCCGCAGGTGCTCGTCGCCAACCCGATGCTGTGGCACCGGCTGGACGCGGGCGCCCGGCGCTCACGCGAGAGCGGCCTGCTGCGGGAGGGCGCCGCGCCGCTGACGGAACTCGCGGAACGGATCGACGGCGAGGGCGCGCGGCGGCTGCTGGACAGCTGCAAGCTCTCCGGCGCACCCGGTGACTGAGGGGACGCCGGTCAAGGACGCCGCCGGGACGGGGCCCCGGTCACGGCCAGGCGTACGTCACGCCCGTCAGCCGCTCCGACGCCGCCCAAAGCCCCGCGCTCGCCCGGTCGTTCCGCGTCCAGGGCGCCCGGACCGCCCGCCGCGTGGGCGCCCCGCCGCTGCGGAACTCCAGGCGCGGGCCGAAGTAGTCGTCCTGCCGGACGTCCGCCGCGGTGGCCGCGTACAGCGTGGGCAGGGCGCCGTTCTCCGGGCTCTGCGCGAAGAGCCGGGTGCCGAGCTGCACGACGTGCTCGGCGACCTCCCGGCCCTCCATCCGCACCCCGGCCGTCTGCAGGTTGGTCGCCGCGTACCCCGGGTGCGCGGCCGCCGCGACGACCCGCGAACCCTCCGCCACCAGGCGCCGCGCGAGCTCGTGCGTGAAGAGCAGGTTCGCGCTCTTGGAGCGGCCGTAGGCGATCCAGCGGCGGTAGCGGTGCTCCATGTTGAGGTCGCGCGGGTCGACCGTGCCCAGAACGTGCAGCCCGCTGGCGACGGTGACGACCCGCGCGCCGTGCCCGGCCTCGCGCAGCCTCGGCAACAGCAGCCCGGTCAGCGCGAAATGGCCGAGATGGTTCGTGCCGAACTGCATCTCGAAGCCGTCGACCGTGCGGCGCTGCGGCAGCGCCATCACCCCGGCGTTGTTGATCAGCAGGTCCAGCCGGTCGCCGGGCAGGCCCTCCGCGAAGGCCCGGACGGAGGAGAGGTCCGCGAGGTCCAGCGGGGCGAACCGCACGTCGGCGCCGGGCGCCGCCGCCCGCACCCGTTCCTCGGCCGCCTTGCCGCGCGTGGCGTCCCGGCAGGCCAGGACCACCGCCGCGCCGCGGCGCGCCAGCTCGCGGGCCGTGACGAAGCCGATGCCGCTGTTGGCGCCGGTGACCACCGCCGTGCGGCCGCTCTGGTCGGCGATCTCGCCCGCGTTCCATCCCGTCACGTCTGCTGCGCTCCTCTGCGGTCCGCACCCGGCCCATACGCGTCAGTAGCCCTCGTGGGAACCAGCCTAGGCGAGGGCGCGGCCGCGCAGGACGGGCATTCGCCCGTTACGGTGGCCCGCGCGCGGGGCGCCCCCGTTCAGCGCAGCCGGACCGTATACGCGGGGACCGACACCGCCGCGTCGTCCAGGCACCTGCCGTCCGTCAGGTCGAACCGGCGTCCGGCCGGCGGCGAGGTGACGTACGCCCGCCCGCCGGCCGACCCCAGCGGCCCGCGCGCGAGGACGTACGCGCCGCTGAACGGGTCCCGGTTGCCGATCGCGTACGCCCGCCCGGCCCGGTCGAGGAAGACGGCGGCCTGCCGGCCGTCCGGCAGCAGGACCGCCACGCCACGCCCCGGCCGCAGATCGCCCAGCTCGCACAACGCGTGCCACCGGCGCCCCAGGAGCGCCTCGACGCGGACGGACGCCGGCGCGGGTGCGTGCGGCAGCTGCTCGGGTGCGACGGTCATCGCGGGAGGTCCCTTCGGGAGAGCGGACAGGGACGGTGGGGGAGCGGGCTGCGGAGCGCCCAGAACTGTGGCACAGCCGCCGCCGTCTGTCGTCACCGTGGCACAGGTTTTCACCGGTGACATGACGCCCGTGTGTCCGAGTCCCGCCGGGACTCCGGCCCTGTTCCGCGGGCGAGTTGGGAGGAGCCCGTACGATCGCCGGGGTGACCACCGACATATCGCTGTCGACCCTGCTCGTGCTCTGCCTCGCCGCGGCCGCGGCGGGGTGGATCGACGCGGTGGTGGGCGGCGGCGGCCTCCTGCAGCTCCCGGCGCTCATGGTGGGCCTGCCGCACGTGCCGCCCGCGCACGTCCTCGGCACCAACAAGGCCGTGGCCATCTGCGGCACCGCGGCGGCGGCCGTCGCCTACGCCCGGCGCGCGCCGGTGAACCCGCGCACCGCCCTGCGCATCGGCCTGGCCGCGCTCGGCGGCTCGCTGGCCGGGGCGGTCTTCGCCACCGGCATCAGCAACGCCGTCCTGCGGCCCCTGATCATGGCCATCCTGCTGGCCGTGCTCGCCTTCGTGCTGCTGCGTCCCACCTTCGGCACGGCCGTGCCCACCGCCGAGCCGGTCTCCCGGCGCCGCACCCTCGCCGCGATCCTCGTCGCGGGCCTCGGCATCGGCTTCTACGACGGCCTCATAGGCCCGGGCACCGGCACCTTCCTCGTGCTCACCCTCGCCGCGATCCTCCACATGGACCTGGTGACGGCCTCCGGCACCGCCAAGATCATCAATGTGTGCACCAACGTGGGCGCCCTCGTCACCTTCTCCCTGCACGACTCCGTGATCTGGCAGGTCGCCGCCCCCATGGCGCTGTTCAACCTCACCGGCGGCGCGGTGGGCGCCCGGATGGCGCTCAAGCGGGGGAGCGGCTTCGTGCGGGCGGTGCTCCTCGTGGTGGTCGTGTCGCTGGTGTGCAAGCTGGGCTACGACCAGTGGGGCGGCTGACCGGGCCTGCCTGTCGGCCCGTCTGTTCGGCTGCCCGCCTGCCCGGTTACGGCCGGCCGGAGCACGACGAAAGGTAAAGCAGGAGGTAAAGCGATAGGTAAATCGGCCCGGCGCGATCCCGTGCACGGCAGATGCGGTTAGCCTGTCGACTACCTTCCTGACGTGGTGGGGGTTCTCGTGCGTTTCTCCCGGTGGGGCCGGGTCCGATGGGTCCGGGCCGTGCTCGCGGGGCTCTATGTCGTCACCCTCGCGGCGGCCGTGCCCCGGGGGGCCGGAGGCCATGGCCGGGAGGGCAGCTGGTCCAGTGAGGAGGCCCGCCGGTTCTGGGGCCCCACACGGATGGAGCAGTCCCTGGACGGCGGCGGAGGCGACGACGGCGCGGGCGGCGCCCCCGCACCCGCCGCGCAGGGCATCACCGGCAGCGCCCGCCACTTCGACGGCGTGCCGTCCGTGGGCGTGCTCTTCTCCGTCGGCGAGGACATGCGCGACCACCACTGCACGGCCAGCGTGGTGCACAGCCCCAAGGGCAACCTGATCGTCACGGCCGGGCACTGCTCCGTCGGCTCCGACGCCGCCTTCGTCCCGGACTACCGGGCCGGCGCCGACCGGCAGCCCTACGGCGTGTGGGCCGTGGACCGCGCCTTCGTCGACCCCCGCCGCTCCGACACCGGCCCGGGCTCCGACCTCGACTTCGCCTTCGCCACCCTCAGACCCGACGGCCGCGGCCGCCAGGTCGAGCGCGTCACCGGCGCCAACCGGCTGGTCCGCACCCCCGGCTACGTCAACCGGGTCACGGTCATCGGCTACCCCGACGCCGACGACGACCCCGCCGACCGAGCGATCCGCTGCACGGCCATGACGACCCGCCTCGACGACCGCCGCCAGCTGCGGATGCGCTGCGACGGCTACGTCTCGGGCACCTCCGGCAGCCCCTGGCTGACCCACTTCGACGAACGCACGAAGACGGGCGACCTCGTCGGGGTCCTCGGCGGCCTCAACGGGGGCGGGCCGGACGGGGACGAGAGCGCGCAGATCTCGTACAGCCCGGTCAACGACGACGAGATCTTCAAGCTGTACCTGGACGCGATAAACGGACGGGAGCCGCAGCGGGCCTGACGCCCCCGCGGCTCCCCGCCCCCCATGCCGCTCCTGCGGTCCTCCTCGCCGCCTCCCCTCAGTCCTCCTCGTCCCGGCTGCCGGGCGTGTGGCCGATCCAGCCGCCTTCCGGCTGCGACTGGGCGGAGCCGCCCACGTCCCGGTTGTGCACGTCGATGGCGCCACCGCCGCCGTCGTGGTCGCTGCCGGCCGTGCCCTTGCTGCCGATGAGCGTGTTGGCCGTGCGGTCGACCTCCAGCCAGGAGTCGGCCCGCGAATTGTCGACCACGAGGACGCCGACGTTGGAGGGGCCGATGCCCTTGGGGCAGGGCTCCGGGGGATCGACCCGCACGCGGACCCCGGCGGAGGCCTCGCCGCCCAGGAGCGTGCCCGCGATCACGGCGCCGGCGACGCCCGCGGCGAGGAGAGCGGCGCCACGGATCACGCCGGGACCGCCTGCCGGCCCAGGCGCTGCCCGCCGATGTTGCGTTCCAGCAGGCGGGTGGAGCTCGCCACGCCGATCTCGCCGCCCGCCGCGGCGTCCGGCAGCCGCCCGTCGTCCTCCCGCAGGGCGGTCAGCGCCCCGTCGATCGCACGGTGCGCGGCGAAAAGGCACGGCGTGCTGTAAATGGCGAGATCGACGCCGAGCCCGGCGAGCTCGGTCAGGGAAAGGCGGGGGGATTTCCCGCCCGCGATCTGGTTGAACAGCAGCGGTTTGTCGCCGATGACGGAACGGACCTTGCGAATCCACTCCACGCTGCGCACCCCGTCGACCAGGACGACGTCCGCCCCCGTTTCCGCCAGGGCCGCCGCGCGGCGCAGGATCTCGTTCTCCTCGGTGGCGTCGGTGCGTGCCACGACGAG
Organism: Streptomyces telluris; assembly: GCF_024519335.1. Taxonomy (NCBI): domain Bacteria; kingdom Bacillati; phylum Actinomycetota; class Actinomycetes; order Kitasatosporales; family Streptomycetaceae; genus Streptomyces; species Streptomyces telluris. The sequence continues at coordinate 180,906 of NZ_JANIID010000006.1, forward strand.
CAGGTCATTCCGGGCCGCCAGCACCAGTTCGAGTTTGTTCAGGTATTCGTCCAGCGGCAGGATGATCTTTCCGTCCGCGTGCCCGCACCGGCGCGGCCGCTTCTGGTCCTCCAGGATCACCCCGGAGGCCCCGGCCCGCTCCAGCCGCCGCACCACGTGGCACGCGACCTCGGGGTCGACGTAGCCGTCGTCGATGTCCACCAGGAGGTGGTGGCGGGGGAAGGCCGGGCGCAGGCGTTCCACGAAGCCGAGCATGTCGGGCCAGGCGATGAAGCCGATATCGGGGAGGCCGTAGTGGGACGCGGCGAATCCGAACCCGGATACGAAGAATCCGTCGTAGTGCTGTGCGGCGATGGAGGCCGAGTACATGTCGTAGATACCGATGAGGGGGGTGGTACCGGGCGCTGCGATGTCCTCCCGCAGAGCGGTGCCGTGGCGCATCTGTCCTCCTGACGTCCGGTTTCCGGCTCAATTCACCGGCGTAGCGGCCATACGCTGTCAGAAGATTCCGGGGGGTGTAAACGGCGCTTCAACGAATCACCAAGGAAGGGACTGGTGCGACAGTCCCTTTATATGGTCGGCAGTGGATTTCTGCAGGCAGGTCAGAGGCTCGCCGACGGAACGGCGTAGGGAAATGCGGCGCGCATCGTGGGCCGCGCGCGACGGCCCGGTCCTGACCCCGGCATACTCACTCCGCGCGGCGCCCGGACGAGGAAGACGTAGCCGCGCTGGCCCGGAAGCCGTACGGGCCGTCGCCCCGGACTCCGCCCCCGCTTCCGCCCGGGTTCACCTCTTGTCGGCCTCCGCCAGCGCCTGCTGCACGCCCGGCTCGTGCGGCCCCAGGAACCGCGGCCCCGGCCGGACGAGGGCGTCCAGCGCCGCCTTCCCCGAGGCGAACACCTCGCGCGCGCCGCCCGCGTACCAGGTGACGTCGTGCTTGGCGGCCACGGCGACCCCGTACGCGTCGATGCCCGCGGCACCGCACAGCGCCAGCGCCCGCCGGACGTGGAAGCCCTGGGTGATCAGCACCGCCTTCTTCACCCCGAAGATGCGGGCGGCGCGCGTGCACGAGTCCCAGGTGTCGAAGCCCGCGAAGTCGCTGACGATCCGCTGGGCGGGGATCCCCCGCTCCGTCAGGTACGTGCGCATCGCGTCCGGCTCGTCGTACTCCACGCGGCTGTTGTCGCCGGTGACCAGCACGACGCGGACCTTGCCCGCCCGGTACAGCTCGACGGCCGCGTCCAGGCGGTGGGCCAGGTAGGGGGACGGCTCGCCCTCCCACAGGCCCGCACCGAAGACCACGGCGACCGGCGCGGACGGCACGTCCGAGACGGTGCGCACGCGCGGCTCCGCCGCCGCGTACACCCACGTCACCGGCAGCAGCGCGAGCACGCAGCCGGCCACGGCCGCCCACAGCAGCCGCCGTCTCTCCCGCCGCGTCCGCGGCATCCGCACCCGCATCCGCAGCACGCGGCCCCGCACCATGTCGATCATTCCTCCCCGTCGCCCCGGTAAGAACGCCCCGGACGCACCCTCGGTTCCCGCTCCGCTCCAGCTCACGCCGTCGCTGGTGTCACACCCGGCGGTTACCGTCGGGGTATGAACGCAGCGGCACGCACCCCCGGCGAGAAGCCCGTCATCGCCGGATACGACGAGCAGGACCTGGAGCGCTGGGCGCCCGAGCCGGACAAGCGCCCCGGACGCACCGCCTTCCAGCGCGACCGGGCCCGCGTGCTGCACTCGGCGGCCCTGCGCCGGCTGGCCGGCAAGACCCAGGTCGTCACGCCCGGCGTCAGTGCCCAGGCCTGGGACGCCAGCCCCCGCACCCGCCTCACGCACTCCCTGGAGTGCGCCCAGGTGGGCCGCGAGCTCGGCGCGGCGCTCGGCTGCGACCCCGACCTGGTGGAGGCCGCCTGCCTCGCGCACGACATGGGCCACCCCCCGTTCGGCCACAACGGCGAGCAGGCGCTCGACGAAGTCGCCGGGCCGTGCGGCGGTTTCGAGGGCAACGCCCAGTCGCTGCGCCTGCTCACCCGCCTGGAGCCCAAGCGGTTCGTCCCCGGCGGCAGCAGCGGTGAGCTCGTCAGCGTCGGCCTCAACCTCACCCGGGCGGCCCTCGACGCCGCCACCAAGTACCCCTGGCCGCGCGGCGGCCACCCCACCGACCCCGCCTCCCGCAAGTTCGGCGTCTACGAGGACGACCTGCCCGTCTTCACCTGGCTCCGGCAGGGCGCCCCCGAGGGGCGGCGGAGCTTCGAGGCCCAGGTCATGGACTGGGCCGACGACGTCGCCTACTCCGTGCACGACGTCGAGGACGGCCTGCACGCCGGCCACCTCGACCCCAACGCGCTGCTCGCCGAGCCCGAGCGGCAGGACGTCTTCGCCGTCGCCGCCGGACGCTACGCCCCCGGCGCCGGGCCCGAAGAGCTCGCCGAGGCCCTCGACCGCCTCCTGGAGCAGGAGTGGTGGCCGCACGGCTACGACGGATCCGCCGTCGCCCAGGCCCGCCTCAAGGACGCCACCAGCCAGCTCATCGGCCGCTTCTGCCTGGCCGCCGAGAGCGCCACCCGCGCTGCCCACGGCCCCGGCCGGCTCACCCGTTACGGGGCCGAGCTCGTCGTCCCCCGCGAAACCCGCCTCGAATGCGCCGTCTTGAAGGCCGTCGCCGACCGCTACGTGATGCAGCGCCCGGCCCAGGAGAAGCTCCGCGCCGACCAGCGCGTCGTCATCGCCGAGCTCGCCGAGGCCCTCACCGCCCGCGCCCCCGACGGCCTCGACCCGCAGTTCCGCTCCCTGTACGCGGCCGCCGCCGACGACGCGGGCCGCCAGCGCGCCGTCATCGACCAGATTGCCGCCCTGACCGACGTCTCCGCGCGCTCCCTGCTCACCCGCCTCACCGACGGACGCGCTGTGTCAGAAGGGTGACCGAATGTCCACAGAATCCGAGGACTTCCCCCACACCATGCGGGTACTGACCCGTCCGGGGTAGTCCCTCTTCCGGCGGCGGGCCCCGTGCGGCAACCTCTGCACGGGCGATTCCGGCCGGGGGCGGTTCAACGCAGACGCACTGCGTGGCAGCGAGGAGGCAGCAAGTGGTCGACGCGAACCAGACGTTCGTCATCGTCGGAGGGGGCCTGGCCGGGGCGAAGGCCGCGGAGACCCTGCGCGCGGAGGGATTCACCGGCCGGGTGATCCTCATCTGCGACGAACGCGAGCACCCCTACGAGCGCCCGCCGCTCTCCAAGGGCTACCTCACCGGCAAGGAGGACCGCGACAGCGTCTTCGTCCACGAGCCCGGCTGGTACGCCCAGGCCGACATCGAGCTGCACCTCGGCCAGCCCGCCGTCCACCTCGACCGCGCGGCCCGCTCCGTCCGCCTTGGCGACGGCACCCGCGTCCACTACGACAAGCTGCTGCTGGCCACCGGCGCCGAGCCCCGCCGCCTCGACATCCCCGGCACCGGCCTCGCCGGCGTCCACCACCTGCGCCGCCTCGCCCACGCCGAGCGGCTGCGCGGCGTCCTCGCCTCCCTCGGCCGCGACAACGGCCACCTCGTCATCGCCGGCGCGGGCTGGATCGGCCTCGAAGTCGCCGCCGCCGCCCGCTCCTACGGTGCCGAGGTGACCGTCGTCGAACCCGAGCCCACGCCGCTGCACCCCGTCCTCGGCCCCGAGCTCGGCCAGCTCTTCACCGACCTGCACAGCGAGCACGGCGTCCGCTTCCACTTCGGCGCCCGCCTCACCGAGATCACCGGCCAGGACGGCATGGTCCTCGCCGCCCGCACCGACGACGGCGAGGAGCACCCCGCCCACGCCGTCCTCGCCGCCATCGGCGCCGCCCCCCGCACCGCCCTCGCCGAGGCCGCCGGGCTCGCCCTCGTCGACCGGGCCGACGGCGGCGGCATCGCCGTCGACGCCTCCCTGCGCACCTCCGACCCCGAGATCTTCGCCGCCGGCGACGTCGCCGCGGCCGAACACCCATGGGTGGGGACGAGGCTCCGCGTCGAGCACTGGGCCAACGCCCTGCACACCGGCCCCGCCGCCGCCCGCGCCATGCTCGGCCGGGAGATCGTCTACGACCGGGTGCCCTACTTCTTCTCCGACCAGTACGACGTCGGCCTGGAGTACTCCGGCTACGCCCCGCCCGGCTCCTACGACCAGGTCGTCTGCCGCGGCGACGTCGGCAAGCGCGAGTTCATCGCCTTCTGGCTCGCCGAGGGGCGCCTCCTCGCCGCGATGAACGTCAATGTGTGGGATGTCACGGAGACCCTCCAGAAGCTCATCCGCTCCGGTGCCCCGCTGGACCCCGAGGCCCTCGCCGACCCCGCCGTGCCCCTCGACGCCCTGCTGCCCAGCCCCGCGCAGTCCTGACGGTCCCGGGCCGGCGGCCCCCGCCCGTAGAATTCACGCGTGGCAGGACGGATCAACGACGACGACGTGAAGGCGGTACGGGACGCGGTCCCGATCGACGCCGTCGTGTCCGAGTACCTCCAGCTGCGCAACGCGGGCGGCGGCAACCTCAAGGGCCTCTGCCCCTTCCACGACGAGAAGTCCCCGTCCTTCCAGGTCAGCCCGGCCAAGGGCCTCTTCTACTGCTTCGGCTGCCAGGAGGGCGGGGACACGGTCGACTTCGTCATGAAGATCGACCACCTCTCCTTCGCCGAGACGATCGAGCGGCTGGCCGCCCAGGCCGGCATCACCCTGCGCTACGAGGAGGGCGGCTACACCCCGGGCCGCCAGCAGGGCGAGCGCATCCGCCTCGTCGAGGCCCACAAGCACGCCGCCAAGTTCTACGCCGAGCAGCTCGGCAGCGCCGAGGCCGAGATCGGCCGGCAGTTCCTCGCGAGCCGCGGCTTCGGCCAGGAGGCCGCCGAGCACTTCGGCGTCGGCTACAGCCCCGCCGGCTGGGACCACCTCACCCGCTTCCTGCGCGGCAAGGGCTTCAGCGACAAGGAACTGATCCTCTCCGGCCTCGCCCAGGAGAGCCGCGGCGGCCGGCCCATCGACCGCTTCCGCGGCCGCCTGATGTGGCCCATCCGCGACATCACCGGCGAGGTCGTCGGCTTCGGCGCGCGCAAGCTCCGCGACGACGACAACGGCCCCAAGTACCTCAACACCCCCGAGACACCGCTCTACCGCAAGTCGCACGTCCTCTACGGCATCGACCTCGCCAAGAAGGACATCGCCAAGACCAGCCGCGCCGTCGTCGTCGAGGGCTACACCGACGTCATGGCCTGCCACCTGGCCGGCGTCACCACCGCCATCGCCACCTGCGGCACCGCCTTCGCCGGCGACCACATCAAGATCCTCCGCCGGCTGCTGATGGACAACTCCGGCGCCGAGGTCGTCTTCACCTTCGACGGCGACGCCGCCGGCCAGAAGGCCGCCCTGCGCGCCTTCGAGGACGACCAGAAGTTCGCCGCCGAGACCTCCATCGCCATCACCCCCGGCGGCATGGACCCCTGCGAGCTGCGGCTCGCCGAGGGCGACGCGGCCGTCCAGGCGCTCGTCGAATCCCGCACGCCCCTGTTCGCCTTCGCCATCCGCCACGTCGTCGGCCGGCACAACCTCGACACCGCCGAGGGGCGCGCCGCCGCGCTCGAAGCGGCCGCGCCCATCGTCTCCAACATCAAGAACACCTCCATCCAGCACGAGTACGCGGTCCAGCTCGCCGGCATGCTCGGCATCCTCGACACCCAGTTCGTCGTCCGCCGCGTCGGCCAGCTCGCCAAGTGGGCCCGCGAGCGCGGCCAGCAGCCGCCGTCCGCCGGGCGCGGCCGGGGCGCGGCGCCCGCCGCCCCCGCGGCGCCGCAGGAGCCCGTGCGGCGCGGCCCCGCGCTCAACCTGCGCAGCCCCGCCGCGCTCACCGAGCGCGAGCTGCTCAAGCTCGCCCTGCAGCGGCCCGAGCTCGTCGCCCCCGCCTTCGACGCCTACGGCGAGGACGAGTTCACCGCCGCGCCCTACGTGGCCGTGCGCCGCGCCGTCGAGGAGGCCGGCGGCGTCACCGGCGCCCCCGCCGACTACCTCACGCGCGTCCGGGACGCCGCCCCCGACGACACCGTCCGGGCGATGATCACCGAGCTGGCGGTCGAGGCGATCCGGCACAAGAACGTCGACGAGGTCTACGCGGGAATACAGCTCGTCCAGGTCCGGCTGCGCGCCGTCGAGCGCCGCATCCAGGAGGTCCAGGGCAGCCTCATCCGGCTGGGCAACCAGGCCGCGCCGGAACACCTGACGGCCGTGCAGAACGAGCTGTGGGTGCTGGAGCAGTACAGCCGCTCCCTGAAGGACCGCGGCGCGGCGGCGCTCTAGCGGGTCTGTCGCCGGAGCCCAGCCCCTCTCTTCCCGCCGCCGCGGCGGATTCGAGGGAGCTGCCTCAGAGGCGGAGGGGCCGGGCCTCTTCCTTTCCGCCGCAACGGTGAGCAACCCCCACGGAGTGGTCCGGCGGTGCCGAGCCCACCGGAAGTGTCGTCCGGCACCGCCGGTCACGTCGTGGGGGTTGCTCGCGTCGCGGCGGGATCGAAGGGCTGAGCCCTTCACCCGAGTGACCCCGCACCGGGGCGCCGGCACCTTCCGTAACCCGCGGTCACGGAACGGACTCAGAAAGTGCCCGCAAGCCCCTCGTGGCGGGCCCGCGTCGTACCCCACACTGGTGGGCGGTGCCTGAGTCCTCGGACGCGGCAGGCCCGGCCGCTCGGACCCGGAACTCGGAACCCTTCGCGAAGCCGCTCCTGATCCCCGGGACGGCCGGCGGCCAGGCCGCTGCCGCCCCTCCGGCGCATGCCGCCCCGAAACCGGCAGCGATCACCTTGGAGGTCGCCCCCGTGCAGACCCGGACACCGACCAGGCTCCCGTCACGGCCCGCGGCCGCCCCGGCCCAGGGCGTCCCCCGGCAGCCCGCCGCGCCCCAGGCCGAGAGCGTCTCCGACGAGCCGCCCCTGCCGGATCCGGCGGGGAGCCCCGCGCCGGCCGGCGCCCCGCACGAGGCCGAGGAGACCGAGGCCGAGACGGAGACCGCGTCCCCCCGGGCCGCGCGCGCCGAGCAGTCGGACTCCGCCCGCACCGACACCGGCGGCGGCCCGTCCTCCGACCTCTTCCGGCAGTACCTGCGCGAGATCGGCCGCATCCCGCTGCTGTCCGCCGCCGAGGAGGTGGAGCTCGCCCGCTGTGTGGAGGCCGGGCTGTTCGCGGAGGAGAAGCTCGCCGGCGCCCCGGACCTGGACTCCCAGCTCGCCCTGGACCTCGACCGGCTCGTCGTGCTGGGCCGGATGGCCAAACGGCGGCTGATCGAGGCGAACCTGCGCCTCGTCGTCTCGGTCGCCAAGCGCTACATCGGCCGCGGCCTGACCATGCTCGACCTGGTCCAGGAGGGCAACCTGGGCCTGATCAGGGCGGTCGAGAAGTTCGACTACGCCCGCGGCTACAAGTTCTCCACGTACGCGACGTGGTGGATCCGCCAGGCCATGTCGCGCGCCCTCGCCGACCAGGCCCGCACCATCCGCGTCCCGGTGCACGTCGTGGAGCTCATCAACCGCGTCGTCCGCGTCCAGCGCCGCATGTTGCAGGAGCGCGGCTACGAGCCCACGGCCGACGAGGTGGCCGCCCACCTCGACCTGACCCAGGAGCGCGTCAGCGAGGTCCTGCGGCTGGCGCAGGAGCCCGTCTCCCTGCACGCGCCCGTCGGCGAGGAGGACGACGTCGCCCTGGGCGACCTGATCGAGGACGGCGACGCGGCCTCTCCCGTCGAGTCGGCGGCCTTCCTGCTGCTGCGCGAGCACCTGGAGGCGGTCCTGTCGACGCTCGGGGAGCGCGAGCGCAAGGTGGTGCAGCTGCGGTACGGGCTGGTCGACGGCCGTCCCCGCACACTGGAGGAGATCGGCCGCATCTTCGGCGTGACCCGCGAGCGCATCCGCCAGATCGAGTCCAAGACCCTCAACAAGCTGCGCGACCACGCCTTCGCCGACCAGCTGCGCGGCTACCTCGACTGACCGGGGGAGCGCCGGTCAGCCGGCGGCGTCGAACGCCCCCGGATGGGTCTGCTCGCGCACGGCCGCGTACTGCTGCCGTACCGCCTGACCCACCGGCAGGTCCTCGCCCGGCTCGAACACCTGGCTGGCCGCCGAGGGCCACAGGGGCGGCTCGTGGGGGGCCAGCGTGCCCTGCTGGACGCCCAGCGCCCAGGCGGCCTGCCGGGCCGCTCCCAGCGCCGCGTAGTCCGCCGGCTGGGGCACGACGACCTGCGTGCCGAAGAGCGCGGGAGCGACGGCCTGCACGGCGGGCAGCTCTGCCGCGGCCCCCAGCAGGAACACCCGGCGCACCTGCACCCCGCGCCCCCGCAGCACGTCCAGCGCGTCCGTGAGCCCGCACAGCATGCCCTCGAACGCGGCCCGCGCCAGGTGCTCCGGCTTCATGCTCTCGCGGCGCAGCCCGGCCAGCGTGCCCGCGGTGTGCGGCAGGTGCGGGGTCCGCTCGCCCTCCAGGTACGGCAGCATCACCAGCCCGTACGAGCCCGGGCTCGACTGCAGCGCCAGCTCCGACAGGCCCGCCAGGTCCGTGCCCAGCAGCTCCGCCGTGCCGCGCAGCACGCGCACGGCGTTGAGGGTGTGCACCACGGGCAGGTGCATGCCGGTCGCGTCGGCGTAGGAGGTGATCGTCCCGGAGGGGTCGACCAGCGCCTCGTGGTGCACGGCGAAGACCGAACCCGAGGCGCCCAGGGAGATCACGGCGTCGCCCGGCCCCACGCCCAGCCCGAAGGCGGCCGCCATCGTCTCGCCGGTGCCGGCGGAGATCAGCAGGCCCTCGGGGGTGTGCCCGGCGGGCTCGGCGGGCGCGAGGACGTCCGGGAGCACGGCCGGGCGGCCCAGGGCCAGCTCCACCAGGTCCGGCCGCCAGGAGGCGGTCGCGGCGGACCACAGGCCGGTGCCGGAGGCGTCGCCGCGGTCGGTGGTGCGCCGCAGCGGGCGGCCGAGGAGCTGCCACACGAGCCAGTCGTGCGGCTGGAGCAGGGCGGCGATGCGCTGGGCGGACTCGGGTTCGTTGCGGGCGAGCCAGCGGAGCTTGGCGACCATCTGGCCCGGCTGCGGCACCGAGCCGACGGCCTGGGCCCAGGCGGCGCGGCCGCCCAGCGCGTCGGTCAGGTCGGCCGCGGAGGGCTGCATGCGCTTGTCGTTGCCGAGCATGGCGGGCCGGACGAGGACGCCGCCGGCGTCCAGCGCGAGCAGCCCGTTCTGCTGCGCGGAGACCCCGATGGCCTGTACGCCCTCCAGGAGGCCTCCGGCGGCGGCTTCGCCGAGGGAGATCAGCCATGCCTGGGGGTCGCCGTCGGTCGGCGGATGGGGGGCGTACCCCTGGCGGAGCACGGCCCCCGTGTCCGTATCGCAGACGACGATCCGTGTGCTCTCGGTGGAACTGTCCAAGCCCGCGACTATGCCCATGCCGAGATGATGCCAAACACCGGGGCATGCTCCGTGCGCCGGTCGGGTGTTGACCCGGCCGGCCGGCGGCCGGGTCAGGGGCTCACGGCCCGGTCAGGTGTTACTGGTGCCCCAGTCGTCCTCGGCGCCGCCCTGTCCGCGCTCGCGCAGCGACCGCACCCGCTCGCTCACCGAGTCCGGCAGCCGGTCGCCCACCTTCGCGAAGGCCCGGGAGCTCATGGCCCTGCCGTTCTGGGCGGCGGACTCGACCGTATTGCGGACCGCGGGGTTCTGGGCGATCTGCCGGGCTCCCTTGCGCAGCTGCTCGTACCGCTCGCGGCCGGCCCGTGCGCCCAGTACGTACCCGACGGCTGCCCCGATCATGAACGTCAGCCGGTAGCGCATCCCGCTCCACCCTTCCCTCGGACGCTGTGGTCGCCGCCTACCCGCCGGGTGCGAAGGTCACTCCCGGGGAACCGATTGGCGGAGCACCCCCCTGCTTGCGCTAATGTATGTCTCGCAGCGAGCGCACGCCGCCCGGACGCCCGGGCAGCACCGCATTCGCGGCAAACGCAGCAATCCCCTGTAGCTCAATTGGCAGAGCAGCCGGCTGTTAACCGGCAGGTTACTGGTTCGAGTCCAGTCGGGGGAGCGCGATCCTCTGTAGCTCAATTGGCAGAGCAGCCGGCTGTTAACCGGCAGGTTACTGGTTCGAGTCCAGTCGGAGGAGCAAGCGATCGAGGACCCCTGTGGGGGTCCTTTTTCGTATCCGGACCCTTCCGGAGGGAACCGCCCCGCCGTGATCGAAGTCCTCATGGTCAGGTAGGTCACGCAATACGCCCCCTCAGGGGCAGCAGATCGTATGAGCGGCTATGCTGCGGCAGACGGCGCGCACAGATGTGCGCGACGCGCCGTGAACGGGGCGGTAGCTCAGCCGGTTAGAGCAGCGGACTCATAATCCGTCGGCCGTGGGTTCGAGTCCCACCCGCCCCACACGCGTGACGTTGGTGCAGAAACGATGCGACCAGCGTTTTCGATGCCCCGCCCGGTTCCGGACAGGAACGACCCGGCGGGGCTTCGTGCTGTCGGGGGCCGGGCGGCGCACGTCTTCGGCCACGCCGTCCGTCTGCCCCGCCCGGGCACGGGTATGCGCCGGAATACGGCCCGGCTTCATCCTGTTGGCGCTGCTGGGCCGGTCCGACGGTCACCCGACGCCACAGCGGAAGCAGGTAGCGACGCATGAGCAGCAGCACGGTGGAGCTCACCAAGGACAACTTCGACGAGATCGTCTCCGGCAGCGGATTCGTCCTCATCGACTTCTGGGCGTCGTGGTGCGGCCCCTGCCGGCAGTTCGCGCCGGTGTACGAGGGCGCCGCGGAGCGCCACGGCGACCTGGTCTTCGCCAAGGTCGACACCGAGGCCCAGCCCGAGCTCGCCGCCGCGTTCGAGATCCGGTCGATCCCCACGCTGATGATCGTGCGGGACAACATCGCGGTCTTCGCCCAGCCGGGCGCCCTGCCGGAGGCCGCCCTGGAGGACGTCATCCGCCAGGCCCGCGCGCTCGATATGGACGAGGTGCGCGCCTCCGTCGCCGAGGAGCAGGCCAAGGCCGGGCGGGCGGCGCAGGGCGAGGGACAGTCCGCCGGTGAGTGAGCTGCTGCTGGTCCGTCACGGCGAGACCGAGTGGAGCCGCGACGGCCGGCACACCGGCTTCACGGACGTGGCCCTGACCGGGCGCGGCGAGCGGCAGGCGGAGGCCCTGCGGCCGCTGCTCGCGGGCCGCACGGTCGCGAAGGTGCTGGTGAGCCCCATGAAGCGGGCCCTGCGCACGGCCGAGCTCGCCGGGCTGGACGGCGCCGTGACCGACCCCGACCTCCACGAGTGGGACTACGGCGGCTACGAGGGCGTGACGACCGCGGAGATCCACCGCACCCGCCCCGGCTGGTACCTGTGGGACGACGGGGTCGTCCCCGGGCCGCCGGAGCACCCGGGGGAGACGCCCGCGGAGGTCGGCGCCCGCGCCGACCGCGTCCTCGCGCGCCTCGCGCCCTGGCTGGACGGGGACCGCGGCGGCGAGGGCGACGTGGTGCTGGTGGCGCACGGCCACTTCCTGCGCGTGCTGACCGCCCGTAGGCTCGGCCTGCCGCCGGCCGCGGGCGCGCTCTTCCGCCTCGACACGGCCACCCTCAGCCGGATCGGCACCGAACACGGCCGCCCCGCGCTCGTGGCCTGGAACCAGCCGTCGGCGTGATCCGTTGCAGGACCGGCGGAGCGTGTCGGAACCGGGGCCACGGCCACCGTGCACCGATGATCGGGGCGGACCGGAAGGGCCGGTGACGCCCCGGTCCCCGTACGACCGCCTTCGTACGACCGAATTCCAGTGGAGGGAAGTATTCGTGGCCACCACCCGCACCGCGCACACCGTCTGGGAAGGTGAGCTGCTCAAGGGCAGCGGCACCGTCACCTTCGACTCGTCCGGCATCGGCTCCCAGCCGGTGTCGTGGCCGTCGCGCGCAGAGCAGGCCAACGGCAAGACCAGCCCCGAGGAGCTCATCGCGGCCGCGCACTCCAGCTGCTTCTCCATGGCCCTCTCGCACGGCCTGACGGGCGCGGGCAACCCGCCCACCCGCCTGGAGACCAAGGCCGACGTCACGTTCCAGCCCGGCGAGGGCATCACCGGCATCCACCTCACCGTCCGCGGCGAGGTGCCGGGCCTGGACGCGGCGGCCTTCCAGGAGGCCGCCGAGGGCGCCAAGAAGAACTGCCCCGTCAGCCAGGCCCTCACGGGCACGACGATCACGCTGACGGCCGAGCTGGCCTGACGCCCGCCCGTTCGCGCTCCGCGGCCCCGGCGTCGTCACGTCACGACGTCAGGGCCGCGTAGACGATCAGGTTCTGCACCGGGTGCCCGTCCGCGTCGAGGCTCCCGGCGCAGGTGATCAGGCGCAGCACCCGCTCCTTCGTCTCCCCGTAGACCTTCTGCGTCGGGAAGGCGGACTTGTCGGCCGTCTCCTTCCCGGTGACGGTGAAGCGCAGCACCTTGCCGTCGCCCCGCCGGACGTTGACGACGGTCCCCTTGCCGACCTTCCCCAGGTCGTGGAAGACGGCCTTGCCGTCGCGGGTGTCGTTGTGGCCGATGAGGACGGCGGCGCCGGGCTCGCCGGGCGTCGCGCCGCCGGTGTACCAGCCGGCGGTCATGCCCTTCTCCGGCGGCGGCACCTGCACGGTGCCGTCGCCGTTCTTGCCCAGGCGCAGCAGGGCGCTGTCCACGCCGATGGACGGGATCGAGACGCGGGCGGGCTCCTCCGCCGAGGCCGGGGTGCCGCTGGCGGCCGTGCTGGCCTCCGTGCCCGACGAGCAGCCGGTGAGCACGGCCGAGGCGAGCACCGCCGGCAGCAGCAGGGCCGCGAGGGCGCGCGCGAGGACGGGAAGGCGCGCACGGCGCGTACGGGGTGCACACGGCGTACGAGGTGCACGGGGTGTACGGGGCATCGGGCATCCATCCGGGCGTGGGGGGAGGGAACGCTGCTCACGCTAGGGACGGCCGCGGCGCCCCCGCTTCGGGTGAACGGCCAGTCCTGCCTCCCCCGGAAGGAGGAGACGCACCCCCGCCCGGTGGTGGCCCCCGGGTGCCTCAGACGAACCGCTGCAGCAGCCCCCACGTGAACTCGGCCGTGTACGCGGCCCGCTTCCCGGAGGCGTCCGGCGCCGTGAAGGCGAGCCGCCAGCGGGTGGGGGCCGTGCCCTCCAGCGGCCGGGCGGGGGCGAAGGCGCGCGCCACCTCGTCCACGGTGCACGACCAGGGCTTGAGGTCCTCCACCGTCCGCAACTCGGGTGCGGGCGCTCCCGGGGCGCGGACCAGCCACTCGTTCCAGACGGCCCCGCCGGGCGCCGTCAGCACCTCGAACCGCAGGTCCGGCCAGAGCGGCACCCGCCACGTCGCAGCCTCGAACGTCAGGTCGCCCACGTGCCGCTCGCCGGTGGCCTCGGGCGGGCCGAGCACCGAGCGGTAGGGCGGGCGCGCCCCGCGCCGCCCGGGGGCCCGCAGCACGGCCTGCCAGCGGCGGTTGGCCTCCCGCATCCTGCTCCGGTCGACGCCGAGTTCGCGCAGGGCGTCCTCGACCAGGCCGGGCTGGTGGTCGGCCATGCGCCGCAGCAGGACGAGCTGGAAGCCGAGGGGACCGAAGGTGTCCCAGGCGCCGGGAGTGCCGGGACGGGCGGGACCGGTGGGGCGGTGGGACCGGCCGAAGGCGCCGGGAGTGCCGGACCGCGGGCCCGGCTCGGACGGGAAGTCGGAGGCTGGGTACATGACGGCCATCGTCGCGCACCCGGCGGCGGGACGGGCGGGGCTCCGCGGACACTCCCCGCTCACCTAAGGTCGGGGTGAGTGATCACCAGCGTACGGAGGCTCTGATGTCCGGCTCGAAGGCCCCGCGGGGCGGCGGCCCCGCCCCGCTCCTGCGGCTGCGCGGAGTCAGCCGCACCTACGGGGAGAGGGAGGCCCTGCACCCGCTCGACCTCGACCTGGAGCCGGGGACCTGCACCGCCCTCTTCGGCCACAACGGCTCGGGCAAGTCCACGCTGCTGCGGATAGCCGCCGGCCGGGACGAGCCCACCGCCGGCACCGCGCGGTTCGCGGGCCGCAAGATCTCCGAGGACGACCCGGAGGTACGGGCCAGGGTGGCGGTCGTGGGCGACACCGTGGCCACCTACCCGGACCTGACCGTGCGCGAGCACCTCGAACTCGTCACCGTCGCCCACGCCGTGGAGGACGCCGGCGCCTGGATCGACCACGTGCTCGCCGACCGCCGGCTGTCCGACCACGCGCGGGCCCTGCCCGGCTCGCTCTCCTCCGGCCAGCTCCAGTCCCTGCTGCTGGCCGCGGCCCTCGTCCGCCCCCGCGACCTGCTCATCCTGGACGAGCCCGAGCAGCGGCTCGACCCGGACGCCCGGGTCCGCCTCGCGGAGCTGCTGAACGGCGAGAAGCGCGACGGCGTGGCCGTCCTGCTGGCGACCCACCAGGCCGACCTGGCGGAGTCCGTCGCGGACCGGATGATCGCCCTGGAGGACGGCCGGGTGATCGCCGAGGGCCCGCCGGCGGAGGTCCTGGCCGGGCTGGGGCTGCGCGGATGAGCGGGGAGGCACCGGGCGGGGCCCCGGCCGCGGGCACCGGCGCCGGGGTGGACACCGACACTGAGATCGCCACCGCGACCGGCATCGCCACCGCCATCGGCATCGACACCGACGAGCCCACCTGGACCGAGGAGGAGGACGACCGCACCGCCGAGACGCTGGCCTGGCTGCGCGAGAAGCGCAAGGCCCACCGCCGGCAGAAGGGCCGCGACCTCGCCGTCCTCCTCTACTCGGTCGTGCTCATCGGCGCGGGCTACGGCAGCGCCTACGCCGTCCACTTCCTGCGGCGGGCCCGGCTGGGCGCGGACTACGGCGGCCTCGGCGAGCGCGTCCAGGACACGCTGCCCGCCCTGTTCACCCTCCTGACCGCCGCCCTGGCCCTGCTCGCGGCCCGCGACGCCCTGTGGCGCGGCCCCGTCGTCGTCCCCGCCCCCTCGGTCGGCTGGCTGCTCGCGCAGCCCGTGCGCCGCGCGGCCGTCCTGCGCCCGTGGTTCCGGCTGTCGGCCGCGGTCGCGGTCGTCCCGGCGCTTCTGGTGGCGGTCGCCGCGGCCGTCGTCCTGCGCGTCATCGACCTGGCCCCGCTCGTCACCGCGCTGCTCGCGCTCCTGCCGGCCGCGGTGTGCCTGCCGCTGCTGGCCGTGGCGGTCGGCATGGCGGTGGAGCACCGGGCCGGGCTCGCGCGTCTCGTACGCCGGTTCACGCCCCTGGCCGTGCTCGTGCTGATGCTGCTGGCGGGGCAGGTCGCGGCCGCGGCGTACGGGCACCGGAGCGCGGTGCTGGAGCAGGTGGAGCTCTGGTCCGGGCCGTGGGGCTGGGCCGCCCAGCCCGTCGTCTCCGTGACCGGCGGGCACGCGCCCGCCTGGCCCGCCGCGGTGGCCCTGCTGGTGCTGCTGGCGGCCGCGGGCCTGGTGCAGGGGCACCGGGACGCCGCGCGCGTGCCCACCACCCAGCTGCGGCGGCGCGCGGCGACCGCCCAGACGGTCTCCTCGGTGATGTACTCGGTGGAGCTGCGGGCCGCCAAGCTGGCCCTGATGGACGCCACGGGCACCGGCGGCGCCCGCCGGGTCCGGCTGCCGCGTCCGCGCAGCAAGTACCTCGTGGTGGTGTGGCGGGACCTGCTGTCCCTGCTGAGGGCGCCCGCACGCCCGGCGAAGGCCCTGATGTGGATGGCGTGCGCCACGGCGACGGCCGCCCTGGGGCTGCAGTTCGGCGGGCCGGAGCGCGTGATCGGCCTCGTCGCCGCGCTGCTGCTCGGCTACGTCGGCGTGGGTGCGCTCGCCGAACCGGCCCGGCTGGAGACGGACGACGTGCGCCGCGCGGCCTGGTCCCCGTTCCGCTTCCGCACGCTGATGCTCCAGCACGCGGTGGTGCCGACCGTGCTGGGCGCCCTGACGGCGCTCCTCGCGGCGGTGCCGTTCGCGGTCGCGGGGGCGCCCTGGGCGCTGCTGCTGATGCCGGTGTGCGCGGTGCCGTTCGCGGCGGCGGCGGTCTTCGCGGCGTGCCGCGGCCCGGCCCGTACGCACCTGATGGCCACCGGCATCAGCACGCCGATGGGCGACCCCGGCGTGATCCTCTTCCTCGGCTGGTACGCGGCGGGGCCGCTGGTGACGGTCGGCGGCCTGGGGATCGCCCTGCACAAGGTGCTGGGGCGGGCGCCGCTCGACGCGGGGGCCGTGGCCGATGTGGCCGCCGTGGCAGCAGTGCTGACGGCGGGCCTGCTCGCCTTCGCGGCGTGGTCGGCGGACCGGCTGGTCCGGAACTGAGACGCGCCGGCACCGGCGTACGCCGGCACCGACGCACGCCGGCGGCGGCGACGGGCCGGCGGAGCGACGGGTCCGCCCGGCCCGCCGCCGCGCTCAGCCGCCGGTGACCCCGTCCGCCCGCTCCCGCAGCAGGTCCGCGTGCCCGTTGTGGCGGGCGTACTCGCCGATGAGGTGGAGGTGGACGAAGCGGAGCGAACACGGCTCGCCGTCGACGGTGAACGTGTCGTCCAGGGACGCCCCCGCGACCGCCTCGTCGGCCAGGCGCTGCTCCTCCAGCAGGCACGCGTAGTACGCGGCGGCGCGGGCCGGGTCCGCCTCCTCGAAGTCGGCGTCCCTGTTCTCCTCCGTGCTGTAGAGCCGCGGCACGTCCTGGCCGGCGAACCGCTCGCGGAACCAGATGCGCTCGACCTTCGCCATGTGACGGATCAGCCCCAGCAGCGACAGGCCGGACGGCGGCACGGTCCGTTCGGCCAGCTGCTCGCCGGTCAGCCCGGCGCACTTGTGCAGCAGGGTGCTGCGGTGCCAGGCGAGCAGGCCGGTGAGCATGGTGCGTTCGCCGGCCGCGAGGGATCCGGCCGGCCGGGTGATGGCGGGTGCTGTCCACGTCATCCGGCGATCATGCCCGGGCCCGTACGGTCGCGCGACTCCTTTCCCGGACCGAGTCCGGCCGCAGCCCGGGCCCTCAGCCGCCCGAGCTCTCCGGTTCCGGGCGGAGCACCACGAAGTCGGCTCCCGCCGGGTCCAGGCAGACGGCCAGGCGGCCGACGCCCTCCGCGTCCTCCGGGCCCATCTGCACCGAGCCGCCTCCCTCGACGACCTTCGCGACCGTGGCGTCGCAGTCCGCGGTGGCGAAGACCGGGTGCCAGTAGGGGCGGCCGCCGTTCAGGGCGAGGTGCTCGGAGGGGAGCTGCATCAGGCCGCCGTGCATCAGCTCCTTGTCCCGGCCCTGCGGGGTGAGCAGGGTGTACGTTCCCCCGCCGCCCGGGAGCGGCATGTCCTCCGCGGTCCAGCCGAAGACCGCGCCGTAGAACTCCCGCGCCGCCGCCGCGTCGGTGGTGTACAGCTCGGTCCAGGACAGGGTGCCGGGGGTGTCGGCCGCCTCCAGGCCGGAGTAGGTGCCGGGCTGGAAGACGGCGAACTGGCCGCCCTGGGGGTCGGTGAACTGGGCCATCCGGCCCTCGCCCTCTCCTTCGCCGGGGCTCGTCGGCGGCAGCCGCACCGTGCCGCCCGCCCGCTCGACGGCCGAGGCCGTGGCGTCCGCGTCGGCGGTCCCGAAATAGATCATCCAGGCCGAGCGGGCGCCCTCCTCGGTGAGCGGGCCGATGCCGGCGACGGACTTGCCGTCCAGCCGGAAGACGCCGTAGTCACCCGCCTCCTCGCCGTAGGACCGGAACTCCCAGCCGAACACCGCGCCGTAGAAGGCGGCCGCGGCCGGGACGTCGGGGGCGCCGAGGTCGAGCCAGGAGGGGGAGCCGGGGACAAAGTCGGTGGTGATCATGGAAGTGATCTCCCTTCGCGGGTCCTTTGCGAAGCCAGCGTGACACCCGCCACTGACAACCGCCCGTCGGCGCAGGTCGCCCGGGTCGCCCGGTCCGCGCCGCCCCCGCGGACGGCCGCGGAGCCCCGGCGCCGGGGGCTAGTCCCCGGCGTCCTGGTGTGCCCGCAGCCCGACCCCGATGATCCCGTCCCAGTACGTCAGCTCCTCCACGAGCGGGTACGCCGGGCCCTTGCCCTCCAGGCTCAGCACCACCCCGGCCTCCTTGGCCCTGCCCCGCTCGCGGCCGTCCGCCGGCTGCTCCGGCTCGATGTGCACGTCCGTGACCCGGAAGCCGCGCTTCGTGCACAGCTCCAGTATTCGCGCCAGCAGCCCCCTGCGGGTGCGGTACGACAGGTGCAGCTCGACCCGGTCGCCGGGCACCATGGACATGCGCCGGGTGATCACGGGGAAGCCGCGCACCACCAGGAAGTGCACCAGCGTCGCCGCGGCGCCGAGCAGCGGCAGGCCGCCGCCGCAGGCCATGCCCAGCGCGCAGGTCAGCCATATCGTGGCCGCCGTCGTCAGGCCGCGCACCGCGTCGCGGCGCACGAAGATCAGGCCGCCGCCGATGAAGCCGATGCCGGAGACGATCTGGGCGGCCACGCGCGAGGGGTCCTGGCGGACGCCGACGAGGCCGGCCACGGCGCCGAAGCCGTGGATCGAGACCTCCATGAACAGCGCGCTGCCCACCCCGACGAGGGTGTGGGTGCGCAGCCCGGCGCTCTTCTGCTGTAACTCGCGCTCCAGGCCGATGAGGGAGGAGAGCAGCAGCGCGATGCCCAACTCGGTGAACTGGCGCACGCCTTGGCCGGAGGGATCGAACAGGGGAGCCGCAATGTGCTGCACGAGGTTCATGCCTCATTGTGGCTTGAAATTCACTGTCCTAAAAGAGAGTTGACACCCCACTACCGCACGACCGGGCCCAGTGGATACGTTCCGGCCCATGAATCCCATGAGACTTGGCGGAATACCCCTCGGTGCGGCGCTCGGCGCCGCCCTTCTCGCCGCCTCCGCGGCCGCCCCGCCCGCCACCGCCGCCCCGGTCCCCGCCGGCGCCACCGCCATTGCCACCGCCGCACGACAGGCCCTCACCGCCGAGGAGCAGCGCCTGTCCGGCCCCGTGCCGCAGGAGATCCTGCGCCGCGGCGGCTTCGCGGACGCGGCCCCGGACTTCGCCGCCGCCCTGGCCCGTACGCGCACCCTGCCGCAGGCGCAGCGGCTCGCGACGGCCGAGGGGCAGCGGCTGTGGCGGCGGGCCGTGGACCGGGCGCAGGGCCGCGGCCCGGGCCCGGAGCGCGCCGGCGACCTGAGCCGGGACGACGACCGCCCGCTGTACTGGGCGCGGCTCGGCATGACCCGCGCCCTGCGGGAGTGGAAGCCCGCCTTCGGCCTGTCCGGGCCGCAGCGCGCCGAGCTCACCGGCCGCGTCGAGCGCTCCTCGCGCGGCCAGGACTCCCTCGACCTCCCCGCCGGAGAGCAGGTCAGGCGCGTCCTCATCACCGGCTTCGACCCGTTCCAGCTCGACGCGGACCCCCGCCGCTCCAACCCCTCCGGCGCGGCCGCGCTCGCCCTGGACGGCACGACGATCGACACCCCGGCCGGCCCGGCGCGCGTCGAGGCCGCCGTCTTCCCCGTCCGCTGGGCGGACTTCGCCGACGGCACGGTGGAACGGACGCTGCTGCCGCACTTCCGGCCGGGACCCCGCCGGGTGGACGTCTTCACCACGATCAGCCAGGGCCGCCCCGGCCGCTTCGACGTCGAGCGCACCAACGGCGCCTGGCGCGGCGGCTACCCGGACAACGCGAACGTCTCCCGCACGGAGACCGTGCCGGTGCCGCCCGGTATCCCGACCGTGCGCCCGCAGCCGCAGTGGACGTCCACCAGCCTCCCGTACGCGGCGATCACCGCGGCCGCCACCGGGCCGTTCCCCGTGCACGACAACACCGAGGTCACCGAGATCCCGGCGGGCGGCACCGAGCCGGTCGACCGGCCGGACGGGCCGACCCCGGGCTCGACCGCCCGGGCGGGCGGCGGAGGCGACTACCTCTCCAACGAGATCGCCTACCGGGCGACCCTGCTGCGCGACGCGGTGCGCCTGGGCGTGCCGGGCGGGCACCTGCACACCCCGGTGCTGCAGTTCGGGCAGGGCAACGCGGACCCGGCGACCGGCACGGTCACCGATCCCGAGTTCGTGCGCAACCGGCTCGCGATCGTCGAGCAGGTGCGGTCGATCACAGGGGTGGCCGCCGCGGCCGGCCGGACGCCATGATGGCCGGATGATCATCGCCGCAGCTCAGTTCACCGCCCGGCCCTGCGACATCGAAGCGAACGCGGCCCGGATGGCCGGGTTCGTCACCGAGGCGGGGGAGCGCGGCGCCGCGCTCGTCGTCTTCGCCGAGCTCGCCGCCACCGGCTACGAGCTGGACGCGATCATCGGCGGGGGCGACCGGCTGGTCATGGAGCCCGGCGACCCGCGGCTCGCCCCCGTGCGGGACGCGTGCCGCACGGCGGGCGTCGCGGCCGTGGTCAACTGCGCGGGGCGGACCGCCGCGGGAACGACGATCACCAGCTACGTCTACGGCCCGGACGGCGCCCTCCTCACCCGCTACGACAAAGTGCACGTGACGGACACGGAGCGGGCCGCGGGCTTCGTGGCGGGGACAGGAGAGGGCCGGTTCACGCTCCATGGCGTCCGTTTCGCGCACGTCATCTGTTACGACGCCCACTTCCCCGAGTGCGGGTCCCGCGCCGTCGCCGACGGGTGCGGCGTGCTGCTCGCCAGCTCGCTGTACGGGCAGGGCGGCGGCGCGCAGGAGCGGATGGAGATCTTCCCCGCGCTGGCGAAGGCCGGCGGCCTCCACGTCCTGCTGGCGAACCACTGCGGCCCGTCGGGCCCGTACGACGCCTGCGGCCTCAGCGCGGTGTGGGCGCCGGACGGCTCCGTCCTCGCGGAGGGCTCGGCCACGGAGGCGGAGCTGGTGCCGGCCGTGCTGACGCTCGGCTGAGCGCCTTCCGGCGCTCGCTTGAGAAGGGGCCGACTCTCAGCCGAGCGCGGCGCCCTCGTCCTCCGTCCGGGGGCCGGGGCCGTCGGGGGCGTCCTCCGCGGCGGCCTCTTCGCCCATGAGGTCCCGGACGAGGAGCGTCGCACCGGCCACCGCGCCGGGCATCACGAACACCGCCACGAACGGCACCAGGAACAGCAGCGTCAGCGGCACCCCGAAGCCCAGCGCGAGCAGCTTGCGCGAGCGCAGCAGCCGCAGCCGCTCGCGCAGCGGCACGCCGCGGCGCTGCAGGGCGACGGCGGTGAGCTCCTCGGCGAGGAAGAAGCCGGAGACGCAGAAGCCGAGGGCCGGGATCACGGTCTGCCCGACGACGGGCACGAAACCGAGCGCGAAGAGCAGCACGCCCCAGACGGCGACACGCACGAGGACCGCGAGGCTCTCGCGGGCCGCGATCCACAGCTCGCGCCAGAGCGGCAGCCCGGACTCGGGGACGTCGCCGCCCACGGAGCGGTCGACCCGCTCGGACAGCTCCTCGTAGAAGGGCTGGCCCACCAGCAGGGTCACGGCGGTGAAGGAGATGAGGGCCAGCAGCAGGCCGCCGCCGAAGAGCAGGACGGTCAGCGCGCCCCGGAACAGGCCGGCCCAGGGGGAGGACCAGCCGTCGGCGAAGGGCGTGGCCCAGCCGACGGCGTCGTCCGCGTACAGGGCGAGGCAGACGACCGCCGCCGCGTAGCCGACGAGGGTGATGAGCCCGGGCAGCAGCCCGAAGCCCCACTGCCGCCGGTTGCGCGCCACCCAGCGCTGCCCCTTGCCCAGGTACGTCAGTCCCGCCATGAGATCTCGCATGGCGGGAAGGGTATCCGGCGCGCTCCGGCCGGCCGGTGGAGCGGACGGCGGGAGCGCGCAGGACGGGCGGGAAGGGCCTCAGAACGTGACGATCATCTTGCCGGTGTTCTCGCCCCGCAGCATGCCCAGGAACGCGTCCACGGCGTTCTCGACGCCGCCCACGACCGTCTCGCGGTACTTGAGCTCGCCGGAGCGCACCCAGCCGCCGACCTCCTGCACGAACTGCGGCTGCAGCGCCTGGTGGTCGCGGACGATCATGCCCTGCAGGCGGAGCCGCTTGCCGATGATCGCGATCATGTTGTGCGGGCCGGGCTGGGGCACGGTGTCGTTGTAGCCGGCGATGGCGCCGCAGAGCGTGGCGCGGCCGTGCAGCCGCAGCGCGCCGATCGCGGCCTCCAGGTGCTCGCCGCCGACGTTGTCGAAGTAGACGTCGACGCCCTCGGGCGCGGCCTCCTTGAGCTGCTCGGCGACCGGGCCGTTCTTGTAGTTGAAGGCGGCGTCGAAGCCGTACTCCTCGACGAGGGCCTTGACCTTCTCGTCCGTGCCCGCGCTGCCGACGACGCGCGAGGCGCCCTTGAGCCGGGCGATCTGGCCGACCTGGAGGCCGACCGCGCCCGCGGCGCCGGAGACGAAGACGGCGTCGCCCTCCTTGAAGGAGGCCACCTCCAGCAGGCCCGCGTAGGCGGTCAGGCCCGGCATGCCGAGCACGCCGAGGTAGGTGGACAGCGGCGCGAGCTCCGGGTCGACCTTGACCGCGTGCGCGGCCTCGACCAGGGCGTACTCCCGCCAGCCGAGGCCGTGCAGGACGTGGTCACCCGGCTGGAAGGCGTCGCTGCGCGAGGCGACGACCTCGCCGACCGCGCCGCCCTCCATGGGCCGGTCGAGCTCGAAGGGCGGGATGTAGGAGCGGGCGTCGTTCATCCGGCCGCGCATGTACGGGTCCACCGACATGTGGATGTTGCGCACCAGGATCTGCCCCTCGCCGGGCTCGGGCACGGCCGTCTCCCGCAGCGCGAAGTCCTCGGGCGTCGGCCAGCCGTGCGGGCGGGCGACGAGGTGCCATTCACGGCTGGTGCTGGGCGTGGCGGACATGGAACGCGACCTCCTGAGGATCAGGCAAAAGGTTAAGCAACTTAAACAACCATGCGCCTCGATATTTCATGTTGTCAAGCAACGCGTTACCCTGGATCCATGGCCCCCCGAACCGATGCCCTGACCCGTGAGGTCGTCGATCTCATCGCGACCGTCGTGGCCCGCTACCACGAGGAGTACGAGGAGGCGGCGGCCAAGCACGCGCTCACCGGCGCCCAGGCGAAGGTCCTCGCCCTGCTCGCGCGCGAGTCCCTGCCGATGCGCCGGATAGCCCAGCTCCTCAAGTGCGAGCCGTCGAACGTCACCGGCATCGTCGACCGCCTGGAGGCCCGCGGCCTGGTGGAGCGGCGCCCCGACCCCGACGACCGCCGGATCAAGCTCGCGGCGGCCACCCCGGCCGGCCTCGACACCGCCGGGCGCCTGAGCGAGTCGCTTGACTTCGCCCGCGAGCCGCTCGCCGCCCTCTCGGCAGAGGAGCGCGGGGCCCTGCGGGACCTGCTGCGCCGGATGCTGGAACCGGGCGCCTGAACGGACGGGGAAAAGGGGTGGCCCGGCCGCCCCCTACGCGGGGAACCGCAGGTCCGCGGCCGTGGTCACCGTGCCCAGGCGCGGCATGTCCAGCGTCACCGAGGCCCGGTGCTCCTCCGCCGTCAGCGCGCTCATCGCGTCCTCCGCGAACACCAGCCCGTAGCCGTGGTCGGCGGCCGCGCGGGCCGTCGACTCCACGCCCAGGTTGGTGGCGATCCCGCCGAGGACGAGCGTCCGCACGCCGCGCTCGCGCAGCCGCGCGTCCAGGTCCGTGCCGTGGAAGGCGCCGACCGCCCGCTTCACCACCTCGACGTCGCCCTCCTCGGCGAACCCCGCGAGCAGCCCGCTCCCCGGCGGCTGCTCCGGCGCCCCCGGCCGCTCGGTGCGCACCACGACCACCGTGCCCCCGGACTTGCGGAACGACCGCGCCAACTCCTCCGCCGTGCGGACCACTTCGTCCCCGCTGCGCGGAGCGAGGGGGAGCGCGACGATGCGCTCCATCAGGTCGACGAGGACGAGGGCGGTGCGCTGCGGGTCGATTTCCGTCATGGCCAGACGGTACCGGTCGGGCACGGGCCGCGGGCGGCCTGCGGAACGCCGCCGGGATGACGATAGGTAAAGCTTGTCCGACGTCCGCGTGGCCGCAGGCGCGTGGCAGGTAAGGAAGTTGACCCGCGCAGGGGTGAACTTGCTTATGAGTAAGGTCTGTTCATCGGATACCGTGCTGATGAGCAGGCGCGAACGCCCGCCCGGACGTGGCTTTGGCCAAAGCCGGGGGCGTGCAGTGCGCGTGCGCGCGGCGCCGGACGGCCGGAGCGAGGGTACGTACGCCCGCGCCGCGCGCGGGCCGCACGACCGCGTCTGACCGGGGCGGGGCCACCTGACAGGTCCCGCCCCGAGCCACGCTCCGGCCCCGGGCCGGGCCTCAGGCCGGGTGCTTCTCCGCGGTGATGGTCCGGTAGGCCAGCGCCGCCAGCTCCCCCTGGCCCTTCCTGCTCGGGTGGAACCAGTCCCACTTGCTGAGCGCCTCGCTCGTGAAGTCGTAGCCGTGGACCGCGCCGTCGTAGCGGCACAGCGCGTCCCGGCCGCAGACGTCCTTCAGGGCCGCGTTGTACTCGGCGACCCGCTTGACGACCTGGGCGCGGCGCTGCTCCGCCGCCGGGTCGGCGGACTCGGAGTCCTTGAGCATCGACGGGCAGATGCCCAGCTTCCAGACCGTCTTGGCGTAGCCGTTCGCGCGGCCCTGCGTCCACAGGCGCTGCAGGTCGGGCACGCTGGCCACGTAGAGCTGGGACTTGGGCAGGGCGGTGCGCAGCTTCTTCACCGAGGCCTCGAAGTCCGCGCGGAACGAGGCCGTCGGCGTCATGTCGGCCACATTGTCGCGGCAGGCGTCATTGGCGCCCAGGAGGACGGTCACCAGCTGCGGCTTGTGGGCGATCGCCGACTGCATCTGCCCCGGGAGATCGGCCATCCGGGCGCCGGTCCGCGCGTAATTCCAGCTGCTCGTCTGCGGTGACGCCAGCAGTTTCCGGGCGACGCTGTCGACCTGCGTGCCCGTGGCCCAGGAGACCTCCGGGCAGTCCGCGAGCACCGAGCAGGCGTCGAATCCGCGCGTAATGGAGTCGCCCAGCGAGGCGATGGAGGTGGGCCGGGTATTCCAGGCGGGGGCGGCGGGCGAGGCGCTCGGCTTTCCCGCGGACGTGTCCTCTCCACCGCTGTCACAGCCCGTGACGAGCAGGGCTGCCGAGAAGGCGGAGACCGCTGCGACGGCCGCCCTGGCGGCTCCGCGCACCTTCCGCACCGTGCTGCGGCGCATCGCTTTTTCCCCTCCGGCCGGGTGATATCTGTTCGGGTCCGACGGTACGTCACCGCGGGGGTACCTTCGCACGGTAGCTTTTCCCCGGGGTGGTTGTGCCGGGCCCCGGGGCGGCTTTGCACTTCCGGCACAACTGAAATACGACACGTCACATCCTGTCCCTTTCAGGAGAAATGCTCCCGATGGTGTTTACTGTTGGTAACCTCGCGAGCTGGTGCGGGAGTGGCCATTGGGGCAGAATGTTTCACGCTGTCCCAGGCGGGACCGGTACGGGTGCGAGGCCGCTGGGGAAGGCGAACCTCGAACCGCACTGGAGGTCCCGGTGACGACACGTGGAGTTCTGTATGTGCACTCCGCGCCGCGCGCGCTGTGCCCGCACGTCGAATGGGCGGTCGCGGGCGTGCTCGGTGTGCGGGTCACCCTCGACTGGATCCGGCAGCCCGCCTCGCCCGGCACCTGGCGCGCCGAATTCTCCTGGCAGGGCCAGGTCGGCACCGCCTCCAAACTCGCCTCCGCACTGCGCGGCTGGCACCTGCTGCGCTTCGAGGTGACCGCCGAGCCGTGCGCCACGGCTGAGGGCGAGCGCTACAGCTCCACCCCCGACCTCGGCATCTTCCACGCCGTCACCGGCATCCACGGCGACATCCTCGTCCCCGAGGACCGGCTGCGCGCGGCCCTCGCCCGCGCCGCCCGCGGCGAGACGGAGCTGGAGGCCGAGGTCGCCAAGCTCCTCGGCAAGCCCTGGGACGACGAACTGGAGCCCTTCCGCTACGCGGGAGAGGGCGCACCGGTGCGCTGGCTGCACCAGGTGGTCTGAAGCGCCGCCGCCCCCGCCCTGCGGCCCGGCACGGTCCGGGTCCAGTCGGGCAGCACGGCCGCAGGAGGTGCGCAAGACCCTGGAGCCGGCCTTCGCCGCCGTCGGCAGCCGGACGGTGTGGCTCGGACCCGGCGGGCGCCGGAACGGCGACGGCCCCGCCCCGGGGGTTCCGGGGCGGGGCCGTCGCGTCGGGCGGGGTGCGGTCAGACCGAGCGGAGGGCCAGGACCACGTTGTGGCCGCCAAAGCCGAACGAGTTGTTGATCGCGGCGATCGGGCCCTCGGCGGGAAGGGCACGGGGCTCGTTGCGGACGATGTCCGCGTCGATGTCCTCGTCCAGGTCGTCGACGTTGATGGTCGGCGGGGCCGTGCGGGTGTGCAGGGCGAGGACGGTCATGACCGTCTCGATGCCGCCCGCGCCGCCCAGCAGGTGGCCGGTCATCGACTTGGTCGCGGAGACCGCGACGTGGTCGAGGTCGTCGCCGAGGACCTTGCGCAGCGCCTTGATCTCGGCCGCGTCACCCTGCGGGGTGGACGTGGCGTGCGCGTTGAGGTGCACGACCTCGGACGGCTTGAGGTCGGTGCTGTCGAGCAGGCTCTGCAGCGCGGCGGCGATGCCGCGGCCGGTCGGCTCGGGCTGGGCGATGTGGTGGCTGTCCGCGGACAGGCCCTGGCCCAGCACCTCGCAGTAGACCCGCGCGCCGCGGCGTGCGGCGTGCTCGGCGGACTCGAGGATCACGACGCCGGCGCCCTCGCCGAGGACGAAGCCGTCACGGGCCTTGTCGTACGGGCGGGAGGCCTTCTCGGGCTCCTCGTTGTTCTTGGACATCGCCATCATGTTGGCGAAGGCGGTGATGGGCAGCGGGTGGATCGCCGCCTCGGTGCCGCCGGCGACGACCACGTCGGCGCGGCCGCTGCGGATCATCTCGACGGCGTAGCCGATGGCCTCGGCGCCGGAGGCGCAGGCGCTGACCGGGGTGTGCACGCCCGCCTGGGCGTTCACCTCCAGGCCTACGTTGGCCGAGGGGCTGTTCGGCATGAGCATGGGCACGGTGTGCGGGGAGACGCGGCGGACGCCCTTCTCCTTGAGCACGTCGTACTGGTCGAGCAGGGTGGTCACGCCGCCGATGCCGGAGGCGATGACGGTGCCGAGGCGCTCGGGGGCGATGGACGAGTCCTCGCCGGCCATGGCGGTGTAACCCGCGTCGGCCCAGGCCTCACGGGCCGCGATCAGCGCGAACTGCGCCGAGCGGTCCAGCTTGCGGGCGAGCGGGCGGGGCAGGACATCACCGGGATCCACCGCCGCGGAAGCGGCGATGCGGACCGGAAGGCCGGCGAAGCGCTCACCTTCGAGGGGCTTGACGCCGGACCGGCCGGCGAGCAGAGCCTCCCAGGTCGTCGCGCTGTCGCCACCCAGCGGTGTGGTTGCGCCGATACCGGTGACGACCACGGTGCGATTGGTCGAGCTCACAGGAATTCTGTCTCCACGTGTAGAGGTGCTGGTGAAACCGCCACCGCTGGGGTGGCGACGAACGCTCGGGTCAGTCCTGGTGCTTCAGGATGTAGTCCGCGGCGTCGCCGACGGTCTTGAGGTTCTTGACGTCCTCGTCGGGGATCTTGACGTCGAAGCGCTCCTCGGCGGCGACGACGACCTCGACCATGGACAGCGAGTCGACGTCCAGGTCGTCGGTGAAGGACTTGTCCAGCTGGACGTCCTCGACCGGGATGCCGGCGATCTCGTTGACGATCTCGGCGAGGCCCTTGAGGATCTCTTCCTGGGTGGCGGCCATGTGCGGCGCTCCTTCTATTTGTGCGGTGGAACTGCGTGGTAAGGAACTGCTGGTGCGGTGAGCTCCGCGCAGCGAGGCGGGGCCGGGCTGCGCGGATCTCGCCTAGGGGAGGGTAACGACCGTGGCGGCGTAGACGAGACCCGCCCCGAAACCGATGACGAGCGCGGTGTCCCCGCTCTTCGCCGCGCCGGTGGCCAGGAGCCGCTCCATGGCCAGCGGAATGGAGGCCGCGGACGTGTTGCCCGTGGTCTCCACGTCACGGGCGACCGTGACGCTCTCCGGCAGCTTGAGGGTCTTGACCATCGAGTCGATGATCCGCATGTTGGCCTGGTGCGGGATGAAGACGTCCAGGTCCTCCGCACTGACCCCGGCGTCGTCCAGCGCCTGCTGGGCGACCTTGGCCATCTCGAAGACGGCCCAGCGGAAGACCGCCTGGCCCTCCTGCGTGATGGCCGGGAAACGGAGCTCGTCGAGGGCCTTGCGGGCCTCGGGGCCGTCCCCGCCGGGCACCGGGGTGGTGCGGTAGGCGTCCCACCCCAGGGTCTGCTTGATGGTGTTCGACTTGTCGCCCTCGGAGCCCCAGACGGTGGGGCCGATGGCCGGCTCGTCGGAGGGGCCGACGACCACGGCGCCCGCGCCGTCGCCGAAGAGGAAGGCCGTCGCGCGGTCCTCCAGGTCGGTCAGGTCCGACAGCCGCTCGACGCCGATGACGACGACGTACTGCGCCGAGCCCTCGACGACCAGGCCCTTGGCCAGCGTCAGCCCGTAGCCGAAGCCCGCGCAGCCGGCCGAGATGTCGAAGGCGGCGGGCTTGTCCGCGCCGATCCGGTGCGCGATCTCGGTCGCGATGGCCGGGGTCTGGTGGAAGTGCGAAACCGTCGAGACGACCACGGCGCCGACCTGCTCCGGGGTGATGCCCGCGTCGGCGATGGCCTTGCCGGCCGCCTCGACCGACATCGCGGACACCGTCTCCTCCGGACCGGCCCAGTGCCGCGTCGCGATGCCGGAGCGGGAGCGGATCCACTCGTCCGAGGAGTCGATGTACTTCAGGATCTCCTCGTTCGGCACCACCCGGGTGGGGCGGTAGCCGCCCACGCCGAGAATGCGCGCGTACGGGGCGCCCTTGCTCGGCTTGATCTTCGAGGTCATGCTCTGAGGCTCCTTATTCGGCCGGGGACCCGGCGGGTGCGGCGTGCTCGGCGATCAGCTCACGGGCTGCGTCGAGGTCGGCCGGCGACTTCAGGGCCAGGGTCTTCACGCCGGGCAGGGCACGCTTGGCCAGACCGGTCAGCGTACCGCCGGGGGCCACCTCGATCAGGGCGGTGACGCCGAGCTCCTTGAAGGTCTCCATGCACAGGTCCCAGCGGACCGGGTTGGCCACCTGGCCGACCAGCCGCTGCACGATCTCCGCGCCCGAGGCGACGACGCCGCCGTCCTTGTTCGAGACGTAGCGGGTGTGCGGCTCGGCGGGGGACAGCTCCTGCACGGCGGCCTCCAGGGCCGACACGGCCGGGGCCATGTGGTGCGTGTGGAACGCGCCCGCCACCTTCAGCGCGACGACCTTGCGGGTGCCCTCGGGCTTGTCCTCCGCGAGCGCGGCCAGCTGCGCGGCGGTGCCGGCGGCCACGATCTGGCCCGCGCCGTTGACGTTGGCCGGGGTCAGGCCGAGCTTCTCCAGGTGCGGCAGGACGACCTCGGGGTCGCCGCCGAGCAGCGCCGACATGCCCGTCTCGGTGACGGCGGCGGCCTCGGCCATGGCCAGGCCGCGCTTGCGGACCAGCTCCATGGCGGAGCGCTCCGGCAGCACGCCGGTCAGCGCCGCCGCGGCGAGCTCGCCCACGCTGTGGCCCGCGGCCGCACCCACCAGGCGGGCGAAGTCCTCCGCCGCCGGGAACAGCTGCCGGGCCGAGACCAGCGCCGACGCGACCAGCAGCGGCTGCGCGACGGCGGTGTCGCGGATCTCGTCCGCGTCGGCCTTCGTGCCGTAGTGGACCAGGTCCAGGTCGATGGCGGCGGACCACTCACGGAGCCGGTCTTCGACACCGGGGAGGTCGAGCCAGGGGGTCAGGAAGCCGGGCGTCTGAGCGCCCTGGCCGGGAGCGACGAGTACGAGCACCCTCACACTCTCTCTCGTGGACGGCTCCGGCCACCCGTGGGGATGGGGACCAAGAACCGTCAGGGGAATTGTTGACGTTCGACAAAAGGCTAGAGGGCCGTCTCCGTGTCGGCCAGACGCCCCAGGATGAGCGCGATCCGCAGCGTAAACGCGGAGCGGACATCGGAGGGTGACCACCCGGTGACGTCCGTCACACGTCGGAGGCGGTATCTCACGGTGTTGGGATGGACGAACAGCATCCGTGCCGCACCTTCCAAGCTACTCGCCTGCTCCAGGTAGACACTCAGCGTCTCCAGCAGAGCCGAGCCCGCTTCCTGGAGCGGTCTGTAGATCTCCTCCACCAGCTGATCGCGGGCCGTGGTGTCCCCGGCCATCGCCCGCTCCGGCAGCAGATCGTCCGCCGGCACCGGACGGGGGGCGTCCGGCCAGGCCGCGCACGCCTTGAGACCGGCCGCCGCGGCCTGCGCCGAGCGCGTCGCCGACAGCAGGTCCGGCACCACCGGGCCGGCCACCACCGGGCCCGCCGCGAACGGCCCGATCAGCGCCTTGGCCGTCTGCAGCGGATTGTCGGAGCCGCCCGCGATCACCACCAGGCGGTCGCCGAGCACCCCCGTCAGCACCTGCACCTTGGCGTGCCGCGCCGCGCGCCGGATCGCCTCGACCGTCAGCTCGCTGTCCCCGTTCGGGGCGGTGCCGAGCACCACGCAGACGTGCGCCGGGGCGCTCCAGCCGAGGGCCGCGGCCCGCGAGAGGGCGCCCTCGTCCGCCTCGCCCGAGAGCACCGCGTTGACCACCAGCGACTCCAGGCGGGCGTCCCAGGCGCCCCGTGCCTCGGCGGCCTGCGCGTAGACCTGCGCGGTGGCGAAGGCGATCTCGCGGGCGTAGACGAGCAGCGCCTCCCGCAGCACGCCCTCGTCGCCGGGGGCCGCCACCTCGTCGATGGCCGACTCCATGACCTCGATGGTGGTCCGGACCATCTCCACCGTCTGGCGCAAAGTGATCGCCCGCGTCAGCTCGCGCGGGGCCGTGCCGAACACGTCCGTGCTGATGGCCTGCGGGGTCTCCGGATGCCGGAACCACTCCGTGAAGGCCGCGATGCCGGCCTGGGCGACCAGGCCGATCCACGACCGGTTCTCCGGGGGCATCGCCCGGTACCACGGCAGCTGGGCATCCATGCGGGCGATGGCGGCGGCGGCCAGCGTGCCGGATGACTTCTCCAGGCGGCGGAGGGTGGCGCTGTGCGGATGCGGGGTGTTAGCGGCGGGTTCAGGCACGGGGACAAGCCTGCCTTATTCGGGTCCGGTGCGGGGTCGCCGGGCTACCGTAGCCCGATGACGCACGTACAGCGGTCCGTCCAGCGCGCCGGTGAACGCTTCCGCGGCGGCGACCCGGAGGCCGGGATCGAGACCTGGCACGCCTTCTCCTTCTCCGGCTTCTACGACCCCGACAACGTGCGGTTCGGACCGCTCGCCGCCTGCAACGAGGAGCGGCTCGCCGCCGGCGCCGGTTTCGCGGAGCACCCCCACCGCGACGTCGAGATCGTCACGTGGGTGGTCGAGGGGGAGCTCACCCACGAGGACTCCACGGGGCACACCGAGATCGTGCGGCCCGGTGACGTGCAGCGGCTCAGCGCCGGTGCCGGCGTCCACCACACCGAGCGGAACGAGGGCGGGGCGCCCCTGCGCTTCGTACAGATGTGGCTGACTCCGTCGGAGTACGGCGGCGAGCCCTCGTACGAGGTGGTGCGGGGCGTCGCCGACGACGCGTCGTACGTGCTGCCGGGAGCGGAGGCGGTGCTGCACGTGCGGCGGCTCCGGGCCGGCGAGCGGGGGTCCCTGCCGGGGGCGCCGTGGGTGTACGTGCACGTCGTACGCGGTGATGTCCGGGTGGACGGCGACGTCCTGCGCCCGGGCGACGCCGCGCGACTGCTGGACGCCTCCGCCGTCGAGGTCGAGGCGCTCGGTGCCGACGCGGAGCTGCTGGCGTGGGAGATGCACGCCGAGCCTCACTTCGGGTGACCCGGCGCTTCACGCCGGGCCTCGCCCAACCTCCCCCAGCTACCGCTGGGAGGTGCCCCCAGCCCGGTTACTCAGACGGTCGTGATGCACGTCCTAGGAGCGCAGCTCGGTCAGGACCGCGTCCGTCAGGGCCGGCCAGACCTCGGTCGCCCACGGCCCGAACGCGCGGTCCGTCAGGGCGACGCACGCCGCGCCCGCGGCGGGGTCCACCCACAGGAACGTCCCCGACTGCCCGAAGTGGCCGAACGTGCGGGGCGAAGACGACGCGCCCGTCCAGTGCGGGGACTTGCCGTCGCGGATCTCGAAGCCGAGGCCCCAGTCGTTGGGCCGCTGGTGCCCGTAGCCGGGCAGGATCCCGGTGAGGCCGGGGAAGGCCACCGACGTCGCCCCGGCCACGGTCTCCGGCGAGAGCAGCCGCGGCGCCTGCAGCTCCGCGGCGAAGCGCACCAGGTCGGCGACGGTGGAGACGCCGTCCTTGGCGGGCGAGCCCGCAAGGTCCGTCGCCGTCATCCCCAGCGGCTCCAGCACCGCCTCCCGCAGGTAGTCCGCGAAGGGGATGTCCGTGGCCTTGGCGATGTGGTCGCCGAGCACCTCGAAGCCGGCGTTGGAGTAGAGCCGCCGCGTGCCCGGCTCCGCCATGGACCGGTGCTCGTCGAAGGCCAGCCCGGAGGTGTGGGCGAGGAGGTGGCGGACCGTCGAGCCCGCGGGACCGGCCGGCTCGTCGAGCTCGACCGCGCCCTCCTCGACGGCGACGAGCGCGGCGTAGGCGGCGAGCGGTTTGGTGACGGAGGCCAGCGGGAAGCGGTGCTCCACCGGGCCGTGTGCGCCCACCGTCGTGCCATCGGCCCGTACGACCGCCGCCGCAGCGGTGTCCACCGGCCAGTTCTCGATCATCCGCAGGCTCTGCATGGCTCCGAGCCTATCCCGGCCCCGCCGCCCGGCCGCTCCGGCCAAGATTCCCCCAAGTCTTCGCTTGCCTGGAGTGCACTCGAACTCTCTAGCGTTGTGGTCATCGCAAGGGCAACGACTGCGAACGCCCGCGAAACAGGGGGAAGCTCGATGACCGTCTTGGAGACCGCACCGGCCGTCGTGGACACCGCACCGCCGGCCGCCGTGTGCACCGTGCTGGAACGGCAGCGCCACAGCCGCCCGGCGGGGCGCGACCGCTACACGATCAGCGAAGTGGCCGACTGCACGGGGCTGTCGGTGCACACGCTGCGCTGGTACGAGCGGATCGGGCTGATGCCGCACGTGGACCGCTCGCACACCGGCCAGCGCCGCTACACGGACCGGGACCTCGACTGGCTGGACCTGGTGGGGCGGCTCCGCCTGACCGGCATGCCGGTGGCCGACATGGTCCGCTACGCACGGCTCGTCCGCGAGGGCGAGCACACGCTGGCCGAGCGGGAACGGCTGCTGACCGCGCACCGCGAGGACGTCCGCACGCGCATCGCGGAGCTGCGCAGCACCCTCGAGGTACTCGACTACAAGATCGACATATACGCCGACGCCCGGCGACGGGCCGAGGCCGCCGAAGGGGCCTGACGCACCGATGACCGACAGCAACGACAAGATCTCCACCGCGACCCTCGGCACCGGCGGCCCCGAAGTGGGCGTTCAGGGCCTCGGCTGCATGGGCATGAGCTTCGCCTACGGACCGACGACCGACCCGGACGAGGCCCGGGCGACGCTGGAGCGCGCGCTCGAACTGGGTGTCACGCTCTTCGACACCGCCGACGTCTACGGCCTCGGCGAGAACGAGAAGTTCATCGCGCCCTTCGTCCGGGCCCATCGCGAAGACGTCGTCCTGGCCACCAAGTTCGCCCTCGGGATCGACCCCGGGAACCCGCAGGTCCGGACGATCCGCAACGACCGCCCGTACATCCGGCAGGCCGTGGAGGCCAGCCTGCGGCGGCTCGGCGTCGACGAGATCGACCTCTACTACATGCACCGGCGCGACGTGAACGTCCCCGTCGAGGAGACGGTCGGCGCCATGGCCGAGCTGGTCGCCGAGGGCAAGGTCAAGCACCTGGGCCTCAGCGAGGTCACGGCCGGCGAACTGCGCGCCGCGCAGGCCGTGCACCCGATCGCCGCCGTGCAGTCGGAGTGGTCGCTCTTCAGCCGCGACATCGAGACGCACGTGGTGCCGGCCGCGCGGGAGCTGGGCGTGGCCCTCGTGCCCTACTCCCCGCTCGGGCGGGGCTTCCTGACCGGCTCCTTCGTGCGGGCCGAGAGCGAGCTGTCGGGCGACGACTTCCGCCGCACCATGCCGCGCTTCACCGGCGGCAACGCGGAGGCGAACGCGGCGCTGCTGGAGCCCGTCCGGCGGATCGCGGAGCAGCACGGCACCTCCCCGGGCCAGGTGGCCCTGGCCTGGGTCCAGCAGCAGGCGCAGGTGCACGGCTTGACGGTCGTTCCGATCCCGGGCACGCGCCGCCGCTCCCGCCTGGAGGAGAACGCGGGCGCGACCCGCATCACCCTGACGGCGGACGAGCTCGCGGCCCTGGAGCCGATCGCCGGCAGGGTCGCGGGCACCCGGTACGCCGACATGGCCTTCACCTCCGCCGGCCGCGAGTAGGCCCGGCCACGGGCGGCGCGGTGCGGGTGACGTCCCGTCACTGCCCGCCCGGGGCCACCAGCCCCGACTCGTAGGCGAAGATCACCGCCTGGGCGCGGTCGCGCAGGTCCAGCTTGGCCAGGACCCGGCCGATGTGCGTCTTGACGGTCTGCTCGGCGAGCACCAGGGACGCCGCGATCTCCTGGTTGGACAGGCCCCGCGCGATGAGTTCGAGGACCTCGGTCTCGCGCGGCGTGAGCCCGTTCAGCCGCAGGGACGGGCCCTTGCGGCGGGCGGGGCGCTGCTTGGCGAAGTCGGCGATCAGACGGCGCGTCACGGACGGGGCCAGCAGGGCCTCTCCGGCGGCCACGACCCGGACGGCCGAGATCAGGTCCGCGGGCGGGGCGTCCTTCAGCAGGAAGCCGGAGGCGCCCGCGCGCAGCGCCTCGTAGACGTAGTCGTCCACGTCGAACGTCGTCAGCATCAGCACCTTCGGGCGGTGGTGCACGCCGCGCGGGGGGTCGAGGAGCTGCCGTGCGGCCTCCAGCCCGTCCATCTCGGGCATCCGGACGTCCATCAGCACGACGTCCGGGTGGGCGCTGCGGCCCAGCTCCACGCCCTGCCGCCCGTCCGCGGCGTCGCCGACGACGTCGATGTCGGGCTGCGCGGCCAGCAGCGCGGCGAAGCCCGCCCGCACCATGGCCTGGTCGTCGACGATGATCACCTTGATGGTCATGCGGTGCGGGAGTCCTCTTCTTTTCCTGTGGTGCCCGTAAGCGATTCCGTGGGGAATTCCGTGCCCGACTCCGCGGTGAGCGGGAGCCGCGCGGCGACGCGGAAGCCGCCGCCGTCCAGCGGGCCGGTGTCGAGCGTGCCGCCGACCAGCCGCACCCGCTCCCGCATGCCGACCAGGCCGTGGCCCGTGCCGCCGGTCTCCACCGGCCGCGCGTCCCGGTCCGCCGCGGCGGTGTTGACGACCAGCACCATCAGGTCCGTGCCGGCCTCGCCGACGGACACCGACACCCGCGTGTCCGCCCCCGGCGCGTGCCGGACGACGTTGGCCAGGGCCTCCTGGACGATGCGGTACGCGGAGAGGTCCACGGTCTGCGGCACGGCGTCCGGCAGGGGCTCCGGCATGGCCAGCTCCACCGGCAGCCCGGACCGCACGGTCGCCTCGACCAGCTGCGGGATCCGCGCGACGCCCGGCTGCGGCGCCCGCTCCGCGCCGCCTCCGCCGGAGGCGCCCTCGCTGCGCAGCACCCCCAGCAGCCGGCGCATCTCGGTCAGCGACTCCCGCGCCGTGGCGGCGATCGCGCCGAACTCCTCGCGCGCCTGCTCCGGCAGGCCCTCGATGCGGTACGGGGCGCTGTCCGCCTGCACGGTGATCACCGACATGTGGTGGGCGACGACGTCGTGCAGCTCGCGGGCGATGCGGGTGCGCTCCTCCAGCAGGGTGCGCTGTGCCCGCTCGGCCTCGCTGATGGTCTCCTGCTCCGCCAGCGCCCGCCGCGCGTCGCCGCGCTCGCGCAGGGCCCCGGCGAGCAGCATCAGGATGCCGCCGGTCACGAACAGGGTGATCCAGACGTTGGAGGAGCTGCGATCCGGCGCCACGCCCCGCAGGACCGCGCCCGAGACGCCCGTGGCCAGCCAGACGGCCAGCAGCGTCGGGCGCCGCTCCCGCATGCCGACCGCGAGCATCAGCAGCAGCATGGTGATCACGGTCGTCGGCGGCCAGGGCCACGGCCAGTCGTTGTTCACGGGCGGCTCGGCCAGCGCGGCCACGGCCGCCACGATGCCCGCCGTGAAGGCGACGGCCCAGGCGAGCAGGGGCCTGCGGACGGCGGCGAGCAGGGACACGGCCTGGGCGGTGCCGAGGGACAGCGAGAGGCCGAAGCCCAGGCCGTACTCCTCCGCCAGGCTGTAGCCCGTCAGCGGCAGCAGCAGGGCGGTGAACAGCCAGGCGGCCACGTACGGCAGCCTGCGCACCCAGCGCCGGCGCGACCGGCCGCCCAGCGGCACGGGCGGTCCGGCGGGGGTGCAGACGGCGAGCGCGAAGGCGCGCGCCCGCGCGAGAGGGGCAGGGGGTGACTGGATCATGACCCTTTCAGCCTAGGCCGCGGCCCCGGCGGGGACGTCACCCCGGGGTGGGGGCTTGCGGGTCATACCGGGGTAGCACCGGTAGCAGACGCACGCCTTGGCGGAGGGTCACAGCTCGGCGAGCAGCTGGGCCTTCTTCGCGCTGAACTCGTCGTCCGTGAGCAGCCCCGCGTCGTGCAGCGCGCCCAGGTGGCGGATGCGGTCGGCGATGCCGCCCGGGTCGGGCCGGGCGGCCGGGACGCGCGCGCCCGGCGAGGCCGGGGAGGAGGCCCGCACGGCCTGCAGGACGGCCGCGGCGAACGGCAGCGACTCGTGGATGAGGCCGTAGCCCATGCCGAAGACGACGGCCGCCGGATCCTGGTCGGCCTGGCCCGGCGGCCCGTCCTCGGCGCCGCGGGGCACGAGCCGCAGATAGCCGCCGGCGATCTCGGGGGAGCGCCACTGGACGCCCGAGAGCTCCTCGACGGCGAACCGCTGGTCGCCGGCCTTCCACTTGGCGGAGGACGCGCCGGTCCAGAACCACCGGAAGGCGACGGAGGCGCCGTCGAAGGAGGCCTTGCCGTCGTAGGCCTTGAAGGACGCCGGGGGAGTGGGGGCCGCGACCAGGGGGCGCTGGGCGGGCACGGCCGCGTCCGGGCCCAGCGCGGCCCGTATCTCGTCGGCGTAGTACTCGGCGAGGGCGTCGCGCTCGGCGGGCAGCACCAGCCGGTAGGGGTCGCTGCCCTCCTTGAGCTGGCCGTCGGCGACGTCCATCAGCGGATCGGCGCCCGGTCTCGGGACCGCACGCAGCACCACCGTCCCGCGCTTCCCCGGGGCCTGCTCGACGGCCGCGAGCGCCTCGTAGGGGATGCGTCGTTCACCGAGCGCCTGGAGCAGCTTCGGTGTGCGGATCCCCCGTTCGAAGCGGATGAGCACGGAGTCGGTGTCGAACTCCCAGACGGTGTGGAAACCCGTCAGCACATCACCCATGCCGTCATCGTATGCGCCGCCCGCTCGCGCGTCCCCCCTGCGGGGAGCGGGGAGCTACGCGCGTCGTCCGCCCGCGCGCTCCCGCCCGTCGTGCGGCCCGGCCCGGCTCGTACCGCTATGCGCCTTCGGTGCAGGAGGCGTCCGCGTCCGCGCAGGAGATCGTCGCCGGGGCGCCGACGCCGATGCCGGCGAAGTTGGCGAGGCTCGTCGTGCCGGGCTCGAAGTAGCCGGCGTGGCCCTCCGCGCCGCGCGCCGACAGCACCCGCGCCCCGAAGGACTGCGAGACGGGGTCGGCGCCGTGGCCGAGGCCGCCGACCTCCAGGTGGGGAACGCCCTGGATCCAGTCGTCCGGGTCGCGCATGGCCCATATCCGGGCGCTGGTCCGCAGCTCGGAGACGTGCTCGGCACGCATCCCGGGGCTGCCGGCCACCGCGACGTCGGTGACCCGGGAGGGCAACTCGCGCGCGGCGACGCCGCACACCACCGAGCCGTAGCTGTGGCAGAAGAGGGAGACCCGCGAGGTGCCGGGCAGCGCCCGCACGGCGGCGCGCAGCCGCAGGGCGCCCTCGGCGGCGAGCTTGCCGGTGGCGGCGTCCATGCCCACCCCGGCGGGCGAGGTGTAGTCGGCCCAGGCGATGACGGCCGTACGGATGCGGGGGGCCGTCTTGCGCTCGGCGGCGTAGAGGGAGCGGGCCATGCCCACGGGGGCGCTGTAGGCCCGCTGGGACTTCTCGAACGTCAGCAGGTTGGTGTCGACTCCGGGGACGACGACGGAGACCCGCTCGGCCCGGTCGAGGTCGCCGATGACCTCCGCGACCCGGCCGGCGCCGGTGGGGTCGAAGGCGAGGATCTGCCGCCCGTCCTCGCGCAGCGACTCGAAGCGGTGCATGCGGCGCACGGCCTCCTGGCGGCCCACCGGGCTGAGGCCGCTCGCGTGGCTGCGGCGCTTCTCGACGGCGCGCGCCCGGTCGAGGGCGGTGCGGTTGGCGCGGTAGCGCAGGGCGGCCGGGGCGCCGTTGAGGTTGCCGACGACGAAGGGGTGGTCGTCGGCGAGCCGGGCCTGCTGGGCGCCGGTGAGGGAGGCGAAGAAGCGGGCCACGGCGCCGGGGGCCGTCCCCGGGGCCGGCAGCGGTCTGCCGGCTATGGAGCCGTGCAGCCAGGCGCTGAGCGAGACCGTACGGGCGTCCCCGGCCGCCTTGTGGCTTCTGACGGCCGTCCAGCCGGTCGTCCCGAGCATCACGAACACCACGGCCAGGGCGAGCAG
The DNA here is from genome assembly GCF_024519335.1 of Streptomyces telluris. Lineage (NCBI taxonomy): Bacteria > Bacillati > Actinomycetota > Actinomycetes > Kitasatosporales > Streptomycetaceae > Streptomyces > Streptomyces telluris. Next base: position 219,661 of record NZ_JANIID010000006.1, read on the forward strand.
TGCGCGCCACACGGTCGCCGTGGTCGTCCAGGGTACGGAGGAGGGGGAGCCGAGCTCCGGGAAGGAAGTCACCGCGAAACACAGTAGGAGAAACGCGGCGGCGACTGCGAAGTCCGTGAGCTATCTCACGTTTGAGTGGGGGTAATTGGGCACATGCGTGGGTTTCTCGATCAGGCGCGCCAGTTTCCGGCCAAAGCCGGACCCAGCTGGTCCAGATAGGCCACGGTGAGCAGCCGGAGATCCTCCAGGCCGCCCTCGCCGCGCTCGCCCCAGATCCTGGCGGTGACGCGCATCACCCCGCCGAACGCCGCCACGAGCACGTGCGGCCGTGGGTCGGCGCCCAGGTCCAGGCCCTCGCGCCGGGCGATCTCGCGGGTCAGCTGCTCCTCCACCTCGGAGAGCTTCCGCAGCCGCGCCGCCAGCAGCTGGGGCGTCGACTCGATCATCCGGTAGGTGCGCATGTGCAGTTCGAGCGGCACGACCGACTCGATGACCTCGCCCGCGCCCTCCCAGGTGTCGAGCACGGCGCCGCGCAGCGCGGGCAGCGGCGCCTCGGCCGCCGGGCGGGAGCGCAGCGTGGCCAGGAAGAGGGCGTCCACGGAGGTCTGCATGGCCAGCGCGACCTCTTCCTTGTTCGCGAAGTAGCGGAAGAAGGTGCGCTGGGAGACCTCCGCGGCCTCGGCGATCTCGTCGACGGTGGTGCGCTCGTAACCCTTGAGGGAGAACAGCTCCAGGGCGGACCGGATGAGGGTGTCCCGCGTGCGCCGCTTCTTCCGCTCGCGCAGGCCGGACGGCGGCGCCGTACGGGCCGCCGAGTCCTCGATCGCCGGCATCGCTCGTCTCTCCTCCGCCACGTTTGTGCTGCTCAGGATAGCCGCGCAGGAAAGTGACAGGCGTCAGCGGATGCGGTCGACAGCCAATTGGCAGGCACTGACATAATTCTCCCCATGACGTCTCAGACCGCTGTCGCCGAGGCGCAGCCGGACCTCGGGCCCCGCAAGGGGCTCCGCGGCCACCCCTGGCTGACCCTCTTCTCCGTGGCGATAGGCGTGATGATGGTCGCGCTCGACGGCACGATCGTCGCCGTCGCGAATCCCGTCATCCGGGATGACCTCCACGCCTCGCTCGCCGATGTCCAGTGGATAACCAACAGCTACCTCCTCGCCCTCGCGGTCGCGCTGATCACCGCGGGCAAGCTGGGTGACCGCTTCGGTCACCGGCTGACCTTCCTCATAGGTACCACCGGCTTCGCCGTCGCCTCCGGAGCCATCGCGCTCTCCGGCAGCGTGTCGGCGGTCGTCGTCTTCCGGGTCCTCCAGGGCCTGTGCGGGGCGCTGCTGATGCCGGCCGCGCTCGGCCTGCTGCGCGCCACCTTCCCGGCCGAGAAGCTCAACATGGCCGTCGGCATCTGGGGCATGGTGATCGGCGTCTCGACCGCCGGCGGCCCGATCCTCGGCGGCGTCCTCGTCGAGCACGTCAACTGGCAGTCCGTCTTCTTCATCAACGTGCCGGTCGGCGCCCTCGCGCTCGCCCTGGGCCTGGTGATCCTCAAGGACCACCGGTCCGACCACGCCCCGCGCTCCTTCGACCTCCCCGGCATCGGCCTGCTCTCGGCCGGGATGTTCTGCCTCGTCTGGGCGCTGATCAAGGCCCGGGACTGGAGCTGGGGGGACGGCAAGACCCTGCTGTTCCTGGGCGGGGCGGCCCTGGCCCTCGTCCTGTTCGTCCTGTGGGAGACCAAGGCCCGGGAGCCGCTGCTGCCGCTGGGCCTCTTCCGCTCCGTGCCGCTGAGCGCGGGCACGGCCCTGATGCTGCTGATGGCCTTCGCCTTCATCGGCGGGCTGTTCTTCGTCACCTTCTACCTGCAGAACGTGCACGGCATGAGCCCGGTCGACTCGGGCCTGCACCTGCTGCCGCTGACCGGCATGATGATCGTCGCCTCGCCGGCCGCCGGCGCGATCATCACCCGGCTGGGGCCCCGGATCCCGCTGGTCGCCGGCATGCTGCTGACCACCGTCGCGTGCTTCGGCATGTCCCGGCTGGAGCCCGGCTCCGGCACGGGCGTGATGTCGGTGTGGTTCGCCCTCTTCGGCCTCGGCCTGGCCCCGGTCATCGTCGGCGCGACCGAGGTCATCGTCGGCAACGCCCCGCTGGAGCACGCGGGCGTCGCGGGCGGCCTGCAGCAGGCCGCCATGCAGGTGGGCGGCTCGCTCGGGACGGCCGTGCTGGGCGCCGTGATGGCCGCCCGGGTCGACAGCCTCCTGCCCGGCAAGTGGGCCGGCGCGGGGCTGCCCCCGGGCAGGCCGGAGGAGATGGCGCAGGCGGCCGACGCCGTGGCCGTCGGCGTGCCGCCGGTGCCGCCGGGGGCGCCGCCGGAGGTGGCCGGGAAGATCACGGGCGTCGCGCATGACACTTTCGTGTCAGGGATGAGCCTGTCCTTCACCGTCGCCGGCGTCGTCGCGGCCGTCGCCGCCGCGGTCGCCCTGTTCACCAAGCGCGGATCCCACCCCGAGGCCGCCGCCGGAGCGGCCCACATCTGAGCCCGTCCGGACCGCTTCCCCTATCAGGGCCCCGCACCGCGGGGCCCTCTTGGCAGCCGGAGTCACTCCCGTCAGGATGCGGAATGCAACATCGCCGACACAGGGAGTGATCCTCATGCGTACGATCCGCACCGCCGCAGCCGTCACGGCCGCGGCCGCCGCGCTGGCCCTGTTCTGCGCGCCCACCGCGGGCGCCGCGGGCACGGCCGGCAAGGGGCGGCTCGGTGCCTGCGCCGCCGGGCAGCTGTGCCTGTGGACGAAGGGCGACTTCCGCGGGACGCGCAGCACGAGCGAGCTCGCCGACATCGGCATCGAGGACTGCGTGGCCTTACCGGCGGGCGTCAGCGCGGTCTCGCTGGCCAATCGCACGGGGCGCCCGGTCACCACGTACCAGAGCGCCACCTGCGCGGAGACGGGCGAGTTCAACACGTACCCGTCGGGGACGTGGGTCCCGGAGAGCCCGTACGTCGTCCGGGCGTACAAGGTCTGGGAGCACTGACCGCAACGCAAACCGCCGGTGCCCCCGGACCAGCGAACGCTGGTCCGGGGGCACCGGCAGTGAATCGGGGTGACTGCTTACGCGTCGCCGCCCGCGGCGCCCGGGTCGGCCGCCGTGACGTCCAGCAGCTGGTAGCGGTCCACCGCCTGCTTCAGCGCGGAGCGGTCCACCTTCCCCTGCTTGGCGAGCTCGGTGAGCACGGCCAGGACGATCGACTGGGCGTCGATGTGGAAGAAGCGGCGGGCCGCACCACGGGTGTCGGCGAAGCCGAAACCGTCGGCGCCCAGCGACTGGTACGCACCCGGCACCCAGCGCGAGATCTGGTCCGGAACGGCCCGCATCCAGTCGGACACGGCCACGAACGGGCCCTCGGCGCCCTGGAGCTTCTGCGTGACGTACGGCACGCGCAGGTCCTCCTCCGGGTGCAGGAGGTTGTGCTCCTCCGCCTCGATGGCGTCCTTGCGCAGCTCGTTCCAGGAGGTCGCCGACCAGACGTCCGCCTTGACGTCCCACTCCTCGGCGAGGATCTTCTGGGCCTCGATCGCCCACGGCACCGCGACACCGGAGGCGAGGATCTGGGCCGGGATCGCGCCCTTCTCGCCCTGCGCGAAGCGGTACAGACCCTTGAGGATGCCCTCGGCGTCCACGTCCGCCGGCTCGGCCGGGTGCTGGATCGGCTCGTTGTAGACGGTCAGGTAGTAGAAGACGTCCTCGGCGTTCTCGCCGTACATCCGGCGCAGACCGTCCTTGACGATGTGCGCCATCTCGAAGCCGAACGCGGGGTCGTAGGAGACGACGCCCGGGTTGGTGGACGCCAGCAGCTGCGAGTGGCCGTCGGCGTGCTGCAGGCCCTCACCGGTCAGGGTGGTGCGACCGGCCGTGGCGCCGAGCACGAAGCCGCGCGACAGCTGGTCGGCCATCTGCCAGAACTGGTCGCCCGTGCGCTGGAAGCCGAACATCGAGTAGAAGACGTAGACCGGGATCAGCGGCTCGCCGTGCGTCGCGTAGGCGGAGCCCGCCGCGATCAGCGAGGCCGTGCAGCCCGCCTCGGAGATGCCGTCGTGCAGCATCTGGCCGGTCGGCGACTCCTTGTACGCGAGCAGCAGCTCGCGGTCCACGGACTCGTACTGCTGGCCGAGCGGGTTGTAGATCTTGGCCGACGGGAAGAACGCGTCCATGCCGAAGGTGCGGTACTCGTCGGGGGCGATCAGCACGAAGCGCTTGCCGATCTCCTTGTCCCGCATGAGGTCCTTCAGGATGCGGACGAACGCCATGGTGGTGGCGATCGACTGCTGGCCGGAGCCCTTCTTGGCGCTCGCGTAGACCTTGTCCTCCGGGAGGGCCAGCGGCTTCGACCGGTCGACACGGGTCGGCACGTAGCCGCCGAGCGAGTTGCGGCGGTCGTGCATGTACTGGATCTCCTCCGAGTCGCGACCCGGGTGGTAGTACGGCGGCAGGCCGGACTCCAGCTCCTTGTCGGCGATCGGGATGTGGAGGCGGTCGCGGAAGCGCTTGAGGTCCTCGACCGTGAGCTTCTTCATCTGGTGGGTCGCGTTGCGGCCCTCGAAGTTCGGACCGAGGGTCCAGCCCTTGACCGTCTGCGCGAGGATCACGGTCGGCTGGCCCTTGTGGGCCTTGGCCGCCGCGTACGCCGCGTAGATCTTCTTGTGGTCGTGACCGCCGCGGCCCAGGTGCAGGATCTGGTCGTCGGTCATGTTCTCGACCATCTTGCGGAGACGGTGGTCGTCGCCGAAGAAGTGGTCGCGGATGTACGCACCGGTCTCGGTGGCGTACGTCTGGAACTGCCCGTCCGGGGTGCTGTTGAGCTTGTTGACCAGGATGCCGTCGCGGTCCTGGGCCAGCAGCGGGTCCCAGGAGCGGTCCCAGACCAGCTTGATCACGTTCCAGCCGGCGCCGCGGAACTGCGACTCCAGCTCCTGCATGACCTTGCCGTTGCCGCGGACCGGGCCGTCGAGGCGCTGCAGGTTGCAGTTGACGACGAAGGTCAGGTTGTCCAGGCCCTCACGGGCGGCGATGGACAGCTGGCCGAGCGACTCCGGCTCGTCCATCTCGCCGTCGCCGAGGAACGCCCACACGTGGGACTTGGAGGTGTCGGCGATGCCGCGCGCCTCCATGTAGCGGTTCATGCGGGCCTGGTAGATCGCACCGAGCGGGCCGAGGCCCATCGAGACGGTCGGGAACTCCCAGAAGTCCGGCATGAGGCGCGGGTGCGGGTAGCTGGAGAGGCCGTAGGGGGCCTTGGACTTCTCCTGGCGGAAGGAGTCCAGGTTCCGCTCGGAGAGCCGGTCCAGGAGGAACGCGCGGGCGTAGATGCCCGGGGAGGCGTGGCCCTGGAAGAAGATCTGGTCGCCGCCGTCGCCCTCGTCCTTGCCGCGGAAGAAGTGGTTGAAGCCCACGTCGTACAGCGAGGCGGAGGAGGCGAAGGTGGCGATGTGGCCGCCGACGCCGATGCCGGGGCGCTGGGCGCGGGAGACCATCACGGCCGCGTTCCAGCGGGTCGCGTTGAGGATCTTGCGCTCGATCTCCTCGTTACCGGGGAAGAACGGCTCGTCCTTGGTCGCGATCGTGTTGACGTAGTCCGTGCTGCGCATCTCGGGCACCGCGACGCGCTTCTCGCGTGCGCGCTCGATCAGGCGAAGCATGAGGTAGCGGGCACGTTCCCGGCCTCGCTCATCGACGGCTGCGTCGAGCGAGTCGAGCCACTCCTGGGTCTCTTCGGGATCGAAGTCCGGGACCTGGCTGGGAAGGCCGCCAATGATGATCGGGTTGCGATCGGATCCGGAAGCCACGCTGTTCCTTCGCTGTTCGGTCTGTCGTGCTCTGCACGCGATGTTGCTGCGCACGCGGTCAAATATGGCTCTGCTTATGTCGCGCCGGTCCCATCGTGGACCGCGGCGGCGGAAACGTCATCTCTACTGGGCGGTAACCACCACTGGTGAGACGAAGCAGCGTTTGTCGGTCGCCCGGGGCGGCCAAATCGCAACCTTACGCCCCCAAAGAGGGTCCTCCGTGTACGGCTGTTCGGGGTCGGCGGCCGTCATCACATGGAGTAACTTCGCAAAAGGGGTGAAGTTCTGTGTTGTGAATCACTTTCCCCTCCTGCCTCAGGGTTGGAGTTGCCACAGGACGTCCGCGTCCGTCAACGTTCCGGCGGTCCCGATGGCCGGGTACTTGCGCGATCCGTCCGTCACGTGTGGACTACCGCCAATGCCTCGCGTATGCGAGGAACACAAGACACTTTCTCGAAAGATGACAGGAGGCAATCCGTGAGCGCGACCGCGGACCACGCGGAGGAGCGGACCAACCCTGCCGCCAGGCTGGGTTTCCAGCCCGGACAGGTGGTCCAGGAGATCGGCTACGACGACGATGTCGATCAGGAGCTCCGCGAGGCCATTGAGGAGATCACCGGCCAGGACCTCGTCGACGAGGACTACGACGACGTGGCCGACGCCGTCGTCCTGTGGTTCCGTGACGAGGACGGCGACCTGACGGACGCGCTCGTGGACGCCATCGGCATGCTCGAGGACGGCGGGGACATCTGGCTGATGACCCCGAAGACCGGCCGTGACGGCTACATCGAGCCGAGCGACATCAACGAGGCGTCGCAGACCGCCGGCCTGAGTCAGACCAAGAGCATCAGCGTGGCCAAGGACTGGACCGGCACCCGCATGGTCGCCCCCAAGCGCTAGCCCAGGCGCCCCGGCAGACGCACCGAGCCCCCCGGCAGCACGCTGCCGGGGGGCTCGGTGCGTCCTCCGGAGTGCGCAGTGACACACTGACGGCCTACCCGCCGGTGGCCGGGGCCGGGCACGGCCTCCCGGGCCGGCCCTGCCGAGAAGAAGGATTTCGAACATGGCGATCGAGGTCGGCACCAAGGCTCCGGACTTCGCGCTGCGGAACCAGCACGGCGAGACCGTCCGGCTCTCCGACTACCGCGGTGAGAAGAACGTCGTCCTGCTCTTCTACCCCTTCGCCTTCACCGGCGTGTGCACCGGCGAGCTGTGCGCCCTGCGCGACGAGCTGCCGAAGTTCGTCAACGACGACGTCCAGCTGCTCGCCGTCTCCAACGACGCACCGTTCTCGCTGCGCGTCTTCGCCGAGCAGGAGGGCCTCACCTACCCGCTGCTCTCCGACTTCTGGCCGCACGGCGACGTCAGCCGCGCCTACGGTGTCTTCGACGAGGAGAAGGGCTGCGCGGTGCGCGGCACCTTCATCATCGACAAGGAGGGCGTGGTGCGCTGGACCGTCGTCAACGGCCTGCCCGACGCGCGTGACCTGGACGAGTACACCAAGGCGCTCGCAGCTCTCTGAGCAAGAAGTATGTAATCGGTGGGAACCGGTCACTAGGATCCACACGTTGACCGGATGCCATCGCACACCGGGGGCGCAGGTGGAGACCTACCCCCTCGAACTCGAACCAATGGAGGACTCGTGGGAGTCAGTCTCAGCAAGGGCGGCAACGTCTCGCTGACCAAGGCGGCCCCGAACCTGACCGCGGTCATCGTCGGTCTCGGCTGGGACGCCCGTACCACCACCGGTACGGACTTCGACCTGGACGCCAGCGCACTGCTGACGAACGACCAGGGGAAGGTCGCCAACGACCAGAACTTCGTCTTCTTCAACAACCTCAAGAGCCCCGAGGGCTCCGTCGAGCACCAGGGTGACAACCTCACCGGTGAGGGCGAGGGCGACGACGAGGTCATCAAGGTCAACCTGGCCGGCGTGCCCGCCGATGTCGCCAAGATCGTGTTCCCGGTCTCGATCTACGAGGCCGAGTCGCGCCAGCAGAGCTTCGGCCAGGTCCGCAACGCCTACATCCGCGTGGTGAACCAGGCCGACAACGCCGAGCTCGCCCGCTACGACCTCAGCGAGGACGCCTCGACCGAGACCGCCATGGTCTTCGGCGAGCTCTACCGCCACGGCGCGGAGTGGAAGTTCCGCGCCATCGGCCAGGGCTACGCCTCGGGCCTGCGCGGCATCGCCCAGGACTTCGGCGTCAACGTCTGAGCGACAGGCCATCCGCGTCCGGCGCCGCACCCCCGTTCCCGGGAGTGCGGCGCCGGACGTGCACGGTGCCCCCGCTGCCCGAGGGCGCCGCATCTCGACCGGGGAGGAAACAAGATCATGGGCGTCACGCTCGCCAAGGGAGGCAATGTCTCCCTCTCCAAGGCCGCACCCAACCTCACCAATGTGACCGTCGGTCTCGGCTGGGACGCGCGCTCCACCACCGGAGCCCCCTTCGACCTCGACGCCAGCGCCCTGCTGTGCGCCACGGGCCGCGTGCTCGGCGACGAGTACTTCGTCTTCTACAACAACCTCAAGAGCCCCGAGGGCTCCGTCGAACACACCGGCGACAATCTCACCGGTGAGGGTGACGGCGACGACGAGACGATCCTGGTCGACCTCTCCAAGGTCCCGGCCGCCTGCGACAAGATCGTCTTTCCGGTCAGCATTCACGACGCCGATGCCCGTGGCCAGAGCTTCGGCCAGGTCAGCAACGCCTACATCCGCGTCGTCAACCAGGCCGACGGAACCGAGCTCGCCCGCTACGACCTCAGCGAGGACGCCTCCAGCGAAACCGCGATGATCTTCGGCGAGGTCTACCGGTACGGCGGGGAATGGAAGTTCCGGGCGGTGGGTCAGGGGTACGCGTCGGGCCTGCGCGGCATCGCCCTAGACTTCGGGGTCAACGTTTCGTAAAGCCGCGCACGGCGCGGGGGAAACCCCATAACGAAGGATTGGGTAGCCAGTGCTCCTGAAAACCTTTGGTTGGTCGTTCGCCATCACGGCGGCCGGACTGGCCTTGGCCGGTGTCCTCTGGGGGTGGCAGGGGCTCGCGATCGTCGCGATACTGTCCGTCCTCGAGGTCTCCGTATCGTTCGACAATGCGGTCATCAATGCCGGAATCCTCCGGAAGATGAACCCGTTCTGGCAGAAGATGTTCCTGACCCTGGGCATCCTCATCGCCGTCTTCGGCATGAGGCTGGTGTTCCCGGTCGTCATCGTCGCCGTCACCGCCCAGCTGGGGCCGATCGAAGCGGTCAAGGTCGCCATTCAGGATCACGACCGGTACGAGGCGCTGGTCACCAGCGCCCACCCGGCCATTGCCGCGTTCGGTGGCATGTTCCTGCTGATGATCTTCCTGGACTTTATCTTCGAGGACCGGGACATCAAGTGGCTCGGCTGGCTGGAGAGGCCGCTCGCCAAGATCGGCAAGCTGGAGACCCTCTCCATCGTGGTCTCCCTGGTCGTGCTCCTGATCGCCGCCACCACCTTCGCCACCGCCGTCCCGGTGCACGACGGCGAGGGCACGATCGACAAGGCCACCACGGTCCTGCTCGCCGGAATCGGCGGTCTGGTGACCTATCTCGTCGTCGGCGGAATCTCCGACTTCTTCGAGAGCCGCCTGGAAGAGGACGAGGAGGACGACGAGGAGAGCGAGGGCGAGGCCGCGAAGGACACGGCGCCCGCCGCGAAGCAGGGCAACGGCTCGGTCGTCGGCCTCGCCGGCAAGGCCGCCTTCTTCATGTTCCTCTACCTCGAGGTCATCGACGCGTCCTTCTCCTTCGACGGTGTCATCGGCGCCTTCGCCATCACCAACGACATCTTCGTGATGGCCATCGGCCTCGGTATCGGCGCCATGTACATCCGGTCGCTGACGGTCTTCCTCGTCCGCAAGGGGACCCTGGACGACTACGTCTATCTCGAGCACGGCGCGCACTACGCCATCGGTGCCCTCGCCGTCATCCTGATGATCAGCATCAAGCACGAGATCCCCGAGGTCATTACCGGCCTCATCGGCGTGGCCCTCATCGGGCTGTCGTTCCTGTCCTCCGTGATGCGCAACCGCAAGGCGGCGGCGGAGGGCAGCGACTCCGGCGCCAAGTCGGAAGTCGCTTCCGGGGTGTGACCCACCCTTTCCAGGGTGTGACCCCTTCCGGGGTGTGACCCTGGCACATTTGAGGAACGCTCTCAGCGGGGCGGTCGTGAGGCTCACCTCACGGCCGCCCCGCGGCAGTTGAGCGGGAATGTGCAAAAAAGGGGTGGGGTTCCTATGACGTTCCGGGACAGGTTCTTCGGCAACTGGGGGCGTACGGCTGCCCAGCAGCTCGACTTCGGCGGTGCGCACGGCGCCGTCGAGCTGACCAAGCGTCATCCCTCGTTCTCGCTCAGCAAGCAGGGAGCGGTCACCGGCAATCTCCGGGTCAACCTCTCGTGGCGGATGCGCACCTCGGACTTCGGCGACCGGACCGGCCGCATCCAGGGTCTGCGGCACCCCATGCGGAAGTTCCGGCCCGAGATGGTGCAGGCGCAGGGCCCCGCCATGGTGAACGTCGACCTCGACCTCGCCTGCATGTACGAGCTCCAGGACGGCGCCAAAGGCGTGGTGCAGCCCCTGGGGAACATACTGGGCAGCATCAACAGCCCGCCGTACGTCCAGCTGAGCGGCGACGACAGGTTCGGCTCCGGGTCCGGCGAGACGATCTACATCAACATGGACCACCGCGCCGAGATCAAGCGACTGCTGATCTTCGTCTACATCTACGACGGCACCCCGGCGTTCGACCGTACGCACGCCACGGTCACGCTCTACCCGGGCAACGGCCCCCGGATCGAGATCGCCCTGGAGGAGCGCGCGCCGGAGGCGCGGTCGTGTGCCGTGGTGATGCTGGAGAACGTCAAGGGCGAGATCATCCTGCGGCGCGAGATGAAGTACGTGTACGGCTTCCAGGCGGAGCTGGACCGGCTGTACGGGTGGGGGCTGCAGTGGGGGCGGGGGTACAAGACGAAGGTGTGAAGGGCCTTCGCAGGGCCCCGGGCCGATGCGGGTGCCTCGTGCTCTGACGAAGGCGGTCACTCTCCATCCTCAGCCGTCCGGCGCTTGAGGACCGGGGTCCGGGGCGGAGCCCCGGGACGGTGCTGCGGTCGGCGGCTCCCCGCGGTCGGCGGTTCCCGTGCGGGTCAGCGGTTCGGCAGGAACTGCGGACCCTGCGGCGGCAGCCGGAAGGCCGGGTCCGGCACCGGTCGGTACGGCGGCGGATACCCGTAGGACGGCGCGCCCGCCGAGGGCGCGGGCTGCTGCGGGTAGCCGTACGCCGGCTGCGGCGGTGCCACGGATGCCGCCGGGGCCACCGGCGGCATCGCGGGCGGCGGCGGATACCCGTACCCCGGCTGCGGGTGTGCCTGCGGCTGCGGCTGAGGGTGTGCCTGCGGCGCCGGCGCCGGCTCGGGCGCGCGCTCCGGCTCGGGCGCGCGCTCCGGCTCGGGCGCGGGGGCGGGCGTGGGCACGGGCGCCGGTGCGGGCGTCATTCCGCCCGTCGGCGCGGGGGGCGGCGCGACCTCGGGCGCCCCCGTGGGCGCGCCCCCGTCGCCGCTTCCCGCTTCCTCGGACTCGTCGACCGAGATCCCGAACTCCGTGGCCAGTCCGACCAGCCCCGACGCGTAGCCCTGCCCCAGCGCCCGGAACTTCCAGCCGTCCCCGCGCCGGTAGAGCTCCCCGCAGATCATCGCGGTCTCGGAGCCCGTCTCCGGACGGACCTCGAACAGCGCGAGCGGCTCCCCGGTCTGCCCCGGGGGGACCGCCGCCGCGTCGTAGACCAGGACGCACAGGTCCCGGACCCCGCCGAAGTCGCCGCCGTCCGCCGAGGCGGCCAGCACGACCCGCTGCACCGACGGCTCCAGCGCGGTCAGGTCGGTCTCGATCGCGTCCGTCAAGCCTTCGACCAGCCGTTTCTTCGGCAGGTGGCGGACGGCGCCGGAGGGGTGGCGGGGCTGGTTGTAGAAGACGAAGTCCTCGTCCGAGCGGACGCGGCCCTCCTCGCCCACGAGCAGGGCGGAGGCATCCACGTCCGGGACGCCCGGGCCGGGGGTCCAGCGCAGTACGGCCCGCACGGCGCGGGCGTCCAGCGGGATGTTCGACCCCTTCAGCATGGCGTGCGTCATGTCCGCAATCCTGCCCTCCCGCGGCTGCGGGGGACAACGCAGGGGGCGGCAGCGGTGGCGACGATCACGAAACCGGCACACGGCGCCCTCGCCGGCTCCCCGCGCCGACACTTCGGGGACCCATACGGGGCCCCAGATTTTCATGCACTTGGGGAACTCTTGACCCGTCGCTGGACGTACGATAATCGGCCACACTTCTGCCCGGACGAGCCGGTGGGAGGTCGTGGCACACGGGGAGAGTAATGAGGCATTTCGAACACCTTGCGCCCTCAGTGCGGAATGGACTGTTCCACCGGGAGCCGGTCGCCTTCGACGCCGGCTCCCCGGCCCGCACGCTCTCCATCGCCCTCGGCGCCACGCTCTACAGCCCCGCCACACGGCTGACCCTCGCCGCCGACATCGCCAAGCAGACCGGGCGCGGCGTCGTGTCCATGGTCCTCTGCCTGGAGGACTCCATAGGCGACCACGACGTCGTCGCCGCCGAGGAGAACCTCGTCCGGCAGTTCACCGCGATGGACGCCGCCGGCGGCCCCGTGCCCCTGCTCTTCATCCGCGTGCGCGAGCCCGCCCAGATCACCGACCTCGCACGGCGGCTCGGGCCCGCCGTCCGGCTGCTCTCCGGCTTCGTCCTGCCGAAGTTCACCGAGGAGCGGGGCGTGCCCTTCCTGGAAGCGCTCACCGAGGCCGAAGCGGAGTGCGGGCGGCGGCTCTTCGCCATGCCCGTCCTGGAATCGCCCGAGCTGCTGCACCTGGAGACGCGCCGCGAGGCCCTCGCCGGCATCGCCCGCACCGTCGAGAAGTACCGCGACCGGGTGCTCGCCCTGCGGCTCGGCGTCACCGACTTCTGCTCCGCGTACGGGCTGCGCCGGGCGCCCGACATGACCGCCTACGACGTCCAGCTCGTCGCCTCGGTGATCGCCGACGTCGTCAACGTGCTCGGGCGGGCCGACGGCACCGGGTTCACCATCACCGGTCCCGTATGGGAGTACTTCAGACAGCACGAGCGGATGTTCAAGCCCCAGCTGCGGCGCACGCCCTTCGCCGGGCCCGCGGAGGAGCTGCGCACCGCCCTCATCCAGCACGACATGGACGGGCTCCTGCGCGAGATCCAGCTCGACCGGGCGAACGGGCTCCAGGGCAAGACCTGCATCCATCCCTCGCACGTCGCGCCCGTGCACGCCCTGTCCGTCGTCAGTCACGAAGAGTTCAGCGACGCGCAGGACATCCTGCGGCCGGAGCAGGACGGCGGCGGCGTGCTGCGGTCCGCCTACACGAACAAGATGAACGAAGTGAAGCCGCACCGGGCCTGGGCCGAGCGGATCATGCTGCGCGCCGAGGTGTTCGGCGTCGCACGGGAGGACGTGAGCTTTGTGGAGCTGCTGGCGGCGAGTGTGGGAGCGGGCGCGTGAGCGGCGGCGCGGGTGGTGAGGTGTGGTCCGGGCAGTGGGTCGCCGAGCGGCTCGGTGTTTCCCTCGACGGTGACGCCCGGCTGCCGGAGCTCCTGGGGCTGGCGCTGAGGCGGAACCCGAAGCGGGCGCACCTGCTCGTGTCGAACGTGCTCGGCAAGCACGTGCCGGCGGCACCGGCGGCGGTGTACGAGTCCGGTGCCGGGCTCGGGCGGCGGGTGCGGGCCCTGCTGGGCGAGGAGGAGGCGGCGCGGGCCGTCGTCCTGGGATACGCCGAGACCGCCACGGGGCTGGGGCACGCCGTTGCAGACGGTCTGGGGCTCGCCCCGTATCTGCACTCGACGCGGCGGGCCGTGGCGGGGGTCGCGCCGGTCGGCGGCTTCGAGGAGGAGCACAGCCACGCCACGTCGCACCTGCTGCTGCCGGAGGATCCGGGGCTGCTGGAGGGGGACGGGCCTCTCGTGCTCGTCGACGACGAGTTCTCCACGGGGCGGACGGTTCTGAACACGATCGCGGCGTTGCACGCGCGGTTCCCGCGGGGGCGGTATGTCGTGGTCGCGCTGGTCGACATGCGGTCGGAGGGGGACCGGGCGCGGTTGGAGGCCTTTGCCGAGGAGCTGGGGGCGCGGGTCGATCTGATCGCGCTCGCCTCGGGGACGGTGGGGTTGCCGGAGGGGGTGCTGGAGCGGGGGCAGGTGCTGGTGGCGGAGCAGGAGGCGGCTGCGTCTGCGTCTGTGGGTGTGGGTGCGGGTGCGGGTGCGTCCGGGGTCCGGCGGCGGGGGCTCCGGGGCGGGGGTCCGGGGCCGTATATTTACGGGCCCGTTCCCGGCGACGCGGCCTCGCCCTCTTCCGCACCGGACCCGCAAATACACGTCAGCGCCCCGGACCCCCGCCCCTGCGCCCCCACCACCTCCCGCATCGACCTCCCCTGGCCTGCCGGAGTCCCTGACGGCGGCCGCCACGGCTTCACCCCGGAGCACAGGGCAAAGCTGGAGGCTGCGCTTCCCGAGATGGCGGGCAGGATTGCAAGCCTCCTCTGCGCGGCTGTGGGCAATCGTCCCGCAGACACAAGTGTTGTGGGCAATCGTGCCGCTGGGGCGGCACGGGTGGGCACAACACGGCCCGCAGACGACCACGGTGATCGCACCTCGCGGCGCATCCTCGTCCTCGGCAACGAGGAGTTGATGTACACCCCCCTGCGCCTCGCCGCCGCCCTGGACGAGGTCCTCGACGGCGCCGAAGTCCTCTTCTCCACGACCACCAGGTCGCCGGTGCTGCCGGTGGACGACCCGGGCTACGCGATCCGTTCGCGGATCACCTTCCCGGCGCACGACGCCCCGGACGACGGCCCGGGCGACCGCTACGCGTACAACGTGGCGGGCGCCGGCTTCGACGTCGTGGTGGTCGTCGTCGACTCCCGCGGCGACACCGCCGGACTGCACGCTCCGGGCGGCCTGCTCGACGCGGTCGCCCCGCATACCGGCCAGGTGCTGCTGGCCGTCGTTCCCTCCTACGTTCCCGAGGTCGTTTCCTCCATGCCCGAACCGCTCAGAGGCCCCGCCTTCTCCTCCTACGAGCCGGAGGACGTCGGCTGGCTGCTGCAGGACCTTTCCGGTGTCGAGCTGGAGGCGCCCACCGAGGAGCGCGAGGAGGCGATACAGAGCGGCGGTGCGCACTACGCCGAGTCGCTGCCCGTCGAGTACCAGCCGAGCGAGCAGTACCAGGCGCTCTTCCACGCCGCCCTGGACGCGTCGGCGGGGCGCATGGCCCGTGCCGTGGGGGCCGTCACCGAGCTGGTGCTCGCCGAGCGTTCGCCGCGGCCGGTGCTCGTCTCGCTGGCCCGGGCCGGGACGCCCGTGGGGGTGCTGATGCGCCGCTGGGCGCGGCACGCGCACGGTCTGGACCTGCCGCACTACGCCGTCTCCATCGTGCGGGGGCGCGGCATCGACCGTGTCGCCCTGCGCTGGCTGGCCGAGCACCACGACCCCCGTGACGTCGTCTTCGTGGACGGCTGGACGGGCAAGGGCGCCATCACCCGCGAACTGGCCGAGGCGCTGGAGGAGTTCGAGGGGTTCGACCCGCGGATCGCCGTGCTGGCCGACCCGGGGCGGTGCGTGGACACCTACGGGACGCGAGACGATTTCCTGATTCCGTCGGCCTGTCTCAACTCCACGGTTTCCGGGCTCGTTTCGCGTACCGTGCTGCGTTCCGATCTGGTGGGGCCCGAAGACTTCCACGGCGCCAAGTTCTACGCCGAGCTCGCCGGGGCCGACGTGTCCCGGGCCTTCCTCGACGCCGTCACCGCCCGCTTCGGCGAGGTGGAGGAGGACGTGGCGCGGGACGCCAAGGAGCTCGCCGCCGCCGACCGGACGCCCACCTGGGACGGCTGGGCCGCCGTGGAGCGGATCAGCGAGGAGTACGGCATCCACGACGTCAACCTCGTCAAGCCGGGGGTGGGGGAGACCACCCGCGTGCTGCTGCGCCGCGTCCCGTGGAAGATCCTCGCGCAGCGCGGGACCGGAGAGGACCTGGCGCACGTGCGGCTGCTCGCCGAGCAGCGGGGCGTGCCCGTGGAGGAGGTGGACGGGCTGCCGTACAGCTGCGTCGGCCTCATCCACCCCCGCTACACCCGTGGCGCGACCGGCGCCGACGGCAAGGCGGTGGCCAAGTGACCGTCGTCGTCGCCAGCGATCTCGACCGCACCCTCATCTATTCGGCCGCGGCGCTCGACCTCGCCGGGCCCGACGCCTCGGCGCCCCGGCTCCTGTGCGTCGAGGTCTACGACCGCAAGCCGCTGTCGTACATGACCGAGACCGCGGCCGCCGTGCTCGCGGAGCTGACCGCCGCGGCCGTGTTCGTGCCCACGACCACCCGGACGCGCGAGCAGTACGGGCGGATCAGCCTGCCCGGCCGTCCCCCCGCGTACGCGATCTGCGCCAACGGCGGGGAGTTGCTCGTCGACGGCGAGTCCGACCGCGGCTGGCGGGCCGGGGTGGAGCGGCGGATCGGCGCCGAGTGCGCCACGCTCGCCGAGGTGCGCGCGCACCTGGTGCGGACCGCCGACCCGGCGTGGCTGCTCAAGGAGCGCACCGCGGAGGACCTGTTCGCCTACCTCGTCGTGGACCGCTCCCTGCTGCCCGGCGAGTGGGTCGCGGAGCTCACCGAGTGGGCCGGCGCCCGCGGCTGGAGCGTGTCCCTGCAGGGCCGCAAGCTCTACGCCGTGCCCCGGCCGCTCACCAAGAGCGCCGCGGTCGCCGAGGTCGCGCGGCGCGCGGGCGCCTCCGAGGTGCTGGCCGCGGGGGACTCCCTGCTCGACGCCGACCTGCTGCTGGCCGCCGGCCGCGGCTGGCGGCCCGGCCACGGCGAACTCGCCGACTCCGGCTGGTCCGCCCCGCACGTCACCGCCCTGGAGACGCGCGGCGTGGCCGCCGGTGAGGAGATCCTGCGGGCTTTCACGGGCGCGGCGGCGTAGGCTCGTTCGCGTTTGCGACAAGTCGCCGGCGAGTCGAGGAGAACCCCGTGGCAGAGTTCAAAGGCACTCCCATCACGCCCGAGCTGCACGCGTACGTGCTCGCTCACAACCCCCCGCTCGACCCCGTGCAGCGCGGGCTGGTGGAGACCACCCAGCGGGCCCTGCCGGACCACGCGATCAAGCAGATCGCCGAGGAGCAGGGGTCGCTGATGGCCTTCCTCGTCCGGCTGACCGGTGCCCGGCACGTCGTGGAGGTCGGCACCTTCACCGGCCTGTCCGCGCTCTTCATGGCCCAGGCGCTGCCCGAGGGCGGCAGACTCGTCGCCCTGGACATCTCCGACGAGTGGACGGCCTACGCGCGGCAGGCCTGGGAGCAGGCGGGCGTCGACGGGCGGATCGACCTGCGCATCGCGCCCGCGCTGGACTCCCTGCGGGCCATGCCCGAAGAGCCCCACATCGACCTCGCGTTCATCGACGCCGACAAGGACAACTACATCAACTACTGGGAGGAGCTCGTCCCGCGGCTGCGGCCGGGCGGGCTCATCGTCGTCGACAACGTGCTGATGGCTGGGACCGTCCTCGACCCCGGCAACCACCCCATGGGCGCCGCCGTGCGGCAGTTCAACACGCACGCGGCGGCCGACAAGCGCATGGAGTCCGTGATGATCACGGTGGCCGACGGGCTGACGCTCGCCCGGCGCGTGGGCTCCTAGCCGCCGCGCGGCTAGGAGCAGCAGCCGCCTCCGCAGCATCCTCCGCCGCCGCCCTGCGGGGCCGGGGCGGAGGACGAGCCGCCGCCCGTGACGGCCACGGCGGACAGCAGCTTCACCGTGTCCTCGTGCCCCACGGGACACGTCGCGGGCGCGCCCGACTCGGCCATGGGCCGGCTGAGCTCGAAGGTGTCACCGCAAGCACGGCAGCGATATTCGTAACGAGGCATGCGGGCAGCATAGCCAGGCCCGGCGACCGCCCTACCGCCCCCGCTCCCCCCGGATCCCCTGCACGACCCCCGCCACGACCCCCCGCACGGCCTCCGTCTCGGTCAGGAAGTGCCACCAGTCCGGGTGGCGCCCCTCCAGCCCCGCCACCGCCCGCTCCAGGCGCTCCACGGCCTCGTCCAGCGGCCGCGCGTGCCGCGGGTCCGGCGTGCTGCGCCCCTCCATCGCGAGCCGCTGGGCGTCGCGGATCGCGAAGCGGGTGCGCTCGACCTCGCCCCGGTGGTCGAAGGAGACCTCGTCCAGCCGCCGCAGCCGGTCCCCTGCGGCGGAGACGGACTCGTCGGTCGTGCTCAGCACGGCCCGCACGGTCGACAGCAGGGCCAGCGCGTCCGGCCACCGCTGCTCGTCCCGCGCGCGGCGGGCCTCGGCGAGCTTCTCCTCGGCCTGGGCGACGGCCCGCTGCGCCTCCTCGGGGACCTGCTGGAGGTCCTGCCAGCAGGCGGCGCTGTAGCGGCGGCGCAGTTCGCTGAGGACGGGCTCGACGCCCGCGGCGCGGGTCGTCAGGGCCTGGGCGCGCGTCCGCAGGGACACCAGGCGCTTGTCGATCTCGGCGACCTTCGCCGGCAGCGCCTCGGCCTCGGCGCGCACGGCCCCGGCCTCCTGCAGGACCCTTTCCGCGCGCCGGAGGGTCTCCTGGACGCCGTGCTGCCCGGCGCCCTGGTTGAGCCGGGTGAGCTCGGGGGAGAGGGCGGCCAGGCGCGCGGCGAGGCCGTCGGCCTTGAGGCCGGTCTCCCGGACGGCGTCGAGGGCCTGCGTGGCGGCGAGGAGGCCCTGGCGGGCCCGCTCCACGGCGGGCGCGAGCCGGGCGAGCTGTGTCTCGGCGCCGGCCAGCAGCGGGCCGAGGCCCTGTCCGAAGCGCTCCAGCTCGGCCTTGACGCGCAGCAGCTCGTCCTTGGCGGCGGTGAGGTCGGCGCGGGCCCGGGCGGCGGCGCCGGAGTCGAGGTCCTCGCGGTCGATGTCGTGGGAGTCGACGGCCGAGATGTAGGCGTGGGAGACCTCGTCGATGCGCTGCCCGAGCGCGGCGAAGTCGGTTCCGGCCTTGCGGGCGGCGGGGGAGGAGTCCACCGCCGTGATCGTCTCGATGGAGATCCGCAGCTCGCGCTGGGCGGTGTCGAGCTCGTAGAAGGCGGCCGCGGCGGCGTCCTTCGCGGCCTGGGCGTCGGCCCGCTGGCCCTCGCCGCGGCCCCGGCCCCAGCGGCGCGTGCCGCCGCCGGCGAAGGCCGCGGGCGCGGCGGCGACGGCGGCCGCGGCGAGCAGGGGGACGGGCAGCAGCGCGAGGGCGAGGACGTCCCGGGCGCCGGCGGTGAGGGCCCTGACAGCCCGGAAGCGGCGGTGTGCCGGTCGTACGGACTGCGCGAAGGTCGCCGTCACTTGCCCTCTCCCGATGGATCGCCCCTGGCCCGGATGCCATTCTCCCACCCGGTAAGGACGAACACACAGGACGGATGGTTCGCGCTACCCCGCCGTGCGGATCTTCACCTCGCCGTTGCCGGTGCGGGCCGAGACGACGTGCTTGCTGTTGTCGTCGCGGGGCACGTCCACGTGCTCGGCGCCGTTGCGGCTGCGGGCGTCGACCTGGTAGGAGGCGCGGGGCAGGTCGATGGTGACGGCGCCGTTGTCGCTCTCGGCCTCCACCCGGTCCGGGACGCGGCCGAGCGTGAGGCGCACCTCGCCGTTGTCCGAGCCGGCCTTCACCCGGGTCGAGGTGGTGCCGGTGGTGAGCACGGTGCCGTTGGAGCTGAAGAGGTCGAGGGCTCCGCTGCTGTCCACGACCCGCACCGCGCCGTTGCCGGAGGTGATCTTGAGGTCCGTTTCGATGCCGCGGGCCTTGACCGAGCCGTTGCCGCTCTTGACGGTCACCTTCACCCCGCGCGGCACCTCGATCTTGTGCCGGGACTCGCAGTCCGCGCTCAGCCCGCTGCACTGCTCCTTCAGCTTCAGCACGGAGCCGTCCAGCTCCCAGCTGACCTTGGCGGTCCCGCCCAGGGTCCACCCCGAGAACCAGCGCGTGACCTCCACGCCCCCGGCCCTCTCGGCGGGCACGATCTCCAGGGCCGAGTTGTCGGACTCGACGGTCAGCTCCTTGCCGGCCAGGGCGAACATCTTGCTCTCGGGCTTCGCCTCGCTCGCGTCGGCGCTCCCGCAGCCGGCCAGGGCCGCCCCGGCGGCCAGCACCCCGGCCGTGACGAGAGAGAGGCGGGCGGCGGTACGGGCGCGGGAGCGCGGCTTCATCGGAACTCCGGAGTCGGGTCGGCGGGTGCTGTGTGCCCGGCAAGCGTAGAAGTGGATCACTCCCGGGCGCGATGAAGCCTCCTACCGGACCCGGGGTGAAGCCTGCTACCGGACCGGGGGTGGGGATAACCCCCGCACGCGCCCCGCCGCCCTCACATTTGCGGGGACCCGGGCGGTGCCATGTAGGCTGTCACCTCGTGCCCGGGCGCATAGCTCAGCGGTAGAGCGCTGCTCTTACAAAGCAGATGTCGGCGGTTCAAATCCGTCTGTGCCCACCAGTGCGAAGGCCCCCGGCGGATCACCGCCGGGGGCCTTCGCCGTCCACGGGTGACATCCACGCGTGACATCAACGTCGGCGACGGCCGAGCATACGGTCCATGCAGGCCACAGCTTCACGCTTCGTGCGGTCGCCCGGCCGCGTGCCGCGCCTGCCGCGAGGCCGCCCCTGCGCCCGCTTACGCCGCCGGCAGCATGCCGCCGTTGCGGTGCAGCCAGGACCGGTAGGCCGGGTGGGCGTAGGCCAGGGAGCGGTAGGCGTCCTCCAAGTCGCCGAAGACGGCGTCGGCTTCCGGGAGGGAGAGGGCGCCGGGGCGCGTGGCCAGGGAGAGTTCGGCCGTGAGGGGGTCGCCGTAGAGGGGGCGCAGGACCGTGCCGGGCGTGGCCTCCGCGGTGGGCTGGCAGGCGCGCACCGCCTCGCCCGAGGCGACGAGGTCCGTGGCGGTGGCGGCGTCGCGCACGTGCATCAGGCGCGGGTCGGTGCCGGCCGCGGTGAACGCCCGCTGCAGGGCCGACCACTCGTGATCGGCGGCGGGGTCCACGATCCAGGCGTCGTCGGCGAGTTCGGCGAGCCCCACCACCGGGCGGCCGGCCGCCGGATGCGCGGCGGACAGGGCGACGAACCTCGGTTCCCGTGCCATCAGGACCCGTTGCCCGACGCCCGGGGGTATGTGCAGAGGAAAACCCTCGGCCTCGTGGACGAAGGCGACGTCGAGCTGGTTGGTCGCGAGCAGTTGCAGCAACGTGCTCGCGGAGACCTCTATGTGAACGGTGACGTCCGTATCGGGCAGCCGGGCGTGCAGCCGCCGCAGCCAGCCCGCGACCACGCGCCCACCGATGCTGCCGACCCGCAGCCGGGCCCCGCCCGTACCCGCCGCCGCGTCGCGCGCCGCCGTCATCAGGGCGGTCATCTCGGCGATGATGGGCCGCGCCCGGGAGAGCACCGAGTGGCCGAGGGGCGTGGGGCGGCTGCCCGTCTGGCCGCGGGTGAACAGCAGGCCCCCGACGGCCCCTTCGATGCGGCGGAGCTGGGTGGTGAGCGAGGGCTGCGTCATGCCCAGTTGCAGCGCGGCCTTCCGCACACTTCCCGCATCCGCAATGGCGCAAAGCGCGCGGAGGTGCCTGACCTCGAGCTCCACGGGGGGAGCATAACTGCGCCTCGCACGTCACACCAGGCACATGCCGGGGCAGGGTAGGTGATTGCATGGTCCTATGGCCAGTTGGCATCATCCGCACCGCTGATAACTCGTCACAGACTCTCCGGGACCAGCAGTTCACCCGACGGACATCCGGCCGGCGTTCCCACCACGCCCCCGGACGTTCTCGGCACGAATGGAGTCCCCCACATGAAACGCTCCACGATGGTGCTGTCGGCTGCGATCGGCCTCGGCCTCTCGGCGGCCATGACGGCGGTGCCCGCGTCCGCCTCCGCCCCGTCGGTGACGGGATCGCAGACGGCGCAGACCGTGTCCTCCTACGCCGGCTCGTCGGCCGAAGAGGCCAACAACAAGGCGTTCTTCGACGCGGTGATGAAGTCGGCGCAGGCCAAGGCCGCGAAGTCGCCGGGCCTGCGGGCCGTCACGGTCACCTACGACGCCAGCAGAGCGCCCAGCTTCGCCTCCCAGATAGCCGCCAGCGCCCAGATCTGGAACAGCTCCGTGCGCAACGTCCAGCTGCGCGCGGGCAGCAACGCCGACTTCAGCTACTACGAGGGCAACGACTCCCGCGGCTCGTACGCGAGCACCGACGGCCACGGGCGCGGCTACATCTTCCTCGACTACCGGCAGAACCAGCAGTACAACTCCACGCGCGTCACCGCGCACGAGACGGGCCACGTCCTCGGCCTGCCGGACCACTACTCCGGTCCGTGCAGCGAGCTGATGTCGGGCGGCGGCCCCGGCCCGTCCTGTCAGAACACCCGCCCGAACAGCGCCGAGAGCAACCGGGTCAACCAGCTGTGGGCCAACGGCCTGTCGGCCTTCAAGAAGGACGACAAGGGCGTGTTCACCACGGCCCGATGAGTCCCACGGCCCGATGAGCCCCAGGGCTCGATGAGTCCCACGGCCCGGTGAGTTCCACAGCCCGGTGAGCTCCACGCTCACCGGCAGGGCCCTGCCCGTCCGGCGGCCCGGTTCCCTCGCGGAGCCGGGCCGCCGCCCGTCCGCGGGCCCGTGCGGCCCATACTGGAGCCGATGACACACGTGCCCCCAGGCCTCACCTACGCGGAGGCCGGCGCCACAGCCCGCCGTCCGCTCCCCGCCGGCTACCACCACCTCCGTGAGGTCGGTCACCTCGGCCGCGGCCGCCCCGTCTTCGAGGCCGCGGCCGACGCGCTGCTCTCCTGGCGCATGCACCGCGCCGCCGGCGTCCGCATCCCCGCCGGCACCCTCCCGGCCGCCCCCGGCGTCACCGTGGACCTCTCCCTCGGCCTCGGCCCGCTGCGCGCCTCGGGGACCTGCGCGGTCGTCTGGGCCGTACGGGAGGAGCGCCGCGCGGGCTTCGCCTACGGCACGCTGCCGGGCCACCCCGAGTGCGGAGAGGAGTCCTTCGTCGTCACCCTCGACGGCGCGGAGGACGTGCGCCTGGCCGTGACCGCGTTCAGCCGTCCGGCGCGCTGGTTCACCCGGGCCGCAGGGCCGCTGGTGCCGGCCTTCCAGCGCAGGTACGCGCGCCACTGCGCGCGGGTGCTGCGCGCGGAGACCGTCCGTGCGGCGAAGTGACGGAGACCACCCGCCGGGCGACGTAGAAGGGCGGACGGCCGGGCGTACGCACGCTCGTGCGACCGCGGAATCCCGTCGTCCATCCGTCACCGACCGGACGTACGGTCGCTGCCGTAACGGGTGCTACCGAAGGTGCGGGCGAGGCCGGGCCCGGGGCCCCGTGACGCCTCGCGCCGCCTGTTACGCCTCGCGCGTCCTGGGGCGCTTCACGACGTACGCGGCGCCCGCGCCGGCGGCGAAGAGGGCGAAGAAGGAGACGGCCGTGCCGATCCAGCCGGCGCCGAGCCACTGGCCGCCGAAGTAACCGAGGCTCACGCTGTACGCGGCCCAGGTCAGACCGGCCAGGGCGGACCACGGGAGGAACTCGGCGGCCCGGCGGTGCATCACACCGGCGCCGAGGCTGACGACCGACCGGCCGGCCGGGGCGAAGCGGGCGACGACCACCAGGGGGCCGCCGCCGCGCAGCAGCGCCGTGCCGAGCTTGGCCTGCGCGGCGGTCAGCCGGCGCGAGCGGGCGATGGCCCGGTCGAAGCGGTCGCCGCCGCGCCAGGCGAGCCGGTAGGCGACCATGTCGCCCATGACGGACGCGGTCGCGGCGCACATGACCAGCGGCAGCATCTCGGCGAACCCGGCGTGGCCGTGGCCGCCGACGGCGTTGGCCGCGGTGCCCGCGGCGGCGGTCGCCGCCGTGATCACCAGGACGCCGCTGGGGAGGACCGGGAGGAAGACGTCGAGCAGTACGGAGACGCCGACGATCACGTAGATCCATGGGGTGTCGGCCAACGCCCCCAGCTTTTCCAGCACGTCCTGATC
Source organism: Streptomyces telluris (assembly GCF_024519335.1). Classification (NCBI taxonomy): domain Bacteria; kingdom Bacillati; phylum Actinomycetota; class Actinomycetes; order Kitasatosporales; family Streptomycetaceae; genus Streptomyces; species Streptomyces telluris. Next base: position 243,581 of record NZ_JANIID010000006.1, read on the forward strand.
TCCCGGTACGGTCCCCCGCCGCGACGTCGCAGGGGAGCGGCAGGGGCGGCCTTCACAACCGAACAGCGTACGCCTGGGGCGTGTGTGACGTGTGAGTGGGGGTGGTGATGTTGTGCGCATCACGGTACGGATCACGACATCCATGACGCCGGTTCACACACCGGGCAGGGCCGGGCAGGGCGGGGCGGGGCCGGGGTGGGGGCCCGGCGGGTCCGGGAGCGGTACCGGACCCGCCCCGCGGCTCAGCCGCGGCGGGAGAAGAGCCGGTCCAGGGAGAGCGCGCCCGGGCCGGTGAAGACGAGGAGCAGGAAGGCCCAGCAGAACATCGCGGAGGCCTCGCCGCCGTTCTGGATCGGCCACAGGGCCATGCTCTGGTGCACGTCGAAGTACGCGTAGGCCATGGAGCCGGAGGCGATCAGGGCGCCGGTGCGGGTGCCCACGCCGAGCAGGACGAGCGCGCCGGCGACGAGCTGGATGACGGCCGCGTACCAGCCCGGCCAGGTGCCGGCCTCGATGGTGCCGCCGTTGGTGCCGGCCGCCCCGCCGAGGACGCCGAAGAGGGAGGCGGCGCCGTGGCAGGCGAAGAGCAGGCCGACCACGATCCGGAAGGCCGACAGGGCGTACGGGCGGGCCGCGTCGAGCCGCTGCGCCAGGGCCGGGGCCGCGTCCGCGGAGGTTCTGGCGGAGGCGGCGGGCGCCGCGGCGGAGGGGGAGGCGGCGGTGGGCGTGGGGGGCATGACAGGGGCTCCTCGTATCGGGGACAGGAACGATGAGGGAACCAGGTTAGGTACCCCTAATCGATACTTGCAAGTTCAAGTTCTTGATTCATTGTGCCGGACTCCGCTCCGGAACGCGTGGGGACCGATTGCCGCCTGCATGACAGTGGGGCGGTCCGGATGGATATCCATCCGGACCGCCCCACTGTGCGAAGCCGCCTCCGCGGCCGCGAGAAGGCCGTCTCAGCAGCCGTTGAGGACCGCCGCCAGCTTCTCCTTCTCGGCGGAGTCGACGGTCAGCTTGTAGTGGTGCTTCACCGTGACCCACATCCGCGCGTACGTGCAGGCGTAGGAGTTCAGCGGCGGCATCCACTGCGCCGGGTCCTTGTCGCCCTTCGCCTGGTTGACGCGGTCGGTCACGGCGATCAGCTGCGGCCGGGTCAGGTCGTTGGCGAACGCCTGGCGCTGGGCCGTGGTCCAGGTGTTGGCGCCCGAGCGCCAGGCCTGGGCGAGCGGCACGATGTGGTCGATGTCGATGTCCTGGGCGTCGTGCCAGGTGGCGCCGTCGTACGGGGAGGCCCAGGTGCCGGAGACGGCGGCGCACTTGGCGTCCTGCTGCACGTTCTCGCCGTCGCGCTTGAGGACGACCTCGCGGGTGTTGCACTGCCCGGACTGGGTGCTCCAGTGCGGGAACTTCGTCCGGCTGTAGCCGTCCATGGACCCCTCGGGGCTCACCTGCAGCTCGCCGAGGTAGCCCCGCACGGTGGCGGCGTCCGGCGGGGTGGGCGGCGCGGCGTGCGCCGTGCCCCCGCCGAGGACGAGCGAGCCGGTCAGCGCGGCCAGGCCGCACGCCACGGCGGCGCGACGCGCGTAGAGACCGCGCGCGGCGGAGGGGGTGCGTATTGCGGACATGGGAACTCCCTGTGAAGTGGGGGGTCTTCGGCCGTCGGGAGCGGCCAGGATCGCGGCGCCCGGTGTCCGGGGGGTGGTCGCCACGTAACAGGGTGACGACGCGATCATGACAAGGCAAGACCCGGTTCACGTGACCTTGACCGCGATCGGCGCCATCGTTGCGGCGCACTTCTGACACGCCGCCATTCGACCGCCGGTAACCGGCCGTTCGGGCCGCCTAGGGTGGGCCGCGTGCTCGCCGCCGCAGCGTTGCTGCCCGTCAACGCCACGCTCGCCGTGGTGCTCGCCGTCCTGCTCGTGGCCGCCGTGGGCGTCGCGGCCGTCGCCCGGCTCGCCGACGGGCGGGGGCGCGGGCACGCCCGCTCGATCGCCGTCGCCGGGGTGCGGGCGGCCGCCCAGCTGGCCGCGGTCTCCGCCGTCATCGGCTGGGTGGTCCGCGCGGTTCCGCTCCTCCTCTGCTTCGTCGGGCTGATGTTCGCCGTCGCGGTGCGGACCGCCGGGCGGCGCATCACGGACAACCGCACCTGGTGGTGGGCCGCGGTGCCGATCGGCGCGGGGGTGCTGCCGGTCGTGGCCCTGCTGCTGCTCACCGGGCTCGTGCCGCTCAAGGGCATCGCCCTGATCCCGGTCACCGGGATCCTCATCGGCGGCGGGCTCACGGCGACGGTCCTCGGCGGCCGGCGCGCCCTCGACGAGCTGCACACGCGGTACGGCGAGGTGGAGGCCGGCCTGGCGCTCGGCATGGCCGACCGCGACGCCCGCCTGGAGATCGCCCGCCCGGCCGCGTCCGACGCCCTGCTGCCGGGCCTCGACCAGACCCGCACCGTGGGTCTCGTCACACTGCCCGGCGCGTTCGTGGGCATGCTGCTCGGCGGCGAGTCCCCGCTGCTCGCGGGCGCGGTGCAGCTGTTCGTCCTGGTCGCCCTGCTGGCCGTGCAGGCGGTGGCCGTGGCGCTCGTCCTGGAGCTGGTGGCGCGGGGGGTGCTCCACAGGGGCGAGGGCGAGCCCCCGGGGCCGGGGCGGTTCGCCCGCCGGTCGCGTACCCTGAACGGAGCAGAAGGGGAGTAGCTCTTCGCCGGACCGTCGACATACTGCCGAGCTCGCCTCGGCCGGCGCCCGGAGGCAGGCGTCCGCGCCCGCCAGCGAGACCTTCGGCCGCAGTGTCCACGACGCTGCCGTGCCGAAGCGACCCCTCGACAGGTTCAGGTCCCCTCGGTGCGGCAGCACCCCACCGACTGAGGGAATGCCTTCGTGATCAGCTTCACCGTCGCCGCCCTGGCCTTCGGCGTCGTCTTCCTCGCCGAACTGCCCGACAAGACCGCCCTGGCCGGTCTCATGCTCGGCACCCGCTACCGCGCGAGCTACGTCTTCGCCGGGGTCGCCGCGGCCTTCGCCGTGCACGTCGCGCTCGCCATCGCCGCCGGAAGCGTCCTGACGCTGCTGCCGCACCGCCTCGTCCAGTGCGTCGTCGGCCTGCTCTTCCTCGCGGGCGCGGCCATGCTGCTGTTCAAGAAGGACGAGGACGACGAGGAGCTGCGCAAGCCCGCCGACCAGTCCTTCTGGAAGGTCTCGGGGGCCGGCTTCATGCTGATCCTGGTCGCCGAGTTCGGCGACCTCACCCAGATCATGACCGCCAACCTCGCCGCCCGCTACGACGATCCGCTGTCGGTGGGCCTGGGCGCCGTGCTGGCCCTGTGGGCCGTCGCGGGCCTGGGCATCGTCGGCGGCCGCACCCTGATGAAGTACGTGCCGCTGGCGCTGATCACCAAGGTGGCGGCCGTGGTGATGCTGGGACTCGCGGGCTTCAGCCTGTACGAGGCGGTCGCGGGCTGATCCGCGCGAAGGGTGTCCGCCGGCCCGGCCCGGGCTGTCAGTGCGCCGGGCCGGGTCAGGCCGGGTCAGGCCGGGCCCGCGGGGCCGGCCGGGCCAGGTGGAGCCGGGGCCGGCGGTCCGGCCGGGCCGGTCAGGCGCGTCAGGCCGGTCAGGCCGAGACGTGGAGCGTGAGGGCGCCGTTCGCGTCCGCCTCCACGCGTATCCGGGTCAGGTCCGCGACGTGGACGTCCGGATGGTGGGCCGCCGCGCGCGGGCCGACGCCCACCACGCGCATGCCCGCCGCCTTGCCGGCCGCGATGCCCGCCTCGGAGTCCTCGAAGACGATGCAGTCCGCGGGGGCGAAGCCCAGGGCCGCGGCGCCCTTGAGGAAGCCCTCCGGGTCCGGCTTGCTCGCGCCGACGGACTCCGCGGTCACGCGGACCTCCGGCATGGGCAGGCCCGCCGCGCCCATGCGGGCCTCGGCCAGGGCGCGGTCGGCGGAGGTGACCAGGGCGTGCGGGAGCGCGGCGAGGGCGGCCATGAAGGCCGGGGCGCCGGCGACCGGGACGACGCCGTCGACGTCGGCGGTCTCCGCGGCGAGCATCCGGCGGTTGTCGGCGTGGTTCTGCTCCATCGGGCGCTCCGGGAGCAGCACGGCCATCGTGGCGTAGCCCTGGCGGCCGTGGACGACCTTCATCACGGCGTCGCCGTCGAGCCCGTGCTCGGCGGCCCACTCGCGCCAGCAGCGCTCCACGACGGCGTCGGAGTTGACGATCGTCCCGTCCATGTCCAGGAGCAGGGCGCGGGCGGTCAGCGTGGTCGTGGTGGGGGCGAAGGCCTGCATCGACGGCTCCAGGGCGCGGGAGTAAGGCAAGGCGGTCCCGCCCGCCGGTCAGGGAATACGGGCGGGACCACTTTGTTTCCTAACGATACAAAAAGTCCCGCCCGGAAAGCCAATGGCCTACCCCGGCGGGCCGGACGGGGCGATCCGGACCACGATGGAGTCCCGCAGTCCCCGCAGTCCCCGCAGTCCCGTAGTTCCAGGAGACCCCAGGAGCGCCCATGGCGGACGACACCCCGGGCCCCTCCGTGGCCGCGGAGCCCGAGCCCCTGCCCGCGCCCGGCGAGGGGCAGCCCCGGCGCACCGTCCTCGTCGCGATCGGGGCCCTGCTGCTCGGCATGCTCCTGGCCGCCCTGGACCAGACGATCGTCTCCACCGCCCTGCCCACGATCGTCAGCGACCTCGGCGGCCTCGAACACCTCTCGTGGGTCGTCACCGCCTACATGCTCGCCTCCACCGCCGCGACCCCCCTGTGGGGCAAGCTCGGCGACCAGTACGGGCGCAAGAAGCTCTTCCAGACGGCCATCGTCATCTTCCTGCTCGGCTCCGTGCTGTGCGGCATCGCCCAGAACATGGGCGAGCTCATCGCCTTCCGCGCCCTGCAAGGCCTCGGCGGCGGCGGGCTGATGGTGCTGTCGATGGCGATCGTCGGCGACCTCGTGCCGCCCCGGGACCGCGGCCGCTACCAGGGCCTGTTCGGCGCGGTCTTCGGCGGTACGAGCGTGCTCGGCCCGCTCCTCGGCGGCCTGTTCGTCGACCACCTCAGCTGGCGCTGGGTCTTCTACATCAACGTCCCCATCGGCATCGTCGCCCTCTTCACCATCGCCGCCGTCCTGAACATCCCGGCCCGCCGCACCCCGCACCGCATCGACTACCTCGGCACGTTCCTCATCGCCGCCGTCGCCACCTGCCTGGTCCTGATGACCTCCCTCGGCGGCACGACGTACCCCTGGTCGTCCTGGCAGATCATCGGCCTCGGCGTGCTCGGCGTGGCGCTGCTCGTCCCCTTCGTCCTGGTGGAACGGCGCGCCGCCGAGCCCGTCCTGCCGCTGAAGCTCTTCCGGATCCGCACCTTCACCCTCTGCTCGGTGATCGGTTTCGTCGTCGGCTTCGCGATGTTCGGCTCGATGACCTACCTGCCGACGTTCCTGCAGGTCGTGCAGGGCGTCTCCCCGACCATGTCCGGGGTGCACATGCTGCCGATGGTGGCCGGGCTGCTCATCGCCTCGACCGCCTCCGGCCAGATCGTCAGCCGCACCGGCCACTACAAGGTCTTCCCGATCGCCGGCACGGCCGTGATGACCGTCGGCCTGCTCCTGCTGCACCAGCTCGACCCCGGCAGCGGCACCGGCGAGATGAGCGCGTACTTCTTCGTCTTCGGCTTCGGGCTCGGCCTCGTCATGCAGGTCCTCGTCCTGGTCGTGCAGAACGCCGTCGCCTACCGCGACCTCGGCGTCGCCACCTCCGGCGCCACCTTCTTCCGCTCCATCGGAGCGTCCTTCGGCGTCTCCATCTTCGGCACGATCTTCGCCAACAAGCTCGGGCCGCGGATCGCCGACGCCCTCTCCGGCGCGAGCCTCCCCGCCGGCATCAGCCCCGACAAGCTCCAGGCCGACCCGCGCGCGGTCTCCGCCCTCCCGCCGGGAGAGCGGGCCGGCGTCCTCGCCGCCTACTCCCAGTCCATCACCGACGTCTTCCTCTACGCGGTGCCCGCCGGGCTCGTCGCCTTCGCCCTCGCCTGGCTGCTGAGGGAGGAACCGCTGCGGGGCAGCGTCACCGCGCCCGACAACAGCGAGGTCATCTCCAGCAACCCCGTCGAACGCTCCTCGCGCGACGAGGTCGCCCGCGCCCTGTCCCTGCTCGGCAGCCGCGAGGGCCGCAAGAAGGTCTACGAGGCGATCACCGAACGGGCCGGGCTCGACCTGCGCCCCGCCGCGAGCTGGATGCTCCTGCGCATGAACCGCTACGGCTCCGTGGAACCCTCCCTGCTCGCCGAGCGCGTCGACGTCCCCCTGCGCGCCGTCACCGAGGCCGCCATCCAGCTGGAGGTCCGCGGCCTCGCCCGCCGCGAAGGCCTGCCCCTCGTCATGACGGACGAGGGCCGGCGCGTCGCCGGCCTCCTCTTCCGGGCCCGCGAGGAATCCCTCGCCGACCTCCTCGGCAACTGGTGGACCGCGGACCGCCCCACCGACCTCGACGCCCTCGTCCGGGAACTCACCACCGAACTGTGCGGCTCGGACGCGGAACAGCCCCACGACGGGGACGCGGGGCCGCGGCGGGATCATGATGCGCGGAGGGACCCGGGCAGGCGGCAACCGTGAAAGGGTGACCCGCGGCTTCACCCGCGCACAGCCGTCGCACCAGGAGGGGGCGCCCCATGAGCGCAGCCGAGCAGAGAGCTGCCCTGCTCAGGCCGGAGCGCACTCCGGATGCCCTGCGCCTGGCGCTCACCCGGCTCGCTCCCCACCGGCTGGCCGAGATGGAGCGGCAGAAGAACGAGGCGTTCCAGCTTGCGGTCCGGAACGACAGCCTCGGCCCGATCCGCGGCTGGGTGACCATCTGGGCGGCCGAGGTCGAAGTCGAACGCCGCCCCGACCTCTTGGCCCGTCGCCGCGCCGCCGAGCACGCCGTCCAGACCCTTGACCGCGAGGACCCGGCGTGGCGCGCCGCCATGAACGAACTCCAGGCCGTGCTCACCGAGGCCCGTGAGGCGTCTGCCTGCTAGCCGCCCCACCGGGCGCGCATCACTGCCCAGCGGGCCTGGGTCCTCCAGTAGTCGTACCTCGCCGAGCGGCAGCTCCAGGTCGGGCACCTGGCGGCGGCCTGCAACGCTTCCCGGTGGCTTTCCCGTTCTGGAAAGCCCATCCCCTTGACCTTGATCCGGCACGGTCGGGAGCATCGGCAAGACGTCACCGAGACCGAGGGGAAGCCGTGGGCGCACCGTTGCGGAAGCTGTCCGGAGACCCTGACTGTAAGAACGGAACGTGCCCGACCTTGTGGGGCACGGAGACCGAAGAGAGCTACGTCGTCCAGGGGTACATCGAGACCGACCCGGAGCGACTGGCGCAGCTCGACCTGCCCGAGGGGGAAATGGCCGTCATCGTCCCTGCTGCTGTGCTTGAGGAGTACTTTCGTGCTAGCCGGTGAGGAGTTCGGCCGTCTCTTCGAGAGCTTCGAGCGGACGGCGTTCCGGCTGGAGACGCTGGACGAGTACGACATCGAGGAGGAGCGCGAGGAGTTCGCGCGGTTCCTCGCGGGCGGGGACATGGGACCGGAGTGGGCGGACAACCCCTGGGTGCGGTCGATGACCGGCAAGGGCAAGCGTGTGTCCCGCGTTCACGTGCTCCGGTCACCGCTGACCGACTATCTGCGTTACGAGCTGTCCGCGTACCCGGGCAACATCAAGGCCGGAGAAGAGATCGGCATCATCGATCTGTCGGAGCAGACCGTCACCGGCCTCCCGGATCACGACTTCTGGCTCTTCGACGACCGGGACGTGTACCGGATGCACTACACCGACGCCGGTGCGTTCCTCGGCGCCGAGCTGCTGCCGACAGACAGGCTCCCGGAGTACAGGGCCTACCGGGACAGGGCCGTAGCCGTCGCTGTGCCGTTTGCTTCCTACTGGGAACGGCACCACTGACCACTGACTCCCTTGGGACAGCCCTGCGGGCGCTGCGCGACGCCTCCGGACAGACGGGTGACGCGGTGGCCCGTAGGGCTTCCATGTCCGCGGGCAAGCTCTCGAAGATCGAGAACGGGAAGGTCCGGCCGACCGTCCAGGACGTCGACCTGATCCTGACCGCCCTTGGTGTCGCCGGGGAAGCCAAGGAACAGTTCCTTTCCGCTGCTCGGGCAGCGGCCACAGAAGAGACCGCATGGCGCTTCCTGCGGCGCCTGGGCCCGTGGAAGCACCAGCGGACCATCCAGGCCGTCGAAGCCGGAACGCGAACGCTCAAGCTGTTTCAAGGGCAGCTCATTCCCGGGCTGCTTCAGACACCGGAGTACGCATCGGCGGTGCTCAGCCTGCCTCCAGAACTCCCCGCGGAGTCCCGGGCCAGGACCGTAGCCGCCCGGATTGAACGTCAGGCGACCCTGTACGACCGTGACCGGTCCTTTCACTTCCTGGTCTGCGAGCACGTGCTCCGGTGGCTGATCAGTGAACCCGTGATCATGGCGCTACAGCTCGACCGCCTGGTGTCCGTGTCCCGACTGCCCAATGTTTCCCTGGGAATCGTCCCGGCTGGCCCTCGGATGCCGGACTTCCCCATGACGTGCTTCAGCCTCCACGATGACCGGCTGGTGATCGTGGAGACGTTCCACTCCGAGGTCACCACACGGGACCCGAGGGACGTTCAGCTCTACGCCGACACCTTCGAACGGTTCTCCGCTGTCGCCCTGTACGGCGACGGCATGAGAGCCCTCACGGAGAGCATCCGGAACGAGTTCTTGCCTCAACAGGAAACACACTAGGACCACCCTCACCGCAAGGCCACGATGTGCCCATGACCACGGACATCGACGCAGCCGCCGGCCATGGCCGCGACGGCCGGCTCGGTGTTCGTACCCCACCTCGATCAGGAAGGCACATCATGACCGACCTGTACCGCCTCGCCCTCGACGGCGCCCAGTTCTACCGGGCATGCGGGGGAAACACGCACCCCGACGGCGAAGCGTGCGTGACGCTCGCCCGCATCGGTGACGAGGCCTGGGCCATGGGTGACAGCAAGCGGCCCGGTGCGGAGCCGCTGAGGTTCACCACGGCGGAGCTGGACGCGGCGGGCATCGACCCGGCCCGCTTCAACCTCACGGCCTGACCCAGGCCTTCACGGCCGCTCGTTGACCGGTCGGCCTCCGCTCCCCGGAGAGGACGGAGGCCGCCTTTCCTTTGCTCCGGAACGGGAAAGACCAGTTGCACGTTCACGGATACCTCTGGACCGGCGAGAAGACGACATTCGACAAGGAGAGCGTTCGCCGTCCGACGCCCTCGTCGGCACCGACGGCCACCAGCCCCGACGAAGTACAGCAGCGGTACCGGGAAGCAGTGGCGGAGTGGAGGACGGCAGGTGTTCCGCCGATCGAAACAGCGTACTGGCTGCTGAAGCCGGCCCGGCTGATCCGGGGCACGTGGGAGGAGCCCGAGGACGCCGCGGACTGGTTGGGGCGGCAGTTCGCCGAGCACGCGCCCCGGTTCGTGTCGGAGCACGACCGGGACACCACCAGGCCGGTTGCCCTCGTTGGCTCCGCCGCCGAGCGTCTGGCCCGGGGTGGGGACGTCTCGCTCGGGTTCTACCTGCGAGGGGCGTTGTTCCTGTCGGTGGCGCTTGTGGGGTGTTCCCCGAACCGGACCGAGCCGGAGCTGTCCTGCCCTCTGGCCCGATCGGAACCGCCGGCCCTCCCCTGACCGGTTCCCGCCGATGCGGCGCTCCGGACGGCCGCTGTACGTTCGCCAGCGTCCTGTCGGGGCTTCCGTTCGTGGGGCCGGGCTCAATGAGGAGCGAGGTCATGGCTGCTGTCGTCACGGCGCAGGAACTGCACGCGCGCTACCAGGGCACGTTCGGGCGGGTGGGCGGCTATCTGCCGCGCAATCCCCTCGCGATCGACGAGTTCCAGCGGGGGCTCGCGCAGCGGGCGGCGGATCTCAAGGACGACCTCGACCCGGCCGTGCGGGAGTTCGCGGAGATGGTGCACTCCGACGGCGTCGTGCGGATGTACGTGTCGCAGATGCTCCAGGAGGTTCCGGAGGAGCACCGGCACGTGCGGAGCGTGGACGAGCTGATCCAGCACCTCAACGTCGTCGTCGGCTGGGCGCCGTCGTACAACCGGGATCCGCTGAAGCAGATCTTCCTGCCGATGTCCGCGCTGTTCGGCTACATGCGGCTGACGCCGTCGGGTGCGGTGGTGTTCCGCAACCAGGCGTTCGGGGAGCGGATCGACGCGATCCTCGGGAAGTGGTGTACGTATCTGAACAGTGCGGAGAGCGCGCACGTGCTCAACACGCGGGACTGGTTCTCCCAGCCGGCTGTCGAGCTCAACCGGCTCTACGAGTACGAGTGCTGGGACCACCGCGGCCAGGAGCACTGGGGCTTCCCGTCCTTCAACGCCTTCTTCCACCGGGCCGTCAAGAAGGACTTCAGGCCGGTCGCCGGCAAGGACGACCCGTCGGTGATCGTCGCCTCGAACGACGGCACGGTCTACAACGTCCAGCGCGACGTGCCCCGGAGCGCCGACTTCTGGCTCAAGGGCCAGCCGTACTCGCTCGAGAACATGCTCTACGGGCCGGAGTGCCGGTCCGAGTACGTCAGTGCGTTCGTCGGCGGCGACGTGTACCAGGCGTTCCTTTCCGTCAACAGCTACCACCGGTGGCACGTCCCGGTGGACGGGACGATCGAGCACCTGGAGATCGTGAAGGGCTACCCGTTCAGCCACGTCGAGTCCGCGAGCCCGGACCCGACCACCTTCAGCCACTCCCAGGGCTACCAGGCGAACATCAGCACCCGCGGCCTGGCGTTCATCAGGACCGGATCCGAGCTGGGTCACCGCATGGTGTGCGCCGTGGTGATCGGCATGGAGGAGGTCTCCTCGATCAGCTGGGCGCCGGGAGTCGAGGTGGGCGCGACCGTCACCCGGGGCCAGGAGCTCGGCTGGTTCAGCTACGGCGGCTCCAGCATGGCCCTGGTCTTCCAGCAGGGCGTCGTCGACGAGTTCACCGTGCCGGTCACCAATCCCGGCCTGCACCCGGACGACGGCCCCACCGTCTTCGTCAACTCGCAGATCGCGCGCGCCCGCTAGCGCGCACGGGGGCCGTCATCCCAGCACGAACTCCAGTTCCGGCCGCTCCCATGTGATCTTCGGGAGGGCGGCCGGCACCGTGCCCACCCGCCGTGCGCCCACGCTCCGGTAGAAGCCCTCGGACGGCGGGTGGGAGACCACGCGTACGCCGGACAGTCCCGCGGCCCGGGCCCGGTCCTTCATGTGGGACGCCAGGCGGCGGCCCACACCCAGCCCCTGGGCCGTGTCCGCGACGAACATGAGGTCCAGTTCGGCGGGCGGGCCGAGGACCAGGGCGTAGAAGCCGAGGAGGGCGCCGTCGTCCGCCTCGGCCACGAAGACCTCGTGGGCCGCTATGTAGTCCGCGGTGACCTCGTAGTCCTCGACCATCGCCGCGTAGCCGCCCCGGTACGCGCCCGAGCGCCTCACCAGGGCCGTGAGATGGGCGGCGTCCGCCGCCGTGGCGCGTCTGAGCACGTCGATTCCCCTCGAACGAATGTAAGAGATCCAATACGCCTGAGGGTATTACCAATCAGCCGCCCGCGGCATGGCGCCCGTCACAGCCGCTGGATGATCGTCCCCGTCGCCAGCGCCCCGCCCGCGCACATCGTGATCAGGGCGAACTCCTTGTCCGCCCGCTCCAGCTCGTGCAGGGCGGTCGTGATCAGCCGGGCCCCCGTCGCGCCGACCGGGTGGCCGAGGGCTATCGCGCCGCCGTTGACGTTGATCTTCTGCAGGTCCTGTTCGAAGACCTGGGCCCAGGAGAGCACGACCGAGGCGAAGGCCTCGTTGATCTCCACGAGGTCGATGTCCCGGAGCGACATGCCCGCCTTGCCGAGGACGGCGCGCGTGGCGTCGATCGTGCCGTCGAGGTGGAAGTGCGGGTCGGCCCCGACGAGCGCCTGGGCGACGATGCGGGCCCGGGGACGCAGCTTGAGCGCGCGGGCCATCCGCTTGGACGACCACATCAGCGCGCACGCGCCGTCGGATATCTGCGAGGAGTTGCCGGCGGTGTGGACGGCGGTGGGCATGACGGGCTTGAGCCCGCCGAGCGCCTCGGTGCTGGTGTCGCGCAGCCCCTCGTCGCGGTCGACGAGCCGCCACATGCCCTGCCCCGCGTACTGCTCCTCCTCCGTCGTCGGCACCTGGACGGCGAACGTCTCCCGCTTGAAGCGCTCCTCGGCCCAGGCGCGGGCGGCCCGCTGCTGGGAGAGGAGGCCGAGTCCGTCGACGTGCTCCCGGGTCAGGCCGCGCTTGCGGGCGATGCGCTCGGCGGCCTCGAACTGGTTGGGCAGGTCGACGCTCCACTCGTCGGGGAACGGCTTGCCCGGCCCGTGCTTGGAGCCGCTGCCGAGCGGGACCCGGGACATGGCCTCGACGCCGCACGCGATGCCGATGTCGACGACGCCGCCCGCGATCATGTTGGCGATCAGGTGGTTGGCCTGCTGCGAGGAGCCGCACTGGCAGTCGACGGTGGTGGCCGCGGTCTCGTAGGGCAGGCCCATGGCCAGCCAGGCGGTGCGCGCGGGGTTCATGGACTGCTCGCCGGCGTGGGTGACCGTGCCGCTGACGATCTGCTCGACGCAGTCGGGCTGGATCCCGGTGCGGGCGAGCACCTCCCGGTAGGTCTCGCCCAGCAGGTAGGCGGGGTGGAGATTGGCGAGCGTGCCTCCGCGCCGGCCGATGGGGGTGCGTACGGCTTCGACGATGACGGGTTCCGCGGCCATGGTGCGTCCTCTCGTGGCATCCGCTGGGCGTCCCGGCGCCCCCGGCAAACAAGAACACGTTCTTATTCCGCTCGTTCGCTCGCAGTCTTATGAGCGCTACCCCCGGTACGCAAGGGTCGCGCACGGGCTGCGCCCGCGACAGATGGCCTCGCGCCCTCCCTTGCCGCCCGCGGGGCCGCGTCACTACCTTCGGGGCACAGCCCAATAACTGATGGACCGTCAGAGATGGAGGGGCCGATGCCCTGTCCCGCGCTTCCCGGCGGCTTCGACTTCACCGACCCCGACGTCTACCACCACCGCGTCCCGCTCCCGGAGTTCGCCGCGCTGCGCCGCACGGCTCCGGTGTGGTGGAACGCCCAGCCCCACGGCGTCGCCGGCTTCGACGACGACGGCTACTGGGTGGTCACCCGGCACGCGGACGTGAAGGAGGTGTCCACCCGGCCGGACCTCTACTCCGCCGCCCTCAACACCTCGATCATCCGCTTCAACGAGCACATATCCCGCGACCAGATCGACGTCCAGCGGCTCATCATGCTCAACATGGACCCGCCCGAGCACACCCGCGTCCGCCAGATCGTGCAGCGCGGCTTCACGCCCCGCGCGGTCCGCTCCCTGGAGGCGGCCCTGCGCGGGCGCGCGGGCGCGATCGTGGCCGCGGCGCGGGAGCGCGGCAGCGGCGACTTCGTCACCGACGTCGCCTGCGAGCTGCCGCTGCAGGCGATCGCCGAGCTCATCGGCGTCCCGCAGGAGGACCGGTCCCGGATCTTCGACTGGTCCAACAAGATGATCGGCTACGACGACCCCGAGCTGGCGATCACCGAGGAGGTCGGCGCGAACTCCGCGATGGAGCTCATCTCGTACGCGATGAACCTGGCCGCCGCGCGCAAGGAGTGCCCGGCGAAGGACATCGTCAGCCGGCTGGTCGCCGCCGAGGACGAGGGTAACCTCACCTCCGACGAGTTCGGCTTCTTCGTGCTGCTGCTGGCCGTCGCCGGCAACGAGACCACGCGCAACGCCATCAGCCACGGCATGCACGCCTTCCTCACCCACCCCCGTCAGTGGGAGCTCTACAAGCGCGAACGCCCCGCGACCGCGGCGGAGGAGATCGTCCGCTGGGCGACGCCCGTCGTCTCCTTCCAGCGCACGGCCACCCGGGACACCGAGCTCGGCGGCGCCCGCATCCGCGCGGGTCAGCGCGTGGGCATCTTCTACGCCTCCGCCAACCACGACCCCGAGGTCTTCACGGACCCCGAGGTCTTCGACATCACCCGCGATCCCAATCCCCACCTGGGCTTCGGCGGCGGCGGGCCGCACTTCTGCCTCGGCCGGTCGCTGGCCGCGCTGGAGATCGACCTCATCTTCGACGCGGTCGCCGACACGCTCCCGGACATCCGGCTGGAGGGCGAGCCGCGGCGGCTGCGGTCGTCCTGGCTGAACGGGATCAAGGAGCTGAAGGTCCGATACCGGTGACCGGTCACCGATAACTGATGAAGCGTCAATTTCCTTTCTCCCCAGGGGAATAGTCCGTACCGGGACCTTGTACGGCGACGGCCGCGGACTTACTCTCGGGTACACCTTCCGGGCAGGCCCGTTCGTCACGCCCCACGCCCGTCACAGCACCGACCCGCGCGATACGGCGCGATACGGCGGCCACCCGTCCGGCAGCTCTCATCCGAGGCTCTCCGAGGGGACGATCAGCATGAACGACGCGCAAGGCAGACCGGTCACGGGACGGGTCAGGTGGCGCAAGTTCGCCGTCCTGGCCGTGCCGGGGTTCGCGGCCACGGCGGCGCTGGCCGTCGCGCTCGCCGAGGGGGCCCTGGCGGCCTCGTTCGCCGTGTCGGGCCAGGAGTTCAAGGTCTCGGCCGACAGCCTGGAGGGCAAGGGCTTCGCGCAGTACGGCGGCGTGGACACCAACGCCCGCGGCGACCTGCTGCCCGTGGCGGTCACCGCGATCAAGGAGGCCGAGCTGCAGAAGCTCTGCCAGTCCGTGGTCACCCACCTGCCCGTCATCGGGGACATCTCCCTCAACCTGACGGCGGGCGGGAGCGGCACCCCGGTCAAGGCCACCAACCTCTTCATCGACGCCACCCAGCTGGGCGGCGACGCCGAGTTCACGAACATCGAGATCGGCCGCGACGCCTCCACGCTCGACAAGGGCCCGGCCGACGCCCAGGGCATGCAGGACCTCTTCGCCCAGCAGGCCGACCGCGTCAGCATGAAGAAGGTCCGGCAGGTCGCCTGGGCGACCAATGCAGGAACGTTCAAGCTGGCCGGCCTGCGGATGAACGTCTTCAAGGGCAAGCAGGAGTGCTTCTGACGTGGCGGCCGGCACCGGCACCGGGACCGCCGCCGCCCGTCCCCGCCCCCGTCGGCACCCGTGGGCCGCGTGGCGCCGGTGGCGCAAGGCGCGGCCCTTCTGGGGCGGCCTCGCCACCGTGCTCGCCGGAGCGGAGATCTCCGCCATCCCGCTGGCACCGCTGAAGATCATGCTCCATCAGGGGATCGCGGGCATCCCCTCGGTCCTGATGGGCCTGGTCATGGTGCTGATGGGCCTGAGCGCGTGGTTCGCGCCGCAGTACCGGACCCTCGCCGGGGTGGTGACCGTCATGATCGCGGCCGCGGCGCTGGTGATGTCGAACCTCGGCGGGTTCCTCATCGGCACCATCCTCGGCGTCGTCGGCGGCGGCATGGTCTTCGCCTGGCAGCCGGTGACGCCGTCGCCGGCGCCGGAAGCAGGGGGCGGGCCGGGTGCGGCCGTCGGCACGCCCAGCGCCACGGGCACATCCGGCGGCGCAGACACGCCCGGCGCCGCCGACGGCCCCGGAACGGCCGGCACCTCCGGCACTGCCTGCCCGCCCGACGTGGCCGACGAGGCCCGTACCTCCGGCGAGCCCGGCGCAGCCGGACCGCACGACGGGGCGCACCCCGGACCGCACCACGATCCTCCCGCGCACCTCCCACACAAGGAGACCCGATGACCTCCGTGACCTCTCGCAGACTCCGTCCCCGTGCCCTCCTCGCCTGCGGCGCGGGGCTGGCCGCCATCGCCGCCCTCACCCTCACCGGCGCCGCGGGCGCCCAGACGGGCCCGGCGGCCGGCCCGGTCGCCGCGGAATCGACCACCGTCACCCCGGCCGGCCACTCCTTCGCGGCCACGCTCAACGGGAAGGCCACGTTCAAGGCCGGTTCGGTGACCGCCACGTGTACGGTCTCCAGCTCGCAGCCGTCGTCCGGCTCCGACAACAACCGGATACCCGACGCGCCCGGCAACCAGAACCCCTCGGGGCCGGTCTCCAGCAGCATCAACCCGCCCACGTACTCCGGCTGCACCGCCAGCATCGCCGGGGTGACCACGACCGTCACCACGTCCGGCACGTGGAGCGTGTCCATGCAGCACGGGTCGCCGATCACCGCCACCCTCGGCATCCCGGTCGGCGGCTTCGTCCTGGAGTCCAAGGGCCTGGCCAACTGCAAGATCACGGCCGCCCCGACCGCGCCCGCGGACATCCTCACGACCTTCACCAACGGCACCCCGTCCACGCTGACGGTCACCAACGCCACCGTCCCGGTCAAGGTCACGGGCGGGTTCGGGTGCCCGACCAGCGCGACGTCGTCGGTGTTCAACGCCGTCTACGACATCACGGACACCACCGACCCGGCCTCCCAGATCACCGTCAGCGGCTGAGCCGGACCCCCGCGGGCAGCGGATCGCTCTCGCTGCGCGCCGCCGGCACCTTGCCGAACGCCTGCCGCCCCGGGCCGCTGAGCGCGTACTGGAGGGCGAAACCGAACAGCACGACGAGGGCACCGCCGACCGCGTCGAGCACGTAGTGGTTGGCGGTGCCGACGATCACCGAGAGCGTGAGCAGCGGGTAGAGCATGCCGAGGCACTTCATCCACGGCTTCGGCGCGACGGCGGCGATCACGACGCCGCACCACAGCGACCAGCCGATGTGCAGCGACGGCATGGCCGCGTACTGGTTGGACAGCTCCGTCAGCGCCCCGAAGTCGGGGTGGTCGAGGTCCTGCGGGCCGTTGGCCGTGTCGACGAAGCCGAGGCCGGGCATCAGCCGCGGCGGCGCCAGCGGGTAGGCCCAGAAACCGGCCAGGGCGATCAGCGTGGCCAGGGACAGCGCGGTCCTGGCCCAGCGGTAGGTGCCGGGGCGGCGCACGTAGAGGTAGACCAGCAGGGACACCGGCACCAGGAAGTGGAAGGTGCCGTAGTAGTAGTTCATGGCGTCGGTGAGCCAGCCGACGCCCGCCACGAAGTGGTTGAAGCCGTGCTCGACGTCGATGTGCAGGAACTCCTCGATGCCGAGGATCTGCCGGCCGTGGGCCTCCGCGAGGGAGCGCTCGCCGGGGGCCTGCCCGCGGATGTACGAGTAGACCCAGTAGCCGAGCCGTAAAAGCATCAGCTCCAGCAGGACGTTCGACCGGGACAGCGGGCGCTTCCAGAAGCGGAAGAGCGGCACCCAGGCGAAGCGGCCGCGCTGCGGCTCGGACACCGGCGTCGGCAGCGGGCGCTCCCAGCCCTCCGCCGTGCGCAGGAGGAAGGGCACCGCGCAGGCCGCCAGGAGCGCGGCGAGCAGCGGGGCGTTGTTCCCCAGGGGGCGCAGGAACGGGTTGTCCGGCATCAGCGCGGCGCTCGTGAGCGTCATCACCAGGACGACGAGCACGGGCCACGCCGTCCGGTCGGCGCGGCGCTTGCCGACCCGGCCGACGACCGCGAGCAGGATCCACAACTGCTGGTGCTGCCAGGCCGTCGGCGAGACCGCGACCGCGGTGCAGCCGGCGACGGCCGTCGCCAGCAGGACCTGTCCGTCGAGGGCGTAGCGCGCGGCGCGGCGCAGGCCGAGCGCGGCGACGGCCGCGGCCAGCAGCCCGTACAGCACCGCCTCGGCCGGGCCGTGCAGGCCCAGGCGGAGCAGCAGGCCGTGCAGGGACTGGTTGGCGAGCCCGTCGGGAGCGTGGCCGAGGCCCGCGCCGGCGATGTGGTGGATCCAGTACGTCCACGAGTCGTCCGGCATGACCACCCATGTGAGTGCCGAGCAGGCCGCGAAGGTGACGCCGGCCGTGGCGGCCGCGCGGCGGCGGCCCGTCAGCCACAGCAGGGCGGCGAAGAGCAGCACGGTGGGCTGCAGCGCCGCGGCGACCCCGGTGAGCAGGCCGCTCGTACGGCCGGAGCCCTGCGCGAGGCGGGGCGAGCAGCAGCCGAGGAGCACCAGCAGGACGGGGAGGATGCTCGTCTGCCCGAGCGTGAAGGTGTTCCGCACGGGCAGCGAGGCCACGGTCAGGATCACGGCCACGGGGGCGGCCAGCAGCGCCGTGCGGCGCGGGACCGGCCCCGGCAGGGAGCGGGCGGCGACGAGCGCGAGGGCCACGACCAGCAGGAGCGTGCCGAACGTCCAGAAGATGCCGAGGCCCTCCTCGGCGGCCCTCGTCAAGGGTTTGAGGACGAGTCCCGCGAAGGGGGTACCGGTGAACCGGTCCGTGTCGTAGAGCGAGCCGCGCACATGCAGGACGCCGTTGTGGCCGATCCACCGGCCGAGGTCGGTGAAGCGCCGCTCGGGAGGCAGTCTGAGCACCGCCGCCGTCTGACGCACGGCCAGCAGCCCGGCGAGGAGCCACAGCACGCCCAGGGCGAGACCGGTCCCCGCCCCCGCTCCCGCTCCCGGCGGACCGCCCAGCCCGCCCCTCTGTGCATTCGCCACGCCCCGACGCTCCTCCAGTCGCCCAGCTCGGTCACTCTCGTAGCGCTCTTTGAGACCTTACTGAGTCCTGGAGAACAGACCAGGGCACCTCCGGGTCACCGCCCATAATTCGGGCGCGCTGCCGGAACACCCGTGCGACCATGCCCGCATGACCGGTACGGCCTCCCGCCCCGCCCCCTCGTGGAGCATCGCTCCGCAGTCCGTCGGCTCCGCCGAGGCCGTCGCCTTGCTGCGTGAGTACCTGACGGACGTCGCCGATCGCTGGTACGTCCTCAATCTCGGGCGGCGGTGCACCCCCGAGGAGATCGAGGGGCATCTCGCCGAGGATCCCAGTGACGATCTCGACCCGCCGGGCGGGCTGCTGATGGTCGCGCGGCGGGAGGGGGAGCCGGTGGGGTGTGTGGGGCTGCGGTGGTTCGACCGGGCGCGGGGGGCGGCCGAGTTGAAGCGGATGTACGTGCGGCCGGCCGCGCGTGGGCAGGGGCTGGCGCCCGCGCTGCTGGCCGAGGCCGAGGCCGTCGCCCGGGAGTGGGGCGCGCAGCGGATCCTGCTGGACACGCGGAAGGATCTGGTGGAGGCGGTGGCGCTCTACACCCGGCACGGGTTCGCCCACGTCCCGCGGTACAACACCCCCGAGGAGAACCCTTACGCCGAGGTGTGGATGGCGAAGGGGCTCCGGGCCTGACGCGAGCCCCCGCGGCGTTGCTTCGAGCCCCCGCGCGGTCGCTTCAGGTGACGTGTCGGGTGCAGTAAGTTACGACGCTGTGGAGCCTCTCGTCTCGCCCGTCCGTTCGCACAACGAGTGGGACCCGCTGGAAGAGGTCATCGTCGGGCGCCTCGACGGCTCGGCGATCCCTTCCGACCACCCCGTCGTGGCCTGCAACCTCCCGCCGTGGGCGGCGCGGTTGCAGGGGCGCGCCGCAGGCTTCAGATATCCGCGGGTGCTGGTCGAGCGGGCGCAGGAGGAGCTCGACCGCTTCATCGCGGTCCTGGAGTCCTTCGGCGTCACGGTCCGGCGCCCGGACGCGGCCGACCACAGGCGGCGCTTCGGCACCCCCGACTGGTCGTCACGCGGATTCACCAACGCCTGCCCGCGCGACAGCATGCTCGTGATCGGCGACGAGATCATCGAGACCCCGATGGCATGGCCGTGCCGCTACTTCGACACCCACCCCTACCGCACGCTCCTCAAGGACTACTTCCGGCGCGGCGCGCGCTGGACGGCGGCGCCGAAACCGCAGCTCACCGACGCGCTGTTCGAGGCGGATTTCCGGGTCCCCGCGCCGGGCGAGCCCGTGCGCCGCATCCTCACCGAGTTCGAGCCGGTGTTCGATGCCGCGGATTTCGTACGCGCCGGACGCGACCTGTTCGTGACGCCGAGCAACGTCACCAACCGCATGGGCATCGACTGGCTGCGCCGCCACCTCGGGTCCGGCTACCGCATCCACGAGATCGAGAGCCGCTCCCGCACGCCCATGCACATCGACACGACGTTCCTGCCGCTCGCGCCCGGCAAGGTGCTGGTGAACCCCGAGTACATCGACGTCGACCGGCTGCCCGACGTCCTGCGTTCCTGGGACGTCCTGGTCGCCCCCGAACCCGACCCGATCGAGGACCGGCTGCTCCGCCTCACCTCGATGTGCGGCAAGTGGCTCAGCCTGAACGTCCTGGTGATCGACGGCACCAGGGTGGTCGCGGAGCGGCACCACACCCGCATGCTGCGCGCGCTGGAGCGGTGGGGGTTCGAGCCGGTCCCGTGCGACCTGCTGCACTACGCGCCGTTCGGCGGCTCGTTCCACTGCGCGACGCTGGACGTCCGGCGCCGCGGCACGCTGGAGTCCTACTTCCCGTGACCGTGACCGTGACCGGCGGGGTCCTCCGCGGCCGCGGTCCGCCCCGGCGGCTCCCCGAACGTCACCGGTGCGTCGAACGCCGCCCTCCGCGTCGCCCGCCGCAGCGCCTTCAGGACCGTCGGGCCGAGCGTGAGCGTCGCCGTGACCGTCACGACCGCGCGCGGCACGTCCCAGCCCAGGGACGTCGCCAGGCAGTACGCGACGAAGCGGGCGAGGTTCTCCTCGACCGGGTCGCCCGGGACGAAGGACACGCCCGTGGCGAGCGAGCCGATGTACGGCCAGCCCTGGAGGTTCATCACCGTGCCGTAGAGGAGGGAGGCCACCGCGCCGTAGCCCGCGAGCATCAGCACCTCGCGGGGGCCGCGCAGGCGGTCGGGGCCGGGCAGCAGGCCCGCGCCCATGGCCACCCAGCCCATCGACAGCATCTGGAACGGCATCCAGGGCCCGACGCCGCCCGTCAGCAGCGCCGACGCGAACATCGACACCGCACCGAGCACGAAGCCGAAGCCGGGGCCGAGGACCCGGCCCGAGAGCACCATCAGGAAGAACATCGGCTCGATGCCCGCCGTGCCCGCGCCCAGCGGCCGCAGGGCCGCGCCCGCCGCCGCCAGGACGCCGAGCATCGCGATCGCCTTCGCGTCCAGGCCCGAGTCGGCGATGGCCGCCACCACGACGGCCAGCAGCAGCGGCAGCAGCGCCGCGAACAGCCAGGGCGCGTCCTGGGAGTGCGCGAGGCCCGACGCGGAGCCGGCGAGCAGGGGCCAGCCGAAGGCCGCCACCCCGGTCGCGGAGACCAGGAGCAGGGCCGCGATCGAGCGCCTGCCGAGGCGGATCGCCCGCGCTTGGCGGTCGGGGGCGGGGCCCTTGCGGCCGGGTGCGGGGTTCTCGTGGGCCGGTGCGGGGTTCCTCCGGTGCGGTGCGGGGTTCCCCCGGTCCGGTGCTGCGTCCGTCACGGCCCCTCCTCCAGCGCGTCCCGCACCTGCCCCACCGTCAGCCACGGCTGCGGCGCCAGGACCTTGGCCACCTGGGGCGCGAAGGCCGGCGAGGAGACCACCACCTCGGCGGTCGGGCCGTCCGCGACGATCTCGCCGTCGGCGATGACGACGACCCGGTGGGCCAGCTCCGCGGCCAGTTCCACGTCGTGCGTGGCCAGGACGATCGCGTGCCCCTCGGCGGCGAGGGCGCGCAGGATCCCCACCAGGCGGTGCTTGGCCGCGTAGTCGAGGCCGCGGGTCGGCTCGTCGAGGAGGATCAGCGGCGGGCGCGCCGTCAGCACGACCGCGAGGGCGAGCGCGAGGCGCTGGCCCTCCGACAGGTCGCGCGGGTGCGTCGTGCCGGGGACGTCCGGCAGGAGCCGGGAGACGAGCGCGCGGCAGGTGCCCGCCTCCGCGCCCGCGTCGCCGTCGGCCGCCGTGCACTCGGCCGCGACCGTGTCCGCGTACAGCAGGTCGCGCGGCTCCTGCGGTACGAGGCCCACGTGGCGCAGCAGTTCCGCCGGGGGCGTGCTCTGCGGGGCGACGCCGCCCACGCGCACGGAGCCCGCGGCGGGCTTGTGCATGCCGACGAGCGTGCGCAGCAGCGTGGACTTGCCCGCGCCGTTGCGGCCCATCAGCGCGACCGTCTCCCCGGCCCGTACGGACAGGTTCACGTCGCGCAGCGCCACCAGCCGGCCGTGCCGGACGGCGAGCCCGGCGGCGGCCGCGGCGGGGGAGGGGCCGGTGTCCGCCGTGCGGCGGGCCTTGCGCAGGAAACCGGCGCGGCGGGGGCGGGCCGCGACGCCCTCCGCGCCCTGCGGGGCGGCCGTGGCCGGAGGCGCCAGCGGGGCCAGCCGCTCCCGCAGCGGCGGCGCCATGCGGCGCGCGTCCCGTACGGACAGGGGGAGCGGCGACCAGCCGGCGAGCCGGCCCAGGTCGACGACGGGCGGGTGGACCGGCGACACCGCCATGACCTCGGCCGGCTCCCCCATGACGGGGGCGTGCCCGGGGCCGGGCAGCAGGATGACGCGGTCCGCGTACTGCACGACCCGCTCCAGCCGGTGCTCGGCCATCAGGACCGTGGTGCCCAGGTCGTGGACCAGGCGCTGCAGGACGGCGAGCACCTCCTCGGCCGCGCCCGGGTCCAGGGCGGACGTCGGCTCGTCGAGGACCAGCACCTTCGGGTGCGTGGTCAGCACCGAGCCGATCGCGACGCGCTGCTGCTGGCCGCCGGAGAGCGTGGCGATGGGGCGGTCGCGGAGGGTGGCGAGGCCCAGCAGGTCGAGGGTCTCCTCGAGGCGGCGCCGCATGGTGTGCGGGGGGATGCCGAGGGACTCCATGCCGTACGCGAGTTCGTCCTCGACGGTGTCGGTGACGAAGTGCGCGAGCGGGTCCTGGCCCACGGTGCCGACGACGTTGGCGAGTTCGCGCGGCTTGTGGGTACGGGTGTCGCGGCCGGCGACGGTGACGCGGCCGTGCAGGGTGCCGCCGGTGAAGTGCGGGACGAGGCCGCTGACGGTGCCGAGGAGGGTGGACTTGCCGACGCCGGACGGGCCGACGAGCAGGCAGAGTTCGCCCTCGGGGACGCTGAGGTCGACCTCCTGGAGCGAGGGTGCCTCGGCGTCGTCGTAGGTCACCGACACCTGCTCGAAGCGGATCACTTGGGCTCCTCGGGGGTGGGGGTCTCGGTGGTCTTGGCACCGCCGGGCTCCCCGGCGGGGGCTGAGCGCCGTCGCGGCGGGAGACCCTCCGGGGGCTCGCCGCCGGACCCGCGGGGGCCGGGGCGCAGCCGCGGGGAACGGTGGAGGGGCGGGGCCGGGGCATCTTCTCCCGCCGCAGCGGTGCTCCGCCCCCACCGGCCTGCCCGGCGGTGCCCGGCCGCCTCCGGTTCGGTGGCATCCGGCCCGGCCGCCTCCGGTTCGGTGGTACCCGGTCCGGCTGCCCGCGGCTCGGTAGCCCCCGGTCCGGTAGTCCCCGGTCCGGCTGCCCGCCGCTCGGCAGGGCCCGCCCCGGCGGCTCGCTGCACGCGCCCCGAGCGCCCCGCCCCGGCGGCCGCATCCCGTGCGCCCCCGCCGGGCGGCGCCGGGGCCACGAACGCCGGGAGCAGGCCGATCAGGATCGCCGCCGCCGGCCACACCGGCAGCTGCGGCGCCGTCAGCGGCACCGCCGGCGGGTGCAGCGCGGCCGCCGCGTAGGTGTTCGCCTGGATCATCAGGGCCGCGACCGCCACGCCCGAGCCCGACACCAGCCAGGCCCGTACGTCCCACCGGTCCGGCCGGTAGCGCGTGCGCACGGAGCGGCGGCCGCCCAGCCACAGGCCGGCCAGCGCGGCGGCGAGGCCGGCCAGCAGGACGGGCATGCCGTAGCCCGCGCCCTGGTCGGCGAGCAGCCCGTACGTGCCGGCGCAGACGCCCATCAGGCCGCCCAGCGTGAGCGCGCTCGTGGTGCGGCGGACCGCGCGCGGCACCCGGGCCGTGCGGCCGTAGCCCCGCGCGTCCATCGACGCCGCCAGCGCCACGGAACGCTCAAGAGCGCCCTCCAGCACCGGCAGGCCCACCTGCAGCAGGGCGGCGAGGCCGTGGTCGGGGCGCCCGCGCAGGCGGCGGGCGGCGCGCAGCCGCTGGACGTCGGCGACGAGGTTCGGCGCGAACGTCATCGCGACGACGACCGCGACACCCGCCTCGTACAGCGCCCCCGGCAGGGACTTCAGCAGCCGCGCCGGGCTGGCGAGCGCGTTGGCCGCGCCCACGCACACCAGCAGCGTGGCCAGCTTCATACCGTCGTAGAACGCGAAGAGCAGCCCCTCGGCCGTCACCCGGCCGCCGAGCCGCACGCCCCGCGCCCAGTCCGGGAGCGGCACCTCCGGCAGGACGAAGAGGGTGTGCGTGCCCGGGATCGGGGAGCCCAGCACGGTCGCGAAGACGAGCCGGATGCCGATGACGACGAGGCCGAGCTTGAGGAACGCCCCGTACGAGCGCGCCCAGGGCGCGTCCGTGCGCCGCGCGGCCACGACGTAGCCGGCGACGGCGATGAGCAGGCCGAGCAGCAGGACGTTCGTGGTGCGGGAGGCCGCCGCGGCCAGGCCGAGTGCCCACACCCACCAGGCGCCCGCGTGCAGCGCGGAGGCGCGCGAGGTGAGCGGCGCGCCCCCGGTGCCACCGCCGGCCCCGGCCCCGGCCCCGGCACTCGCCCCGCCCCGCGGCGGCTTTTTCCTGTCGCTCATCCGCGGCGTCGGCGGGCCTGCCAGAAGGCCGCGGCGCCTAGGACGACCACGGCGGCGATGCCGCCGATCAGGCCGGCCGAGGGCCCGCCGTCCTCGTCGCCGGAGCCGGAGCCCGTGCCGCCGGAGTCTTCGCTCCCGGTCGGGCTGGGCTGTGCGCTCCCGCCCCGGGACTCCTTCTTCGCGCCGCCGACCTGCTCGCCGCAGCCCGTTCGCGGGTAGCCGGCGATGGCGCACAGCAGGGCGGAGGAGTCGTAGCGCAGCGGCTTGGCGACGGCGGCCAGCGCTTCGCCCGCGCTCGCGTCCTCGCCCACCCGGGCGCAGGCGGTACGGGCGGCGGGCGGCGTCTCGCCTTCGGGGGCGTCCGCGGCCGTGCCGAAGTCGAGGACGACGGCGACGCGCTTCGTACCGTCCTGGGCGGGCGTGCCGGCGCAGACCGCCGCGAAGTCCGCGGCGGCGCGCGGCTTCGCGGCGTCGGAGGAGTCCGCGCTGACAGCGAACCGGAACCCGACGGCCTCGCCGTCACCGGGCCGGGCCGTGGCCGGTCCCTGCGTGGCGTATGCCCACTGCCCGCCGGAGCCCTGCCAGAACGACCAGTACCGGTACCCGGCGGCCTGCGCGGGGGCGGCGCCGAGGAGGGTGAGGAGCACGGCGGCGACCGCGGCGGCCACGCCGCCGCGTGCCACCGTGCCGCGCGTCACCGTGCCGCGTGCCGCAGCGGCTCGGGTCACAGCTGCTGCTTCTTCTTGCGGCCGCTGATCAGGAAGCCGATGCCGGCGCCGAAGGCCAGGCCGACACCCACGATCCACCACACGTTGATGGTGACGGAGTCGTCGTCCTTCTTCTCCTCCTCCGTCCCCATGCCGCCGGTGGCCTTCTTCTCCGGGGCCGGGCCGGTGGCGTTCAGCTGCTCCACCAGGTCGGTGCCCGCGAAGTCGTGCGGGTTGCCGCCCGCGGCACGGGTGGCCAGGATCAGCTTGGCGAGACGGCCGGGCTGGCCCTTGGCCCACTCGGCGGTGCCGCTCTCCTTGGACTGCAGCCACTTCAGGGGCTTCTCGGCGGCCGAGCGGTGGCCGCCGGCGGCGAGGGCGAGGGCGGCGTCGGCGGTGTTGCCGTGGTCGGGCTTGGCGGGGGCGCCGGGCATGGACGGCAGCAGGTAGCCGCCGTTCTTGTCCATGGTGGCCACGAGGTAGCCGTCGACGGCCTCGGCGGCAGCGGCGGCGTCCTTGGGCTTCGCCTGGGCGTCGCCGGAGCACTCCAGCGGCTTGACCGGCTGGTCGGCGTCCTTCTTCGGGGGCTGGACGAGGTAGCCCTTGCCGCGCGTGGCGAGCGCGGCGGCGGCGCTGGCGAGGTTGTCGGCGCGCAGCCCCTTGTCGTCCTTGAGGTACGCGAACGCGCCGCGCTCGCCCTCCTCCTTCGCGTCGCAGCCGAGCTGGAAGGTCAGCAGCGTCTCGGTCGCGTTTTTATCGTTTCTGCCGCCCTTGGCGGCCTCCTTGCCCGGGTCCTGGCCGGCCGCGGCGAACGCGCCGAGCGCGATGGAGGTGGAGTTGGCGTCGCTGGGGCTGCCGGCCTGGTAGCCCCAGCCGCCGTCCTCGTTCTGGTGGGCCTTGAGCCAGTCGAGGCCCTTCCTGACGGCCTCCGAGCGGCCTCCGGCGGCGGCCAGGCCCTGCACGGCCGCGGCGGTGGCGTCCGTGAACTCGTCCTTCTTGGGGTCGCACGCCTTGCCCGTGTCGGCGCGGTAGCCGGGGAAGCCGCCGTCCGCGCACTGCTGGCCGGTGAGCCAGTCGACGGCCTCCTTGGCCGGCGTGACGTTCACCGCGCTCTGCGCCATGAAGGCCAGGGACTGCCGGAAGACGCCGTCGAACTTGGGGTCCGCCGTGCCGTAGAGCCCGGGGGCGGCCGGGGACGGGGAGGCGTCGGCGACGGCGGCGGGGACCACGGCCGTGCTCAGGGCGGCGGCGGTGGCCAGGACCGCGGCGCCGCGGCGCGCGTGGACGACGAGGGAGGGGGCCATGGGGTCGTGCCTCTCGGGTGGGTGTCACTGCGGTGGCCGGCGTGCCGGGGTGCGCGGTGGCGCAGCCGGGCGCGGCTGCCGCCCCGCGAGCTCCGCGCGGTGGCACCGGGCTCGGCTCCGCATACCTCGACGGTGCCGGTGGACCGGGCGGCACCGCCAGGCGGTACGACCGGCTCCGGAAGCCTGCCGCCTGGCCCGGGTGGTCCGGCTCGTACGGCCGTGCCGGGCGGCGGGCCGTAGTCACGGTTGCGGGTCAGCGCCGGATTTGCACCGGCTTCCCCCGTTCCGAGGCGGGATGAAGTTGTCACGGACACTTTAACCGGCCGGGTCGGGGCCCGGTCGTCCCGGCGAGCCCGCCGACCCGTTGCCCCGGCGCCGGAGGAGCTGCTAACTGTCTGATGCAGCGTCAGATTCGACGCTCGGGGCTCCGCAGACGCGCGGGAGGCATCGGACATGAACCGGGACCTGAACCGGGACGGGAACGGACTGATCGAGCACGGGCAGCTCTTCATCGGCGGCACCATGACCGACCCGGCCGGCCGCGCCGTCATCGACGTCGTGTCGCCGCACACCGAGGAGGTCATCGGCCGCGTCCCGCACGCCTCGCGCGAGGACGTCGACCGCGCCGTGGCCGCGGCCCGCACCTCCTTCGACTCCGGGATCTGGGCGGACCGGCCGGCGGCCGAGCGCATCGAGGTCGTCACCCGGATCAAGGACGGCATCGCCGCCCGGCACGAGGAGCTGGCCCGCGCCGTCTCCGCGCAGAACGGCTCCCCCTACTCCTGGAGCGTCCTCGCCCAGGCCCTCGGCGCGATGATGGTGTGGGACTGCGCCATCGCCGTCGCCCGCGACCTGCCCTGCGAGGAGCGGCGGGCGGGCGCCCTCGGGCCGCTGCTGGTGCGGCGCGAGCCCGTCGGCGTCGTCGCGGCCGTCGTGCCGTGGAACATGCCCCAGCTGGTGGCCGCGGCCAAGCTCGCGCCCGCGCTGCTGACCGGCTGCTCGGTGGTGCTCAAGCCCTCGCCCGAGACGCCCCTGGACTCCTACCTGCTGGCGGAGATCGTCACCGAGGCGGGCCTGCCGGAGGGCGTGCTGTCCGTCCTCCCCGCGGAGCGCGAGGTCAGCGAGTACCTCGTCGGCCACCCGGGCGTCGACAAGGTGGCCTTCACCGGCTCGGTCGCGGCGGGCAAGCGCGTCATGGAGGTCGCCGCGCGCAACCTCACCCGCGTCACCCTGGAGCTCGGCGGGAAGTCCGCGGCGATCATCCTGCCGGACGCCGACCTGGACGCGGCCGTCGCCGGCATCGTCCCCACCGCCTGGATGAACAACGGCCAGGCGTGCATCGCCCAGACCCGCATCCTCGCCCCCCGCGCCCACTACGCGGAGCTGGCCGAGCGCTTCGCCGCGGCCGCCTCCGCCCTCGTCGTCGGCGACCCCCTCGACCCCGCCACCCAGGTCGGCCCGCTCGTCGCCGAGCGGCAGCGGCGGCGCTCGCTGGAGTACATCGCGCTCGGGCAGCGCGAGGGCGCCAAGGTGCTCGCCGGCGGCGGCCGGCCGGCGGACCACGGTACGGGCTGGTACGTCGAGCCCACCCTCTTCGGCGACGTCTCCAACGCCATGCGGATCGCCCGCGAGGAGATCTTCGGGCCGGTGATCTGCCTGCTGCCCTACGACACCGAGGAGGAGGCCGTGCACATCGCCGACGACTCCGACTACGGGCTCTCCGGCAGCGTCTGGACCCGCGACACCGAGCGCGGCATAGAGGTCGCCCGCCGGGTGCGCACCGGCACGTACTCGGTCAACACCTTCGGCCTCGACATGTTCGGCCCCTTCGGCGGCTACAAGAACTCCGGCCTGGGGCGGGAGTTCGGGCCCGAGGGCTTCGCCGAGTACCTGGAGCACAAGACGATCCACCTGCCGGCGGGGCACGGCGGGCCGGCCGGGGGAGAGGCGTGAGCGGGGAGGGCGGGCGCTGGCGCGTGCGGGTCGACCGGGGGCTGTGCGTGGGCTCGGGGATGTGCGCGGGGAACGCGCCGGAGGCGTTCGCGCTCGACGCGGGACGGCGCTCGCGCCCGGTCGCGGAGGAGACGGACGCCTCCGGCCCGCTGTTCACGGCCGCCGAGAGCTGCCCGGTGGAGGCGATCACGATCAGCGTCCTGGACACGGGTGAGCCCGTCTTTCCTCCGGACTTCCCTCCGGAGGAGTGAACCCGGAGCGTGTGCAGCAACGCCGTTCGCACGCACGCGCGTTGTTACTCATGCGTTCCGCACACTTCCTTGATGACACATGTGACTGGCCGGTCCCCTCACGGCGTGGAAATCTCTAGGCAACGCAGCCGAGGGGGGCGACGATGGACGCGCGGTACGAGGTCTACTGCCTGGCCGACAGGCACTTCTACGAGACCCCGGACCGGCTGTCCGTCCCGGGGGCGGGCGGCGAGGGATCCCAGGAGGCGGGCTGGTACGAGACCGCCCGCCGCCCCGCCCCCGCCGGCTGGAGCACCGCCCGCCACGGCGACTGGCTCCACGTCTTCCCCGCCGGGGAGGACGGCGGCCCGCGGCCCGGGCAGCCCCTCCAGGGCTGGAAGATCCACGTCTCCGCCACCGCCGACACCGCGGACAAGACCGCCGCCGACGTCTGGGACTACTGCGTCGCCCGGGACATCCCCTTCAAGTTCGTCCCCGGCCCCCACCTGCTCCACCTGCGCAACAACAAGTACGCGGAGCGCGGCCACAGCGGGAAGTTCGTCACCGTCTACCCCTCCGGCGAGGAACAGCTGCACACCGTCCTCGCCGGGCTGCACGAGATCATCGGAGGCCGCCCCGGCCCGTACGTCCTCACCGACCTGCGCTGGCACGAAGGCCCGCTCTACGTCCGCTACGGCGCCTTCACCCGCCGCTTCTGCATCGACGGGCGCGGCTCCCTCGTGCCCGCGATCGAGGACGGGGACGGCAAGCTCGTCCCCGACTCCCGCAACCCCGCCTTCCACGTCCCCGCGTGGGTGACGCTGCCCGCCTTCCTCGCCCCGCACCTCGCCGCGCGCAACGCCACCACCGTCGCCGACCTGCCCTACCGCATCGAGAAGGCCCTGCACTTCTCCAACGGCGGCGGCGTCTACGCCGGCACCGACACCCGCGACGGCCGCAAGGTCGTCCTCAAGGAAGGCCGCCCCCACGCCGGGCTCGCCGCCGACGGGGCCGACGCCGTCGCCCGCCTGGAGCGCGAGAAGGACGCCCTGGAGCGGCTCGCCGGCCTCGGCGTCGCCCCCGAGCCGCGGGACTGGCTCACCATCGGCGACCACCGCTTCCTCGTCATGGACTTCGTCGAGGGCAAGCCCCTCAACTCCTTCTTCGCCCACCGCCACCCGCTGCTCGCCGCGGACCCGGAGCCCACCGCCACCGCCGACTACACCGCGTGGGCGCTGCGCATCCACCGCGCCGTCGAGGAGGCCGTCGAGAAGGTCCACGCGCGGGGCGTCGTCTTCAACGACCTCCACATGTTCAACATCATGGTCGCGCCCGGCGAAGACTCCGTCGTCCTCATCGACTTCGAGGCCGCCGCGCCCGCCTCCGAGCACGGCCGGCAGGTCGTCGCCCACCCCGGCTTCTTCGCCCCGCCGGACCGCCGCGGCGCCGACGTCGACCGCTACGCCCTGGCCTGCCTGCGGCTCGCCCTCTTCCTGCCCATCACCACGCTCTTCGTGATCGACCGGGCCAAGGCGGCCCACCTGGCCGACGTGATCGCCGGACAGTTCCCGGTGCCGCGGGAGTTCCTCGACGAGGCGGTCGCGGAGATCACGCGCGGGGCCGCCCCGGAGGAAGCGGCCGCGCCCGCCCCCGCCGAGGCCTCCGGCCCGCCCGGACGCCGCACCCGCACCCTGGCCCCCGGCGCCGGCCGCGCCCTCGCCCCGCACGACCTGCCCGACCCCGCCGAGGACTGGCCCCGCGCCCGCGCGTCCATGGTCCGCGCCCTCCTCGCCTCCGCCACGCCGGAGCGCGACGACCGCCTCTTCCCCGGGGACATCGCCCAGTTCGCCGAGGGCGGCGGCCTCGGCCTCGCCCACGGCGCCGCAGGCGTCCTGCACGCCCTCGCCGAAGCCGGCGCCGAGCGCTACGAAGAGGGCGAGCGGTGGCTGCTGCGGCACACGGCCCCCGTCCCGTCCGGTACCCCGCTCGGCCTCTACGACGGCCTCGCCGGCGTCGCCTGCACCCTCGACCGGCTCGGCCACACCCGGCGTGCCCTGGACCTGTCCGGGCTCATGCTCGGCGAGCAGTGGCAGCGCCTCACCTCCGACCTGCGCAGCGGCCTGGCCGGCGTCGGCCTCGCCCTCGACCACCTCGCCCGCACCACCGGCGAACGCCAGCTCCACGACCAGGCCGTCGAAGCCGCCCAGCTCCTCGCCGACCGGCTCGCCGCCGCATCCTCCGGCCGGGAGGACGACGCCGGCGCACCCCGCCGGCGCGCCGGCCTCCTGCGCGGCGCGAGCGGGCCCGCCCTGCTCTTCCTGCGGCTGTACGAACGCACCGGCGCCCCCGCCCTCCTCGACCTCGCCGAGCAGGCCCTGCGCACCGACCTCGCCCGCTGCACCCGCACGGACAACGGCACCCTCGAAGTCGACGAGGGCTGGCGCACCATGCCCTACCTCGGTGACGGCAGCGCCGGCATCGGCATGGTCCTGGACGACTTCCTCGCCCACGCCCCGGACCCCGACCCGTACTTGACGGAAGCCCGCGACGACATCCTCACCGCCGCCCGCTCGCGCTTCTACGCCCAGCCCGGGCTGTTCCAGGGCCGGGCCGGGATGATCCTGCACCTCGCCCGCACCACCGCGCCCGGCGCGACCGCGGAGCACCTCGCCGCGCAGGTCCGCGGGCTCTCCTGGTACGCCATGTCCTACCAGGGCGAACTCGCCTACCCCGGCAGCCAGATGATGCGGCTGTCCATGGACCTCGCCACCGGAACGGCCGGCTGCCTGCTCGCCCTCGCCGCCGCCCTCGACGACGACGGCGCCCGGCCCGCGGGCCCCGCGCAGCTGCCGTTCCTCCCGCCCCCACCAGGGCCCCGAAGCCGGCTCCATGCCGTTGTGGAGCCGTAGCAAGAAAACGCAAGTGGCACGTAGCAACAGAACAAGAGAAACCGAACCCCGTCCCCACGGGAACCCCACGAAAGGAACACGACCATGGCGCTCCTCGACCTGCAGAACATGGAGTCCGACGAGAACACCGGCGGTCACGGCGGCGGCGGCCAGAGCACGGTCAGCCTGCTCTCCTGCGTCAGCACCGCCAGCGTGCTGATCTGTCTGTGATCCGGCACCGGATCCGACGCTGATCCGGCACCGGGCGGGCCCCTCCTGCGACGAGGGGCCCGCCCGGGTCCGCTTTTCCCCTACGGATGGTACGGACGCGAGGGCCACCGATCCATGGCACACACCCGCACCGCCACGGCCTCCGCCGGAGACCGGCTGCTGCTCGGCACCACCCGGCACAGCGCCGGCCGCGCCGCCGCGCTCGCCCTCCTCGCGGTCGCCTCCACCGGAGCCGCGCTGCTGCTGCCCGTCACCCTCGGCCACACCCTCGACCTGCTCCTCGCCCGCCGCGGCGCCGACGCCGGCCGCTGGGTCGCCCTGTGCGCGCTCCTCGTCGCCGGCCCCGCCGCCCTCGACGCCCTCACCGAACTCCTCACCGGCACCACCGCCGCCCGCGCCACCGCCCGGCTGCGCCACCGGCTCCTCGGCCACGTCCTCGCCGCGGGCCCGGCGGCCGGCGGCCGCTTCCCGCCCGGCGACCTCGTCACCCGCCTCGTCGGCAACGCCGCCGACACCGGCACCGCGCCCGCCACGCTCGCCCACGCCGCCGCCTCCGTGGCCGGCCCCGTCGGCGGGATCGTCGCCCTCGGCCTCATCGACCCCTGGCTCGCGCTCGCCTTCCTCGCCGGCGCCCCCCTGCTCGCCGCCCTCCTGCGCGCCTTCACCCGCGCCTCCACGGACTGCGTCGCCCGCTACCAGCAGCTCCAGGGAGACATCGCCGGGCGCCTCGTCGAAGCGCTCGGCGGCGCCCGCACCATCGCCGCCGCCGGCACCGCCGCCCGCGAAGAGGCCCGCATCCTGCGGCCGCTGCCCGGGCTCTCCCGCGAGGGGCACCGCATGTGGCGCGTCCAGGGCCGCTCCACGGCCCAGGCCGGCACGCTCGTGCCGCTGCTCCAGATCGCCGTCCTCGCCGTCGCCGGCTTCCGGCTCTCCCAGGGCCTCCTCACCGTCGGAGACCTCCTCGCCGCCTCCCGCTACGCCGTCCTCGCCACCGGCGTCGGCATGCTCGTCGGCCACCTCAACGCCGCGGCCCGCGCCCGTGCCGCGGCCGCCCGCGCCGCGGAGGTCCTCGCCGTGCCCGAAGTCCCCTACGGCGAGCGGAGCCTGCCGCCCGGGCCGGGCACGCTGGAGCTGCGGGGGGTGAGCGTCGTGCGGGGCGGGCGCAGCGTCCTGCAGGACGTGAGCGTGACGGTGCCCGGCGGGACGTCGCTGGCCGTCGTCGGACGCTCCGGCAGCGGCAAGTCCGTCCTCGCGCAGGCCGCCGGCCGGCTCACGGACCCCGACGCCGGCACTGTCCTCCTCGACGGCGTCCCCCTGCCCGCCCTCCGCCGCGACGACCTGCGCCGCGCCGTCGGCCACGCCTTCGCCCGGCCCGCGCTGCTGGGCGGCACGGTCGGCGGCACGATCGGCTTCGGGGCGGTCACGCCGGGGCGCGGGGCGCGGGAGGCCGCGGCACGGGCGGCGTGCGCGCACGACTTCGTACGGCGCCTCCCGCGCGGCTACGACACGCCCTGCGCGGACGCCCCCCTCTCGGGCGGCGAAGCCCAGCGCCTGGGCCTCGCCCGCGCCTTCGCCCACGCGGGCCGCCTCCTGATCCTGGACGACGCCACGTCCAGCCTGGACACGGCGACGGAACGCCGCGTCACGGCAGCCCTGCACGCGGCGGCCGCCCCCACGCGCGTCCTGATAGCCCACCGCGTGACCACGGCCGCGAGCACGGACCGCGTCCTGTGGCTCCACGAGGGGAGAGCACGGGCGGTGGCCCCCCACGCCGTGCTGTGGGACGACCCGGAGTACAGGGCGGTCTTCGATGCCTGAGGCGACGTCATGACCGCCGACCGGGCCGGCGGGGGCGGGCCGCCGCGGCGGCCGCTTCCCTTGCGCCGCGACGGCGAGTCGTCCCGCGGCGGGTCCCGGCGGTGCCGGGCCGGCCTCGGCTGTCCCCGGGGTCCGGCGGTGGTGCCGGGCCGGTTGCTGGAGCCGACGGAACGTCAGCCGCTTCCCTTGCGCCGCGACGGCGAGTCGTCCCGCGGCGCGTCCCGGCGGTGCCGGGCCGGCCGCAAGTGTTCCGCCGATGCAGGAGGTCCCCGTGACACCCGTTGAGCCCGGGCTCGTCCGGCGAGGGGTCCGGTACCTCACCGGGCGGCGGCGCGTCGTCGCGGCGCTGCTCGCGTGGTCCGTCGTGGAGGCCGGGCACACCTTCGCGCTGGGGTACGCGCTGGCCGAGGCGCTCGACGGGGGGTTTCTCGCCGGGCGGCCCCGCACCGGGCTCGCGTGGCTCGGGGTAGCCGCGGTGGCCGTGGTCGCCGGGGCCTACGGGACCGGGCGCACGTACGGCGGCGTCGCCGGTCTCGTGGAGCCCTTCCGGGACGGCCTCGTGAGGACGGTCGTCTCCCGCGCCCTGCACCGGGGCGACACCGCGGCCGTCTCCCGGCTGACGCACCAGGTGGAGATCGCCCGTGACGCCTTCGCCGGCCTGGTCATGGTCTCGCGCTCCTTCGTCTTCACCGCGGCCGGCGCCCTGACGGGCCTGTTCCTGCTCGCGCCCCCGCTGCTGGCGGTCGTCGCGCCGCCCCTCGTGCTCGGCCTCGGCCTGTTCCTGGCGACGCTGCGCCCGCTGGCCCGCCGCCAGGAGGCGTACCTCGCCGCGGACGAGGCCCTCGCCGCCGCGCTCGGCGACGTCTTCTCCGGCCTGCGCGACGTCACCGCGGCGGGCGCCGAGCCCCGCGTCCGCGCGGAGACGGGCGCGCTCACCGACGCCGCGCTGCACGCCTCCCGTGCGCTCGCCCGCTGGTCCGTGGTGCGGGTCGTGGCCCTGGCCCTGGCCGGTCAGCTGCCGCTGGTGCTCCTGCTGGCCGGGGCGCCGTGGCTGCTGGACCGGGGCGTCACCGCGGGCGGCCTGGTGGGCGCGCTGGCCTATCTGACGCAGTCCCTGATGCCCGCGCTGCAGAACCTCGTCCACGGCCTCGGTACGAGCGGCTCGCGCCTGGCCGTGGTGGTGCGCAGGCTGACGGAGCGGGGCCCGGCGGTCACCGGGTTCGCGGACGTTCCCCCGGCCGCCCCGCCGTCCGCCTTCGCCTCGGCCCCGGCCCTCGAACTGCGCCGCCTCACCTTCGCGTACGGCGACCGCGCCGACCCCGTCGTACGGGACCTGGACCTGACGCTGCCCCGGGGCGCGCACCTCGCGGTCGTCGGCCCCAGCGGCGCCGGGAAGTCGACGCTGGCCGGGCTGGTCGCGGGCCTCCTGCGCCCGGGCGGCGGCGAGGTCACCGTGGGCGGCGCCCGGGCGGGCACGGCGGCAGCCGCCGCGCAGCGGGTGCTGATCCCGCAGGAGGCGTACGTGTTCTCGGGGACGCTCGCCGACAACCTGGGCTATCTGCGCGCCGCCCCCGTCCCGGAGGAGGAGCTGCGGGCGGTCGCGGAGGCGCTCGGCATGGAGGAACTCGTCCGCCGCGCGGGCGGTTTCGCGGCCCCCCTCGCCCCGGCGGAGCTCTCGGCGGGGGAGCGGCAGCAGATCGCCCTGGCCCGGGCGTACCTGTCGCCGGCCCCCCTGGCCGTGCTGGACGAGGCGACCTGTCACCTCGACCCCGTCGCGGAGGCCCGCGCGGAGCGGGCCTTCGCGCGCCGCCCGGGCGGCACCCTCGTCGTCATCGCGCACCGGGCCGCCTCCGCCCGCCGGGCCGGCCGCGTCCTGGTGATGGACGGCGCGGACACGGCCTGCGGGGAGCACCACGAGCTGCTGGCGCGGTCCCCGCTCTACCGCGACCTCATGGGCGCCGCGGAGGCTGTGGAATCCGCAGAACCCGCGCGCCCCGCGAATCCCGCGCACCACAGCCCCTCACACCCACCCCGCCACCCGCGAGATACGGATCGCGTCGACCCGGTTCCGCGCCCCGGTCTTGCGGGTGATGGCGGCCATGTAGTTGCGCACCGTCCCGTTGGACAGGTGCAGGCTGCGGGCGATCTCCCCGACGGACGCCCCCTCCGCCGCGAGTGACAGCACGCTCAGCTCGCGTCTGGTCAGGGGGATCTCCGAGGCCTCCAGGAAGCCGAAGCCGAGCGTCTCGTCGATGTACCGCTCGCCGTTCGCCACATGCCGTATCCCTTCGACGAGCCGGTCGGGAGAAGCGTTTTTGCTCAGGTATCCCAGGGCCTTCTCCTCGTACGCCCGGCGCAGCGGCCCCGGCCGCCCCGCACTGGCCAGGGCGAGCAGGGCCACCCTGTCGTCGCGCGCGTCACCGTGCCCGGACAGCTCCCGCAGGCCGCCCGGGCCGCCGGCCTCCGGGCTGTCCATGTCCACCACGCACACGTGCGGCCGCAGCGAGTCCGACATGGCCACCGCGCGTTGCCATGACGCCGACGAGACCTCCAGGTCCGGCTCTCTGCCGATGAGAGCCGCCAGCGCCGCTCGCAGCAGATAGGTGTCATGCACCAGAAGAACCCGGATCACGGCCCCCGCCTTTCCGCTCCCCCGCGCAGCGTCTGCTGCACCGGACACCGACGCTCATTCATACCGGCGTGTGCCACCGCTCCGGGCGCGTATACCGGACATGGAGGGGGCGCAAGGGCGCATGAATTCCGCCACGTGCGCCCCAAGTTCACTCGAAAGCGCCCCTCATGAATCGGGTGCCGGGGGTAGCGCGTCAGGCCTGTTGTGGGGTAGTGAGCCGGATGAGCCGGCAGACGGTCTCGATGTCGATCCGCACCTGTGCGATCGAAGCGCGCCCCGAGAGCCAGGTGATGAGCGCCGAGTGCCAGGTGTGCTCGATGACGCGGACGGCGGAGAGCTGCTCGGGGGAGGGCGGCCCGGCCGGGCCCATGGCGTCCAGGATGATCGCCGTGGTGAGCCGGGAGACGGTGTCGACCTCGGCGCTCACCGAGCGGTCGGCGAAGGTGAGGGCGCGCACCATGGCGTCGGCCAGGTGCGGTTCGCGCTGCATGGCGCGGAAGGCCCGCATCAGGGTCTGGGCCACGCGCGCGGCCGGGTCGGCGTCCGTGGGCGGGCGCTTGCGCAGCGTCCCGTGCAGCCGCTGCAGCTGGTCCTGCATGGTGGCGACCAGCAGGTGCACCTTGGAGGGGAAGTAGCGGTAGAGCGTGCCGAGCGCGACGCCCGCCGCCTCGGCGACCTCGCGCATCTGCACGGCGTCGAAGCCGCCGCGGCTCGCGAGCTCCGCGGTGGCCTGCAGGATCCGGCGGCGGCGGGCCTCCTGACGCTCGGTCAGGGGGAGGCTGGGTCCGGCGGGCACGGCCCGCGCGGTCGGCGACTTGGGTTCCGTCGTCATATGTCCCATTCCGTGGCAATCCATCCAGGGTGTCTGTCCGGCCCGGACGGCACAGCATGGCAGGGGCCGGGCCGTGGCGCGAATCACCCGATCCGGTCCTGGCGACCGCCTTTCCGGCCGGTAGATTCGAGGCTTCTGGACGACCCAGTCTGAAACTTGTTCTAGATTAGCGCGACCGGTTACGCTCCGGCCGGAACAGCAGCCAGAAGGAGGCCGGGGGAGTGACCGCTGAGGCCACTGAGGCAGCTCTCGCACATGCGGCGCGCGAGGCGCGCACGGGGCAGGACGCGCGGAGCGACGCCCTCCGGGACGGGGACGGCGACCGCCCCCTGCGCATCGCGATGCTCACCTACAAGGGCAACCCGTTCTGCGGCGGCCAGGGCGTCTACGTCCGCCACCTCTCCCGCGAACTCGCCCGCCTCGGGCACAGCGTCGAGGTCATCGGCTCCCAGCCGTACCCCGTCCTCGACGAGGGCGTGACCCTCACCGAACTCCCGAGCCTCGACCTCTACCGCCAGCCGGACCCCTTCCGCACGCCCGGCCGCGACGAGTACCGCGACTGGATCGACGCGCTGGAGGTCTCCACCATGTGGACGGGCGGCTTCCCCGAGCCGCTCACCTTCAGCCTGCGCGCCCGGCGCCATCTCGCCGCGCGGCGCGGCCGGTTCGACGTCGTGCACGACAACCAGACCCTGGGCTACGGGCTCCTCGGCGGCCCCGCCGCGATCGGCGCTCCGCTGGTGACCACCGTCCACCACCCCATCACCGTCGACCGGCAGCTCGACCTCGCCGCCGCCGAGGACTGGAAGCGGCGGGCCTCCGTGCGCCGCTGGTACGGCTTCACCCGGATGCAGAAGCGGGTCGCCCGCCGGCTGCCGTCCGTGCTCACCGTCTCCGGCTCCTCGCGCCAGGAGATCGTCGACCACCTCGGCGTCCGGGCCGAGCGGGTGCACGTCGTGCCCATCGGCGCGGACACCGACCTGTTCTCTCCCGACCCGTCCGTGCCCGAGGTCCCGGGCCGCATCGTCACCACCTCCAGCGCGGACGTCCCCCTCAAGGGGCTCATCCACCTGATCGAGGCGCTGGCCGTGGTCCGCCGCCGCCACCCGGACGCGCACCTGGTGGTCGTCGGCAAGCGCGCCGAGGACGGGCCGGTCGCCACCGCGATCCGGCGCTTCGGGCTGGAGGGCGCCGTCGAGTTCGTCAAGGGCATCACCGACGCCGAGCTCGTCGGCCTCGTGCGCTCGGCGCAGGTCGCCTGCGTGCCGTCGCTGTACGAGGGCTTCTCGCTGCCGGCCGCCGAGGCCATGGCCACGGGCACGCCGCTGGCGGCCACCACCGGCGGTGCCATACCGGAGGTCGCGGGCCCCGACGGGGAGACCTGTCTGGCCGTCCCGCCGGGCGACTCCGGAGCCCTCGCCTCCGCCCTGGGCAGGCTCCTGGGCGACCCCGGACTCCGCCGCCGCCTCGGCGCCGCGGGCCGCGAACGCGTCCTCTCCCGCTTCACCTGGCGCGAGGCCGCGCTCGGCACGGCCCGCCACTACCGCGAGGCGATCGCCCTCGCGGGCGCCCGGCCCGCCGGACGGCGAGGCTAGTGCGGCCCGGCACCACGCCGCGGGGCCCGTCCGCCGCGGCGAGCGACCACCGCGGCGCGGTCCGGCGGCGTCCCGCCGGCCGTCACCCGTACGCACCCGTCAACCACCCCGTCCCGCCGGCCGAAGGCAAATACCCGTGCTGACCGTCGATTTCTCCCGCTTCCCGCTCGCCGCAGGCGACCGCGTCCTCGACCTGGGCTGCGGCGCGGGCCGGCACGCCTTCGAGTGTTACCGGCGCGGAGCGCGCGTCGTCGCGCTCGACCGCAACGGCGAGGAGATACGCGAGGTCGCCAAGTGGTTCGCCGCCATGAAGGAGGCCGGTGAGGCCCCGGCCGGGGCCACCGCCACCGCCATGGAGGGCGACGCCCTGGCCCTGCCCTTCCCCGACGACAGCTTCGACGTCGTCATCATCTCCGAGGTCATGGAGCACATCCCGGACGACAAGGGCGTGCTCGCCGAGATGGTGCGCGTCCTCAAGCCGGGCGGCCGGATCGCGGTCACCGTCCCGCGCTACGGGCCGGAGAAGATCTGCTGGGCGCTCTCGGACGCCTACCACGAGGTCGAGGGCGGCCACATCCGCATCTACCGCGGCGACGAACTCCTGGACCGGATGCGCGAGGCCGGCCTGGAGCCGTACGGCACCCACCACGCCCACGGCCTGCACAGCCCCTACTGGTGGCTCAAGTGCGCCTTCGGCGTCGACAACGACAAGGCGCTGCCCGTCCGCGCCTACCACAAGCTGCTGGTCTGGGACATCATGAAGAAGCCCCTGGCCACCCGGGTCGCCGAGCAGGCCCTCAACCCGGTCATCGGCAAGAGCTTCGTGGCGTACGCGACCAAGCCGCACCTGCCCGCCGGGGCGGACGCGTGACCCTCTTCAGCCGCGGCTCCGGCCGCACCGAGCGCCTCGTGCTGCCCGGCGTCCTGACCGCCGAGCAGGTCACCGCCACCGTCGCGGGCATCGCCGCCGTCCAGCGCGAGGACGGCGCCATCCCGTGGTTCCGCGGCCACCACCTCGACCCGTGGGACCACGTCGAGGCCGCCATGGCCCTCGACGCCGCCGGCGAGCACGGGCGCGCCGAGGCCGCCTACCGCTGGCTGGCCCGTCACCAGAACAGCGACGGCTCCTGGTTCGCGGCCTACGCCGACGGCGCCGCCGACGAGCCCACCGACCGCTCCCGCGAGTCCAACTTCGTCGCCTACGTGGCCGTGGGCGTCTGGCACCACTACCTCGCCACCGGCGACGACGCCTTCCTCGACAGCATGTGGCCGACCGTCTACGCGGCCGTCGAGTTCGTCCTGGCGCTGCAGCAGGCCGGCGGGCAGATCGGCTGGAAGCGCGAGGACGACGGCACCCCCGTCACGGACGCGCTGCTGACCGGCTCCTCGTCCATCCACCAGGCGCTGCGCTGCGCCCTGGCCATCGCCGAGCACCGCGAGGAGCCGCAGCCGGACTGGGAGCTGGCCACGGGCCTGCTCGCGCACGCGATACGCCGCCACCCGGAGCGGTTCCTCGACAAGGGCCGCTACTCGATGGACTGGTACTACCCCGTCCTCGGCGGCGCGGTCACCGGCGTCGCCGCCAAGGAGCGCATAGAGGAGGGCTGGGACCGCTTCGTGGTGCCGGGCCTGGGCGTGCGCTGCGTGCTGCCCAACCCGTGGGTGACGGGCGGCGAGAGCTGCGAGCTCGCCCTCGCGCTGTGGGTGATGGGGGAGTCCGACCGCGCCGTGCAGATCCTGCAGTGGATCCAGCACCTGCGGGCCGAGGACGGCATGTACTGGACGGGCTACGTCTACGACGACGACGCCGTCTGGCCGGAGGAGCGCACCACGTGGACGGCGGGTTCGCTGCTGCTCGCGGCGGCCGCGCTCGGCGGCGACGAGGCGACGACCACCGTGTTCGGCGGGGAGCGGCTGCCCTCCGGGCTGGAGCCGGACTGCTGCGCCTAGCGGCGCACGCGTGAACCGGAATCCGAACGTCCGGGCTGGTCGGGGGAGTTGTCAGTGGGCGCGCCTACAGTGAGCTCATGACGACGATGCTCAGCCACGACCGCTACTGTTCCGAGATCCTGCACCAGACCGAGCTGCTGCGCGGCGCCCTGGGCGAGGGCGCCGACGCGTCGGTCACCGTGCCCACCTGCCCGGAGTGGACGCTCGGTCAGCTCCTGCTGCACGTGGGCCAGGCCCACCGCATGGCCACCGGGCTCGTGCGCGACCGGGTCAAGGAGTTCGTGCCGCCGTCCACCGCCGCCCAGGGAGGCCCCGCGCCCGCCCCGGGCCAGCCCTCCGCGGAGGATCTGCCCGCTCTCGCCGCATGGCTCGGCGAAGGCGCCGAGGCGCTGGTGGCCGTCCTGCGCGAGGCCGGTCCCGACAGCCCGGTGTGGACCTTCTCCGAGGACCACCGGGCCGTCTTCTGGGCCCGCCGGATGACGCACGAGACCCTCATGCACCGCGCCGACGCCCTGGGCGCCCTGGGCGTCCCCTTCACTGCTGAGCCCGAGGTGGCGGCCGACTGCATCGACGAGTGGCTGGACATCCTCACCTTCCCGGCGGCCGTCGCCTTCAAGCCGCGCCTGAGGGAGCTGCCCGGCCCCGGCCGCACCCTCCACCTGCACGCCACCGACACCCCGGCGGAGCTCGACGCGGAGTGGTTCATCGACCTCACGGGCGAGGGCGTCTCCTGGCGCCGGGCCCACGAGAAGGCCGCCGTGGCCGTGCGCGGCCCCGTGACCGACCTGCTGAGCGTCCTCTTCCGGCGCCTTCCCGCCGACAGTGACCGCGTCGAGGTCCTGGGCGACCGCGAGCTGCTCGGCTTCTGGCTGGACCGGGCCGTCTTCTGAGGCCCCCCTCCGGCTCCCCGCGGGGCATGTCCTGAGGGGCCGTCCGGCAGTCGGATGAGAGCATGACCGTATGACCGTTGTGCCCAGATCCTTCGTGCCCCGGCGGCTGCGGCGGGCCGTGCTGCCCGCCGCCCTCGTGCTCGTCGCGGCCTGCGGCGGCTCCGGTGACGCCGCGTCCCGCGGGGCCGGCGCCCCCGGCGCGGGGGACCCGCTCTTCCCCCGCCTGGGCAACGGCGGTTACGACGTCCGGCACTACGGCCTGACCCTCGACTACGACCCCGAGGACAACCACCTGCAGGCCACGGCCGTCATCACCGCGCGGGCCACGCAGGACCTCGGCGCGTTCAACCTCGACCTCGACGGGCTGAAGGTCCGCAGCGCCCGCGTCGACGGGCAGCCCGCGCGCACCGCCAGGAAGGGCAGCGAGCTGACGGTGACGCCGCGGGCGTCCATCGGCAAGGGCCACGAGTTCGAGACGGTCGTCGTCTACGACGGCACGCCGAAGGAGATCAAGGACGAGGACGGCGACGTCGCCGAGGGCTGGGTCGAGACCGACGACGGAGCGGCCGGCCTCGGCCAGCCCACCGGCTCGATGGCCTGGTTCCCCGGCAACCACCACCCCTCCGACAAGGCCTCCTACGACTTCACGGTGACCGTCCCCAAGGGCTACACCGCCGTGGCCAACGGCGAGCTGCAGCGTCAGCGGACCAAGGGCGACCTGACCACCTTCACCTGGCACAACGCCGAGCCGATGGCGAGCTACCTGGCCAGCGTGGCCGTCTCCCCCTTCAAGGTCACCACCACCCGCGCCGGCGACCTGCCGCTCTACATCGCCACCCACCCCAAGGAGGCCGCGGCCACGCCCCGCCTGGAGAAGCTCCTGCCCGAGGCCATCGCCTGGGCGAGCGAGCTCTTCGGGCCGTACCCCTTCTCCTCCGCCGGCGCCGTCGTCGACCACAACACCTACATCGACTACGCCCTGGAGACCCAGACCAAGCCCTACTTCAACTCCGCCCCGGACGACGTGACCGTCGTGCACGAAGTCGCCCACCAGTGGTTCGGCAACTCCGTCAGCCCCCGCACCTGGCGCGACATGTGGCTCAACGAGAGCTTCGCCACGTACGCGGAGTGGCTGTGGGAGGAGAAGCACGGCGGGCGCTCCACCCAGCAGATCTTCGACGACTACTACGCCGGGAAGGACCCGCTCAGCGAGGGCATCTGGGCCTTCCCGCCCGCCGACCCCGCCCCCGCCACCGTCTCCGACTCGCCCGTCTACGGCCGCGGCGCGATGGTGCTGCACAAGCTGCGGCAGGCCGTCGGCGACAAGGCCTTCTTCGCGACCGTCCGGGCCTGGGTGAGCGAGCACCGGCACGGCAACGCCGACACCGCCGGGTTCGAGCGGTTCTGGCAGGAGCGCACCGGCAAGAACCTCGGCGGCGTGTTCGGCCCGTGGCTCCACGGGCAGGGGCGGCCGGAGCGGCCGTGACCGCCGGGCGCGCGGTGCCCCGCCGCCCCGGTCACACCAGCTCGGCCAGCACCCGCAGGGTCTCCGCATCCGGTGCGGTCACCAGCAGGTCCGTCACCGGCCCTGCCCGCCACAGCTCCAGCCGCTCCGCGATGCGGCCGCGCGGCCCGACGAGGGAGATCTCGTCGGCGAAGGCGTCCGGCACGGCCGCGACGGCCTCCTCCCGCCGGCCCGCCAGGAACAGCTCCCGCACCCGCCGCGCGGCCTCCTCGTATCCCATGCGGGCCATGAGGTCGGCGTGGAAGTTGCGGCGCGCGTGCCCCATGCCGCCGATGTAGAAGCCCAGCATCGCCTTCACGGGGAGCAGCCCCTCGGCGACGTCGGCGCAGACCTGCGCCCGGACCAGCGGCGCCACCAGGAAGCCTTCGGGCGCGGCGGCGAGGGCGGCCGCGTGCAGGTCCGTCCGCAGCGGGGACCAGTACAGCGGCAGCCAGCCGTCGGCGATGCGCGCGGTCTGGGCGACGTTGCGGGGCCCCTCGGCGCCGAGCAGGACGGGCAGGTCCGGGCGCAGGGGATGGGTGATGGGGCGCAGCGGCCTGCCCAGGCCGCTCGCGCCGGGGCCGCGGTAGGGGAGCGCGTGGTGGCGGCCGTCCAGCGTCACCGGGGCCCGGCGGTGCAGCACTTGGCGGACCACGTCCACGTACTCGCGCGTCGCGGTGAGCGGGCTGTCCGGGAACGGCCGCCCGTACCAGCCCTCCACGACCTGCGGGCCGGACAGCCCCAGGCCGAGCAGCAGCCGGCCGCCGGAGAGGTGGTCGAGGGTGAGGGCGTGCATCGCCGTGGCGGCCGGGCTGCGGGCGGCCATCTGCGCGACCGCGGTGCCGAGCCGGATGCGGCTGGTGTGCGCGGCGATCCAGGTGAGCGGGGTGAAGGCGTCGGACCCCCAGGACTCGGCCGTCCACACGGAGTGGTAGCCGAGGCGCTCCGCCTCCCGGGCGAGGCCGAGGTGGCGCGGGTCGGGGCCGCGTCCCCAGTAGCCGAGCGCGAGGCCGAGCCGCACCTGCCCTCCCGGCGGGCCGAGAGATCTGACGGGCTGTCAGGTCTGGGGCTTGTGACTGTAGGCCCGCGCCGGGCCCCCGGCAAGAAGGCCGGGGCAAAAGGCGACGGCCCGCCGGGAAACCCCGGCGGGCCGTCGACTGCTGACGCACGGATCAGCCGCGCTGGATGCCCGTCGTGTCCTGCAGGACGCCGCGGCGGCCGTCCTGCGTCTGGGCGAC
The DNA here is from genome assembly GCF_024519335.1 of Streptomyces telluris. Taxonomy (NCBI): domain Bacteria; kingdom Bacillati; phylum Actinomycetota; class Actinomycetes; order Kitasatosporales; family Streptomycetaceae; genus Streptomyces; species Streptomyces telluris. The sequence goes on from NZ_JANIID010000006.1 coordinate 287,896, forward strand.
GAGCGCCTGGCCGCGCTGCTCCACCGCGAGGTACCAGGTACCGGGCGCGAGCTCGGCGATCTGCGACGGCGAACCGTCCTCGCCGTACAGCGGACGGGGCACCGGCACCGCGAACCAGAACGGGGCGAAGTCCCCGGCCGGGGCGGCCGCGGCCTGACCGGCGGCCGGCTGCGGCGCGGCGGCGGCACCGCCCAGGCTCGCGTCCGGCTGACCCGGCTGCGCGCCGTAGGGCTGCTGCGGCTGGGCGCCGTACGGACCGGCGGCACCGGGCTGGGCACCGCCCGGGCCCGGGTAGCCGTAGCCCGGGTTCGGGCCGGCGCCGTACGGGGAGGGGGCCTGCGGGCCCGGGCCGCTCACCAGCGGGGCCTTCAGGGCCGGGGTGCGCGGGGTGAGCAGCGCCGCGGCGGCCAGGGCCGCGTTGGCGAGGAGGCCCAGGATCTGGCCGACGCCCGGGGACACGCCCTGGGCGCCACCGATGATCGTCCACAGCGAGGACCACGCGGCGAACACGGCGAACGCGGTGCCCCACTGGACGAGCTCCAGGCCCATGAGCTTGCGCCCCTCGGGCTGGAAGCGCGCGGCGACGATGAGCGCGGCCGCGATGATCCCGGCGAGGAAGATCGACGGCAGAACGGGGAAGAGGCCGGCCTTCCAGCCGTTGGGCTCCGTCGGGCAGATCGATCCCGCGCAGTCGTACGAGTAGAAGCTCAGGAACGAGGCGATGAACAGCAACACCGCTGCTCCGATCACCACGCCGTCGCCTCGAGTGAGGGAGCGGATGTTCACCTAAAGTCCTTTGTCAGTGTGATCATTAACGTCGCTTTCGCCGGCACGCGAGGATGCGGGGGCGCGGGGGTGGCCCCCCATCGTACGGGTGAACCTATCGCCTGCACGGTCGGGGCGTCTTCTTCGTATCTGCCTCGTGACAAGCGCGGGGGCCCGCGGGCGCCGCTACGGCCCGTTACCGCCCGGGGAGCCCTACCCGTCCAGGAAGTCCGTGATGCCGTCGGCGATCCCTTGCGCCGCCTTCTGCCGCCATGCACCGTCCGTGAGCAGGGCCGCGTCCTTGGGGTCGCGCATGTTGCCGCACTCGACGAACACCTTGGGGACGGTGGAGAGGTTGAGCCCGCCGAGGTCGCCGCGGGTGTCCAGGCCGGTACCGCCGCCGATGTAGTTGGACGCGGCGCTGCCCGTCCTCCGCACGAAGTGGCCCGCGATGCGCACCCCGAGGTCCTTCGACGGCCCCGCGATGGACGAGGTGTCCGCGCGCCCGCCCTTGACGGAAGCGGGCAGGATCACATGGAAGCCGCGGTTGCCGACGGCCGAGCCGTCGGCGTGCACCGAGACGGCGGCGTCGGCGTGCGCGCGGTTGCCGATCGCGGCCCGCTCGTCCACACACGGCCCGTACGGGCGCTCGCCGTCGTGCGTGAACACCACCTTGGCGCCCTGCGCCCGCAGGAGCGTCCGGATCCGGTGGGCGACGTCGAGGCTGAACGCTGCCTCCGCATAACCCGCGTCCGTGGACGTCCCCGTGGTGTCGCACTCCTTGCGGCCGGTGCCGATGTCGACGGAGCGGTTGATCTCGGCGGTGTGCTCGCTGTTGCGGATGTTGTGACCGGGGTCGACCAGGACCACCTTGCCCTTGAGCGGGCCGTCCGGCAGCGGGCCCTCGTCGGCCGCGGCGGGCGACGCGCTGGGCGGCGCGGACGACCCGGACGCCGACGGCGACCCGGCGGACGGCGAAGGCTGCCGGGACGGGGCCTGCGAGGCGGGGGAGCGGCCGGGCGAGGCCGACGACGCGGCGGCCACCGGGGCCTTCTCCCCGCCGTCCGCGCTCGCGTCCCACAGCAGCCAGCCCGCGAAGCCGGCCGGCACCAGGGCCGCCACCGCGACGACGACGGGCCTACGGATGCCGCCCGGACGGCGGGTCACACGGGGAAAGCTGCCTTTGGACACCCGGCGATGCTACGCCGCCGCCCCGCCGCGCAGGGGGCCTACGCCGCAACCGGTACGCGCCGCAGCACCCGCAGCGAACGCGTCACCGACACTTCGGTGAACTCCCCGGATTCCAGTGCCCTGCGGTACACACGGTACGGCGCCTGCCCGCCGTCCGCCGGGTCGGGGAAGACGTCGTGGACGACCAGCAGGCCGCCCGGGGCGAGGTGCGGCACCCAGCCCTCGTAGTCCGCCGTGGCGTGCTCGTCGGTGTGCCCGCCGTCGATGAACACCAGCCCCAGCGGCGCCGCCCAGAGCGAGGCCGCCAGCGGCGACCGCCCCACGATCGCCACCACGTGCTCCTCCAGCCCCGCCTGATGCAGCGTGCGCCGGAACGACGGCAGCGTGTCCATCCGCCCCACGGCCTCGTCGACGAGCGACGCGTCGTGGTACTCCCAGCCCGGCTGCTGCTCCTCGCTGCCCCGGTGGTGGTCCACCGTCACGGCCGTGACCCCCGCCTCGCGCGCGGCCGCGGCCAGCAGGATCGTCGACCGGCCGCAGTACGTGCCGACTTCGAGCAGCGGCAGCGCGAGCCGCGCGGCCTCCTCGGCGGCGGCGTGGAGCGCGAGCCCCTCGTCGAGCGGCATGAACCCCTTGGCCGCCTCGAAGGCGGCGAGGATCTCGGGCTTGGGGGGCATGGTGTCGTCCTCCTGGGGTACGCGGTGGTCGGCTCATTGTCCTCACGGGCCGCCGTGCGCGGTGCGCGAGGGGTCGATACCGTGGGGAAGCGCGTCCGCGGGACGCAGGGGGAAGCCACCGCTGAAGCTCCCGGAAGGGGCGGAAGATGTCCTTCGCCGTATCGCTGCTGGCCGCTTCGATGGCCGTCGTGTCCCCCATGGGCGGGGCCCACTGCCAAGGCGCGCGCGTGAGCGCCGTCTTCGCGGAACCCACGGCCGACGTGCTGCGCGCCGTGACGTTCGACAACGCGGCGGTCCCGCCGGGCGCCCGCGTCTCCGTCGCCGAGCGGACCGGCGACCGCGGCACGGCCGTCCAACTGCGCCTGCGCGGCGTCCAGCCGGGCCGTACGTTCGGCGCCCACGTCCACACGAAGCCGTGCGGCACCCGGCCCGACCACTCCGGCCCGCACTACCAGAACACCAAGGACCCGAAGCAGCCCTCGGTCGACCCCCGGTACGCCAACCCGCGCAACGAGGTCTGGCTCGACCTCACCACCGACCGGCGGGGCGACGGCACGTCCTCCGCGTCGGTCGCCTGGCGCTTCCGCGCGGGCGAGGCCCGCTCCGTCGTCATCCACGAACACGCCACCGAGACGGGCCCGGGCCGGGCGGGCATGGCGGGCGCGCGGCTGGCGTGCGTCAACGTGCCCTTCGAGTGAGCATCGACCAAGTGGGCGTCGAACAATAGGGCGAGGCACTCGCAAGGGTGATCGTGCGCGCTGCGGGCCCCGGGCACGGGCCCCGGCGCCATAGCCTGCTGCCGCCATGAACGATTTCGTTGACGAAGCACGCTCACGCGTCGCACACCTGCTCCGGATGGCCAACACCACGGACGACCGGGTCAGGGCACGGATCATCGAGTACGCGGACACCACCCCGGAGCCGCCTGTCATGAGCCGGGCCGGGATCGTCACGACCGGATGCGCGCAGTGCCTGAGGACCGCGTGGAGGCAGCAGGACGCGGAGGGCCCCGTGTGGGTCTGCGCGTCGTGCGGCCATGTCGAAGGAGTGACCGTGAACTGCCCCCACTGCAAGGTGGCCATGACCCCGCCGCCGCTCGGCGCCCCCGACCGGTGGCAGTGCCCGCGGTGTCCGCGGGTCGCGGCGACGGGTGAGAGCGCGCAGGACATCGAGGAGCGGGAGCGGCAACGGCTCGCGGCTGTTGCCGCGCTGGATGCGGCGATGGCCCTGCGGGCCGGCGACTGAGTGCCTCGCTGAGGTGTCGTCGCCGGCTGCGGGCCGTCCGTGGCTGGTCGCGCCCACGCGGCGGAGCCGCAGATGAACACTGCCCCGCGCCCCTTACAGGGCGCAGTACCGGCGGCACTGCCGGGCCCGGCCTGAGCATGTGCGGCGCCGCCGCAGGCCTACCGCAGGTGGCCCGTGTCGTTCAGCAGGCGCAGTGAGGCGTTGCCGTCCGCGTAGTACGCCACCGCCGACAGTGACGCCGCCGACAGTTCCATGCGGAACAGGGACTCCGGCGGGGCGCCGAGGGCCAGCCGGACGAGGGTCTTGACCGGGGTCACGTGGGTGACCAGCAGCACCGTGCGGCCCGCGTACCGGGCGAGGAGCTTGTCGCGCGTGACCGCCGTGCGGCGGGCGACCGCCGCGAAGCTCTCGCCGCCGCCGGTCGGGGCGGCCTTGGAGGAGGCGAGCCAGGCGTCGAGGTCGGCGGGGTGGCGCTCGCGGACCTCCGCGAACGTCAGGCCCTCCCAGGCCCCGAAGTCGGCCTCGCGCAGCCCCTCCTCGACGCGCACCTCCAGGCCCAGGCGCGCGGCCGCGGCGGCCGCGGTCTCGCGGCAGCGCCGCATGGGGGAGGAGACGATGGCCTGGATCGTGCCGCGCGCGGCGAGCGCCGCGGCCGTGTGCTCGGCCTGGCGGAGGCCTGCGGGCGAGAGTTCCGGGTCGCTGCCGCCACTGCCGGAGAATCGCTTCTGCGGAGTGAGGGCCGTCTCGCCGTGCCGCAGCAGCACGAAGGTGGTCGGCGCCCCGAGGTCGGCGGGGGCGGCCCAGCCGACGGGAGCGGCCTTGGGCTCCTCCAGCGGCTCCGCCACGGGCTCCGCCGCACGCGGGGCCGTGCGCGCGGCCGTACGCTCCGCGAACGCCGCCGCGGAGGCGCCCGCGTCCCACTGGCGGCCCGCCTTGCCCGCGTCCATGGCCTCGTTGGCGAGCCGGTCCGCGTGCTTGTTCTGCTCGCGCGGGATCCACTCGTACGCGACCTGCCCCGCGGGGAAGAGCGCGCGCGCCCGGGCGGCGAGCGGCCGCATGTCCGGGTGCTTGATCTTCCAGCGGCCCGACATCTGCTCCACGACGAGCTTGGAGTCCATCCGGACCAGCACCCCGGCACCGGGGTCGAGGGCCTTCGCGGCCTCCAGGCCGGCGATGAGCCCCCGGTACTCGGCGACGTTGTTCGTGGCCGTGCCGATGTACTCGGCGGCCTCGGCGAGCGCTTCGCCGGTCGCCGCGTCCAGCACGACGGCGCCGTAGCCGGCGGGGCCCGGGTTGCCCCGGGAACCGCCGTCCGCCTCGACGATGAAGCGAGGGGCCACGGGGCTTACAGGCCGGACTCGGAGGTGCGGACCAGGATGCGGCTGCAGTTCTCGCAGCGGACGACCTGGTCCGGCGCGGCGGCGCGGACCTCGTTGAGCTCGGTGATGTCCAGCTCCAGGCGGCAGCCCTCGCAGCGGCGCTGGTTCAGGCGCGCCGCGCCGATGCCGCCCTGCTTCTCCCGCAGCCGGTCGTAGAGCTTGAGCAGGTCGGCCGGGACGGACCCGGAGACGATCTCGCGCTCCTTGGTGACCGAGGCGGCCTCGGCGTCGATCTCGGCGACGGCGGCGTCGCGGCGCGCGGCGGCGTCGTTGACCTTGGCCTGGACGGACTCGACGCGGGCGGTCAGCTCGGTGACCCGCTCCTGCGCGGACTCGCGGCGCTCCATGACCTCGAGGACGACGTCCTCCAGGTCGCCCTGGCGCTTGGCGAGCGAGGCCACCTCGCGCTGCAGGTTCTCCAGGTCCTTGGCGGACATGCCGACGCCGGTGTCCAGGCGCTGCTGGTCACGGGCGGCGCGCTGGCGGACCTGGTCGACGTCCTGCTCGGCCTTGGTCTGCTCGCGGGCGGTGTCGCTCTCCTCGGTCTGCGCGGCGACGAGGAGGTCGCGGTGCTGGGTGAGGTCGGCCTCGAGGGCGGCGATCTCGGCGTGCTCGGGCAGGCTCCGGCGCTTGTGGGCGAGCTGGCCGAGGCGGGTGTCCAGCGCCTGGAGGTCGAGGAGGCGGATCTGGTCGGCGGGCGCGGCGTTCAGTTGGGGGCTCCTGTTAGTGGTTGTGAGTGGAGGACGCCGCGTGGGCGGTCCAGGGGTCGGTGACGATCTTCGAGACGTGGGTGCGCAGGCCCCAGCCGTGCCGGTCGGAGATCTCGTCCAGCTGGGCGGCCGCCTGCTCGGCCCAGGGCCACTCGGTGGCCCAGTGCGCCGCGTCGACCAGCGCCAGCGGGCTGTGCTGCTGGGCCTCGGACGCGGGGTGGTGGCGCAGGTCGGCGGTGACGTAGGCGTCCACGCCGGCGGCCCGCACCGCGTCGAAGAGGGAGTCGCCGGAGCCGCCGCAGACCGCGACGGTGCGGATGGTGCGCGCGGGGTCGCCGGCGACCCGGACGCCCTGGGCCGTGGCGGGCAGCCGCTTGGCGGCGTGCTCGGCGAACGCGGCCAGGTCCATGGGCGGGTCGAGCTCGCAGACGCGGCCGAGGCCGCGGCGGCCCGCGGGGTCGTCCGGGTCGGGCACGAGCGGGCCGGTGACGCGCAGGTCGAGCGCGCCGGCGAGGGCGTCGGAGACGCCCGGGTCGGCGCGGTCGGCGTTGGTGTGCGCGACGTGCAGCGCGATGTCGTTCTTGATCAGCGTGTGCACGGCCCGGCCCTTGAAGGTCGAGGCCGCGACGGTGGTCGTGCCGCGCAGGTAGAGCGGGTGGTGCGTGACCAGCAGGCCGGCGCCGAGCTGCACGGCCTCCTCGACGACCTCCTGGACGGGGTCGACCGCGAACAGGACCCGGGTGACCGGGGCGCCGGGGTCGCCGCAGACCGTGCCGACGGCATCCCACTGCTCGGCCCGCTCGGGGGGCCAGAGGGCGTCGAGGGCGGCGATGACTTCAGACAGTGCGGGCACGGAGGAAAGGCTACCTGTCCGCCGTGCCCGCGCGGCCATCGCTCAGTGCATGGCCATGCCGGGGTTCCGGGCGGGCGCCCCGCCGGGGCGCCCGCCGCGTCGCCCGGCTACTTCACGAGGAAGCCGCGGAGGTCGTCGAGGACGCTGTTGGCGGCCGTGACGCCCAGGCCCAGGTACCAGGTCTCGTCCTTGACGTCCTTGGCCCGGTCCTCCTTGACCGCCTTCAGGCTCTTCCACAGCGGGTTGCCCTCGGCGGCCTCGCGCTTGGTCTTGTCCGGTGCGCCGTAGACGCCGGTGAAGATCCAGTCGCCGTCGGCCTGGTCGATCTGCTCCGGGGAGATCTCCACGGCGAGCTTGTCGGCCTGCTGGTTCTTCGGGCGCGGCAGGCCGGCGTCCTTGAGGATCGTGCCGATGAAGGACTGCCCGGCGTACAGGCGGGTGAACTGCGGCAGGTAGCGGACCATCGAGATGGTGGGCTTGTTCTCGCCGAGGTCCTCGCCCAGCTTCTTCGCCTTGGCCGTGTACGCGTCGAGGTTCTTCTTCGCCTCGGCGGTCTTGTCGAGCGCGGCCGCGTTGAGGAGGTAGTTCTCCTTCCACGTGAAGCCCGGGCGGAGGGAGAACACGGTCGGGGCGATCTTGGCGAGGTCCTTGTAGTTCTTCTCCGCGCGCAGCTTGCTGCCGAGGATCAGGTCCGGCTTGAGCTCGTTGATGGCCTCGAGGTTGAGGTTGTTGATCGTGCCGACGTTCTTCGGGTCGCCGGCGTCCTTCTTCAGGTACTCCGGAAGCTCCTGGCTGCCCTCGCTGGGGGCCCAGCCGACCGGCTGGAGGCCGAGCGAGACCACGTTGTCGAGCTCGCCGACGTCGAGGACGACGACGCGCTTCGGGCGCTCCTTGAGCTCGGTCTTGCCCAGCGCGTGCGTGATGGTGCGGGGGAACTGGCCGGGCGCGGCGTCCGTGCCCATCTTCGCGGTCTCCTCGGCGGCCTTGCCGAAGTCCTTGCCGCCCTGGGCCACGGCCTTCGAGCCGCTGCCGCCGTCCTTGCCGGCGGCGTCCTTGTCGCCGCCGTCCTTCGACGACCCGCACGCCGCCAGGGAGAGCGCGGCGGCTATGGACAGGGCGACTGCGGCGGTGCCGCGGCGACGAAGGGACATCACGTACTCCATGTCGGTCCGGCCGGCCGTCGGGGCCGGCGGGTGGTCAAGGGGGCCTTTTCAGCCACCCCCCGCGACTACTTAGGCACGCCTTACCTTACGTGACGGTGTGAACGCGTGAAGCACAGCCTCCGCGCGGCCTTCAGGCGAATCGGACAAGAGCCACCCTTACGCGTGAAGCGGGCCGACTCTCATTGTTCGGCTGGAAGTGCGATAACTACGTTCAGTGCCGGAGGTGACGTTTCTCATGACGGTCTGTGCCCCCCAGAGCACTCCACAGAGCACCCCGCGGAATGGCTCGATGGACATGAGACGCGCGGCGTTCACGGTCACGGCGAACGGCTCGTACGCCGCCCGGCTGGCCCTCGACGGCGGCACGGGCGGCTGGTTCCCCGAGCGCTGGACGCTCGACGGCCCCGAGCCCTACGCCGTGCCGCTGCCCGGCAGCCAGCCCGAGGAGCCCGACAGCGAAGTGCAGCCGCTCGCCGACGGGCGGGTCCTCATCCGTCGCCGCGTCGCCGAGCGGCACACCCTCTCGCTGCTCTATCCCACCGGCCCCGGCACCGGGGAGCTGGCCGTCGGCGCCGTCGAGTGCGCCCGGCTGACCCTGCTGCCCCCCGCGCCGGGCGGCGCCGCCGTCTACGGGCTCGTGCACGAGGAGCGGACCACCGCGCTGTGGCGGCTGCACGGCGGCTCCTTCGGGCCCGAGCGGGTCGTCGAGGTGCCGGGCCGCTGCGCCGGCGGCGCCTGGCTCGACCGCACGGGCCGGCTGCTGGCCCTCGACCGCGAGCTGGACGGCCGCACCAAGACCGTCGTCGTGGACCTGGAGCGCGGCGGCGAGACCAGCCCCCTGCTGCAGATCACCGAGGAGAGCGACGACCGGCTGCTGCTCGCCGACCCGTACAGCGGCCTGCTGCTCGTACGGTCCGACGCGCCCGGCCAGGACCGGCTCGGGTGGGGCGTGCTCGGCTCCGCCCGCCCCGTGCGCTTCCCCGAGTGCCTGCGGCCCGCGGGCGCCGCGCTCACCCCCTTCGCCGCCCAGCCCGGGCAGGAGCTCACCCCCGAAGGGTGCGCGGTGGCCTTCCGGGTCGAGGGCGCCACCGGCAGCTGGGTCGGCGTGTGGCGCCCCGCCGGGAAACAGCTCCAGCAGTTCCCGGCGCCCGCCGGGTGGCTGGTCGGCGCCGGCCTGTGGACCAGCGGCGGCGAACTGCGGCTGCCGTTCGTCACGCCGTACGTCCGCTGCGGCCTGGCGCGGCTGCGGCTGCCGGAGGGGGAGCGGGGCGAGACACGGGATACCGGCGGGCGCGGTGCGGCGCGGGACGCGGCCCCCGGCGGGCCGCGCACCGCGCCGGGTCAGGCACCGAGGCCACCCCTGGAACAGGCGCAGCAGCCCCTGCCGCCGCACATGCCCCCGCCCGGCCCCCAGCGCCCGACGCCGGAGCAGGCACCCACGGGGCTGCAGCGGCCGCAACAGCCGCCGCTGCGGGAAGCACCGAGCCCGGCGCCGCCCGCCGCGCAGCCGCTGCGGGAAGCCTCCCGCCCGGCGGAGCCGGCGGCTTCCGCCGTGCGGCCTGCGCCGCAGGGGTTGCTGCGGGAAGCCCCGGCCCCCGGGCCGGAGCCGGTCCGCTCGGCGGCGGAGGCAGGGTTCGCGGCGGGGCCGCAGGTGCACGTGCCGTTGCTGCAGGAGGTGCCCCGCCCGGCGGAGCAGCCGGGCTCCGCCCCGGCGCACCAGCAGCCGCTGCTGCAGGAAGTACGACCCGCCGGGCCGCAACCGGTCCGGCCGGTGCCGGAGGCCGGTTTCGCGGGCGGTCCGCAGGTGCACGTGCCGTTGCTGCAGGAGGTGCCCCGCCCCGCGGAGTCGGCGGCCTCCGCTGTGCCGCCTGCGTCGCAGCCGTTGCTGCAGGAGGTGCG